>NZ_JAOPWR010000094.1 GCF_025965585.1 Pseudonocardia sp.
ACGACCACCTCGAGGCCGTGGTACTTCATCGACTCGACGATCTTGTGCACGATGTCCGAGCCGCGCAGGCCGGACGTCATCACCAGCGTCTTCTTGAAGCCCAGCTTGAGGGCCTCCGGACCGATCAGCTCGTGCGCTCCCGGGCCCAGCAGCGCCCTCGGGAACGGGTGGAACTCCTTGATCGGAAACTGCGGAAGCATCTCTTCGACCTGCATGGCAGCCCTTTCTGGTGCAGGGGGGTGGTCGAAGGCGACGCTAGGGGCGTTGTGGGCCGACGCACAGAAAGACCGTCACGGCGACGGGGAGGACACCCTCCGATCGGGCAGGTCGGCACGGGCACGAGGGAGGGTTCGGCTCACGCGCGGCTCACGACCCAGCCCCGCGCCACCGCCCTGAAGCCGCGCCGCGCGTACCAGTCGCGGGGCCAGTCCGCGACGTCCGCCTGCAGGGTGACGAGGTCGCAGCCGGCCGCTCCGGCCTGCGCGAACGCCTCTGCCAGCAGGGCGTTCCCGTGGCCCCGGCGCTGGTGGCCGGGCGCGGTGTCCACGGCGTCGACGACGGCGGTGGCGCCGTCGACCTTGAGCAGGCAGGCCGCGACGACCTCCCCCTCCTCGCGGACGGCCAGGCAGCGCAGGTCCACCACCTCGTCCTCGAGGAGGTGGCGGTCGGTGAGCTGCGCGACCGTGACGTCGTCGACGCCGCGCAGCTCGCGGCGCCACATCGCGTCCCAGAACGGGCGCGCGGTCTCGATGTCGATCCGCCCCGCGGCGCCGCTCGACGCCGGCCGTACCGCGGGCGGTGGGGCGGCCATGCCGATGAGCTCCTCGACCTCCCAGCCCAGCCCGGTCAGCGCGGACGCGACGGGGGCGAGGTGCTGCCCGGACAGCAGTGCGCGCCGGTGTGGCAGGCCGGCCCCGCCGAGCACCCGGTCGGCGTCGGCGACGAGCGCGGCCACATCGGTCGGGCCGTCGAGGAGCAGCTGGTTGTGCTGGTGGGAGCGTGACACCGGTGCGGTGAGCACCGCCACCCCGCCCCTCACCGGCTCCTCGGTGGTCGCGACGCGGCGGAGCAGCGAGAACTCCGACGTGCGCGCGGCGTCGTCGAGGGGCGGGATCGCCGGGGCGTCGAACCCGCCGTCCGTGCGCGGGCGGTAGGGCGGCACGGCGACGACGGCGCTCGTCGGCACCGGGCCGTAGGCGTGCGGGAACCGCATGTCGGCCGGGTCGGTGGGCAGGCCCGGCTCCCACTTCACGGGGACGCCGATCCGGTCGGGGTCGAGCACGAGCAGCAGCAGGTCGGTGCGCCCGGCGAACAGCCGTCCGGCGGGCAGGGCCACCTGCGCGGGCGTCGAGAGGTGCACGAACTCGGCGACGGACGGGACGATCGCCCCCGCCGCCAGATGGGCCCGCCACTCGGCGGGGGTGGCCAGATGCAGCAGCGGTTCGGTCACGCGGCCAGTCTCGCGCCCCTCCGATCGGACAGGCACGCCCTGTCGATCGGTGAGCGGCTCTTGTCTTTGGCACCCGGTGCCAATTAGCGTCGGGACGCCCGATACCCGCGACGTCAGGAGCTGCCGATGGCCCCCGCACAGGATGCCCAATCCGCCCCCGAAGAGCCTTTGGTCGAGGAGACCCTCGTGGAAGAGGTCTCGATCGACGGCATGTGCGGTGTCTACTAGCACCGTGGCGGATGCCGGCGCCGGGTCTGCCTCGGCAGGCCCGGCGTTCGACCCCGGGCTGCCCTACCGGTGCAGCCCGAGCGTGGCGCTGCGCCCCGAGCCCTTCGGCGCTCTCGTCTACCACTTCGGTACCCGCAAGCTGTCGTTCCTGAAGACACCCGAGCTCGTCGCCGTCGTCTCCGGTCTCGAGAACCACCCCGACGTCCACGCCGCCATCGAGGCGGCCGGCGTCGAGGAATCCCAGCGCCCCGCCTACCTGCGTGCTCTCGCCGGTCTGGCAGCCAACGGAACCATCGAGGAGCGTTCGTGAAGCTGGTCGATCACTTCCAGTACGGCCTGAACTCCCCGATCTGCCTGACCTGGGAGCTCACCTACGCCTGCAACCTGGCGTGCGTGCACTGCCTGTCGTCCTCCGGCAGGCGCGACCCCCGCGAGCTCACGACCGCCGAGGCCAAGGGCGTGATCGACGAGCTGCAGCGGATGCAGGTCTTCTACATCAACATCGGCGGCGGTGAGCCGACCGTGCGGCCGGACTTCTGGGAGCTGCTCGACTACTCGATCGACCACAACGTCGGCGTCAAGTTCTCCACGAACGGCATCAAGCTCGACAAGAAGCGTTCCGAGCAGCTCGCGCGCACCGACTACGTCGACGTGCAGATCTCGCTCGACGGCGCCACCGCCGAGGTCAACGACCACGTGCGCGGCCCCGGCTCGTACGACACCGCGATCCGCGCGCTGGAGAACCTCGCCGAGGCGGGCTTCGGGCAGCCGAAGATCTCCGTCGTCATGACGCGCCAGAACGTCGACCAGCTCGACGAGTTCAAGTCGATCGCCGACAAGTACAACGCCCAGCTGCGCATCACGCGCCTGCGCCCGTCCGGCCGCGGCGCCGACGTCTGGGACGAGCTGCACCCGCTCCCGTCGCAGCAGAAGCAGATGTACGACTGGCTCGTCGCCAAGGGCGACCAGGTGCTCACCGGCGACTCGTTCTTCCACCTCTCCGCGTTCGGCGAGGCGCTCCCCGGGCTGAACCTGTGCGGCGCGGGACGCGTGGTGTGCCTGATCGACCCGGTCGGCGACGTCTACGCCTGCCCGTTCGCGATCCACGAGAACTTCCTCGCCGGCAACGTCCGCTCGCCCGGCGGGTTCAAGGAGGTCTGGGAGAACTCGGACCTGTTCACCGAGCTGCGCCAGCCGCAGACCGGTGGCGCGTGCGCGTCGTGCATGCACTACGACTCGTGCCAGGGCGGCTGCATGGCGGCCAAGTTCTTCACCGGCCTCCCGCTCGACGGGCCCGACCCGGAGTGCGTGCGCGGGTTCGGCGAGCAGGCGCTCGCGGCCCGGGACGGGGTGGAGGTCCCGAAGTCGGACGTCGACCACTCCCGCTCGGCGCCGCGGAACTCCCGCACGCCCAAGGGCCCGGTCATGCTGCAGCTGGGCACCCGCCCGGACAAGGCCTGCGAGACCAGCCCGCTGGTGGACGGCGTGGCCGACACGCGCCTGAGCCCGGCGGCGGCGCGGGCCTGACGCACGCGCCCGGTCCCGAAACGCTGATCAAGGCCTCGATGTCGTCCGTGGAGATCCACAGGCGACACCGGGGCCTTGATCGCTGAGATGGGGACGCTCGGGGGGCCCGTCCTGGTGCGGACGCGGGTCGCCCCCAGCCGCGTGCTGTTCGGGCCGCATCCCACCAACCTCGCCCGGCGCCGGGAGATCTCCGACCGGCACGTCGCGTACTACGCGCGCCGGGCCACGGGTGGGTGCGGCGTGATCGTCACCGAGACGGCGTCGGTGCACCCGTCCGACCACCCTTACGAGCGGGCGCCGCTGGCGGCCGACTGCGTCGCGGGCTGGGCCGCGGTGCGGTGGGCGTGCCGCCCCGCTCTGGTGCTCGCCGGGCTCGGCCACGCCGGCGCGCAGGGCAGCTCGGCGTACCACCAGCAGGCGTTGTGGGCACCGTCGCGCACAGCCGACGTCGCCACCCGCGAGATGCCGATGGAGATGGAGCAGCCCGAGATCGACGCGCTCGTCGACGGGTTCGCCGCCGCGGCCGCGCTCGCGGTGGAGGCGGACCTCGACGGTGTCGAGATCGACGCCGGGCAGTACTCGCTGCTGCGGCAGTTCCTCTCCGGGCTCACCAACCACCGCGCCGACGGCTACGGGCGCGACCGTGCGCTGCTGCTGCGCGAAGTGCTCGGCGCGGTCCGGGCCGAACTCGGGGAGGACCGGATCCTCGGCCTGCGGATGTCCTGCGACGAGCTGGCGCCGTGGGCGGGGGTCACACCGTCCGACGCCGCGGCCACGGCGGCGACGCTGGACGTCGACCTCCTCGCGGTGGTGCGGGGCTCCGGGACGGCCACCCACGCCACCCGCCCCGACCTGCACACGGAGCCGGGCTTCAACCGGGACCTGTGCGCGTCCGTCCGCGCGGCGGTGGAGGGGTCGGAGGGCCGTCCCGATCCGGCTCGGATCCCGTCGACGGGCAGAGGCACGTCGGCCGGTGAGGGTGGGCCGTCCGTCGTGCTGCAGGGGAGCGTCGTCGATCCCGCGTTCGCACAGGCCGCCCTCGACGACGGCGTGTGCGACCTCGTGGAGATGACGCGCGCGCAGATCACCGACCCGGACCTCGTCGCACACGTCCGCGCGGGAGCCCCGGAGCGGATCCGTCCGTGCACCCTGTCGAACCGGCGCACCCACGTCCGCGACCCCCGCAACCCCATCGTCTCCGACGACGCCGAGCCCGACGCGGGGCACGAGACCGAGGTGCCGGTGGCCGAGCCGGTGCCCCCGCGGGACGTGCTCGTGGTCGGGGGCGGGCCGGCCGGCCTCGAGGCCGCGCGGGAGCTGGCGCTGGCGGGGCACCGGGTGCGGCTCGCCGAGCAGTCGCCCGTGCTGGGCGGTGCGTTGCGGCTGGCCGCGGCCGTCGCGGGCCGGTCCCGCATGGGCGTGCTCATCCCGTGGTGGGAGCGGGAGCTCGCGCGGCTGGGGGTGACGGTCGAGACGGGCGTCCGGGTGGAGCCGGCCGACCTCGACGCCGCCGCCCGCGACGGCGTCGCGGTGCTGCTCGCCACCGGCTCACGGTCGGCGCCGCGCCCCTGCCCGTCCGCGGTGCCGGTGCTGACCGCCGCCGAGCTCGCAGGTGGCGCGGCGCTGCCCGTGGGCCCGGTCGTCGTGCACGACCCCGTCGGCGACGGGACGGGTGTCGGCGTGGCCGAGCAGCTCGCGGCGCTCGGACGGGACACGACGCTCGTCACGCCCGACCAGGTCGCCGGCACCCAGCTGTCCCTCACCGGCGACCTGGCCCCCGCCAACGCCCGCCTGGACCGGGCCGGGGTGCGGCGCGCGCTGCTGTCCCAGCTGACGCGAGTCGTCCCCCCCACCGCCGGGAGCCGACCCGATCCGGCGCGCGGGTCGACCCGATCCGACGCGCGAGTCGACACGGATCGGCGGTCGGGTCCGTACGGGGTGGCGGTGCTGGAGCACGCCTGGACCGGGGAACAGCGGGAGATCCCGTGCGCGGTGGTGGTCGACTGCGGCCACCGCCTACCCGACGATGCTCTCTGGCGCGCCCGGCCCCACCTCGTGCGCGCCGGCGACTGCGTGGCTCCCCGGACCCTGCACGAGGCCGTGCTGGAGGGCCGGCGTGGCGCGGCCGCGATTGCGCGGGAGGTGTGATGCTGTTCGAACCGCTCCGCCTGGGGCCACTGACCCTGCGCAACCGCATCGTCTTCTCCGCCCACCTCACCAACGCGGCCGTCGACGGGATGCCCACCGAGCAGCACGCCGCGTACTACGCCGCGCGGGCCGCGGGCGGTGCCGGGCTGGTGATCACGGAGGAGCACTCCGTGCACCAGGCCGACCGGCCCTACGAGAAGCTGATCCGGGGCCACGACCCCGCGGTGATCCCGGGCTACCGGCGGATCACCGACGCCGTCCACGCGCACGGCGTGGCGGTGCTCGCGCAGCTCAACCACAACGGCGGGCAGGCGTCGGGGATGTACTCGCGGCAGCCGCTGTGGGCGCCCTCCCCACTGGCCGACCCGATGTTCCGCGAGGTGCCGAAGGAGATCACGGTCGCGGAGATCCGCGAGGTGGTGCAGGGGTACGCGATGACCGCGCAGCACTGCGTCGCGGGCGGGTTCGACGGCGTGGAGATCCAGTGCTCGCACGCGTCGCTGCTGCGGCAGTTCCTGTCCCCGCTGACCAACCGGCGCACCGACGCCTACGGACAGGACCGCTCCCGGGTCGTGCTCGAGGTGATCGAGGCCGTGCGCGCGGCGATCGGCCCGGACCGGGTGCTCGGCATCCGGCTCTGCGGCGACGAGGGCATCGCCGGGGGCATCCCGCTCGAGGAGGCCGTCGAGACCGCGCGCCGCGTCGAGGCGTACGTCGACCACGTCAACACCTCGATCGGCGTCGCCACCTCCACGCTGCACCTGATCGAGGCGTCGATGCACGTGCCGCGCGACTACGCGCTGTTCGTCCCGTCCGCGCTGCGGAAGGCCGTCGACGTTCCGGTGATCGGGGTCGGCCGGTTCGGCGCCCCCGAACAGGCGGAACGCGCGCTGGCCGACGGGGTGTGTGACCTCGTCGGCGTCGTCCGGGGGCAGGTCGCCGATCCCGACTTCGCCGCGAAGGCCCGCGCCGGCACGGCCGTGCGCACCTGCTCGGCCTGCAACCAGGAGTGCGTCGGACGCGTGGGTCTCAACCGGTGGCTCGGCTGCGCGCAGAACCCGCGGGCGGGCCGGGAGGCGCTGCCGCTCCCGGCGCCGACGGTCCCCGGGCGTCGGGTGCTCGTCGTCGGAGGCGGGCCGGCCGGGCTGCAGGCTGCGGCGACGGCGGCAGCCCGCGGCCACCGGGTGACGCTGTGCGAACGCGCGGGGGTCACCGGTGGTCAGGTGCGGCTCGCGGCCACCGCCCCCGGACGGGGCGAGCTCGCCGCGATGGTCGACGTCCCGCTCGCCGAGTGCCTCCGGCTCGGCGTCGACGTCCGCACCGGCGTGGACGTCGACGCAGCGGAGATCGAACGGCACGCGCCGGACGTCGTCGTGCTCGCGACGGGCGCCGTGCCCGCGCGCCCGGCGTGGGCGCAGGGCCTCGACCGCGTCGTCGACGTGCGCGACGTGCTCGACGGCACCGCGGACCCTGCCGGATCGGTGCTCGCGGTGGACGAGCTGGGCTTCCACCACGCGACGTCGACGGCGGAGCTGCTCGCCGCCCGTGGCTGCTCGGTGGAGATCATGACGCCGGGCATGGTCGTCGGGCAGGATCTGGGGATCACACTGGACATGGAGAACTTCCACCGCCGCGCCGCCGCAGCGGGGATCACGCTGAGCACCGACCGCGTCGTGGTCGGCGCGCGGCCCGGCGTCGTCCTTGACGTGCTGCACCACACCGTCGGCACGGTCGCGCAGGCCCGCTACGACTGGGTCGTCTGCGCCGTGCACCCGCGCCCCGACGACGCGCTGTGGCAGGCCCTGCGCAGCTCCGGGCGTCCGGTGCACCGGATCGGCGACTGTCTCGCGCCGCGTCGGGTCCACGCCGCGGTGATCGAGGGCGAGCGCGTGGCGGTTTCCCTGTGACCGGCCCCGTCCGTCTGGGGGAGCGCACCTGGACCGAGCTCAATGGCCCGGCGCCCCGCACCGTCGTCGTCCCCGTCGGCTCGCTGGAGCAGCACGGCCCCCACCTGCCGCTGGACACCGACGCCCGCATCGCCGCCGCCGTCGCCCGGCGGGCGGTGCAGGACGACCCGGTGGTGCTGCTCGCCCCACCCGTTGCCTACGGCGCGTCGGGGGAGCACCAGGGGTTTCCCGGCACGCTGTCGATCGGCCACGAGGCGCTGCGCCTGGTACTGGTCGAGCTCGGGCGTTCCGCGGGGGAGTGGGCGTCGCGGCTGCTGTTCGTCAACGGCCACGGCGGCAACCTGCCCACCGTCCCCGACGCGGTGGCGCAGCTGCGTCACGAGGGGCGGGACGCGGCGTGGTTCGGCTGCGCGGTCCCGAAGGGCGACGCCCACGCGGGTCGTACGGAGACGTCGATCCTGCTGGCACTCGACCCCGGCGTCGTGCGGCGCGATGACATCGAGGTGGGCAACATCGAGTCGCTGGTGACGCTGCTCCCGGTCCTGACGCGTGGGGGCGTGGCCGCGGCCAGCCCGAACGGCGTGCTCGGCGACCCCCGCGACGCCACGGCGGAGGAGGGCGAGGAGCTCCTGGCCCACATGGTGGCGCAGCTGCGTGACCGTCTGGCCCGGTGGGAGCCGGACGCCCGCGGCCGCCTCAGCTGAGGAAGCGATCCCCGCGAGTCGCGCTCCCGGTACGCCCCGCCCTCGCGAGCTCGCGGGTCAGCCGCGGTGGAGCAACAGGGGGACGAGCTGTTCCTCGGCCGACAGGGAGCCGTGCTGCCCCGGCATCCGGGAGATCAGCGGCTCGGCCTCCGAGCGGATGACGGCCGCCGTGCCGCGGGCGGCCGTCACCACGTCGCCGATCCGGTCGGCCACGTGCGGCCCGAGCGGCCCGAACCACCCCTCCGCGATCGCCTGCTCCCTCGGTACGACCCACGCGGCGTCGCCGAGGATCGAGCGCCACGCGGCGAGGACGTCGTCCGCGGCACCGGGGTGGGCGTAGACGTGGCGGGCCCGCGCGTCACCGCCCAGCGTCAGGACGCCGCGGCGCAGGCCGTCGTCGGTGTCGGCGTCCCAGATGCGGTCGACGGCCACCATGCCGTGGTCGCCCGTCACCGCGAGCACCGCGTCCGACGGGAGGGACTCGGCGATCGACGCGGCCAGCCGGTCCACCTGCCGCAGCTGCATCCGCCACGGCAGCGATCCCGGCCCGTGCATGTGGCCGAGCGTGTCGAGGTCGGCGTGGTAGCCGTAGCAGAGCCGCCTGCCCGGGCCGGTGACGGCGGCGATCACCTCGGCGGCCAGGTCGCCGATGGCGACGGCGCCCCGGAACCGCCCTCCACGCAGGGCGGCGAGGGTCAGCCCGGACCCGCGGTACGCCCGCGCCGACACGACGCCCACCTCGATGCCGGCGGCAGCGGCCCGTTCGAACATGGTCGGCACCGGCTGCACCTCCTCCGGAGGGAACCGTTCGCGCAGGTCGACGGACTCATCCGGACCGTGGACGGTCCAGCGCAGCGCGTCGATCACGACGTCGGAGGAGACGCGGAAGGAGATGCCGATGATGCCGTGCACGCCCGGCGGCGTGCCGGTGCCGAGCGACGCCAGGCTGATGGCGGTGCTCGACGGGAACCCGACGGTGAGCGGCCCCGCGTCGCGGAGCGACGACAGGAACGGGGCATCGGCGGCGTGGCTGCGCAGCAGGTCGGAGCCCAGGCCGTCGACGAGGAGCAGTGCCGCGGCGCGCGCCGGCTCGATCACCAGGTCCGACGGGCGCTGCGGTTCGCCCAGCGCCGTCAGCAGGGCGGGGAGCACCTCCGCGAGCGAGCGGTGGCCGTATGCGGGGAGGACCGGGCTCGTCACGCGCGCAGCCTCGCAGGTGCCGCGCCGGCGCCCTGCGTGGGGCGGTGGCGTGCGGGACGCGGCGATCACCGGGCGTACTCGGGTCCGGTCCCGGGTGCGGTGTGCAGCGATCTTGATGGCCGGCTCCCGCGGCCTAAGCTCCGGGCATGGCCACCGTCGACCCCCGCGCGCGCCCGGCCGCCCCACCCGACCGCTCCACGGCAGTGACCACGGGCGGAGGGCGGTTCTCGGAGCACCGCGGGCAACCCCCTGCCCGAGATCGGTGCGGGGGTGGCGGATGAGCGAGGGGCCCCGCGACACCGCGCTCCCCCTGGGCATGCGCGTCGCGCTCGAGCGCCGGGCCCGCGTCCTCGACGGCGGCGCCGTGCTGCTCGGCGGCGCCCCGCCCCGGATGCTGCGTCTCTCGCGCGCGGCCAGCGCCCTCATCGCCGACGGCGGCGCGTTCACCGTCGCCGACCGCACGTCGGCCGCGCTGGCCCGCACCCTGCTCGACGCCGGCATCGCCCACCCCGTCGACGTGCCGGTGGACGCGGTACCGACCGTGGCCGACGGCCCGGGGTCCGACCTGACCCCGGATCGCGTCGCCCACCCCGTCGGGAACGCGCCGACCAGCGCCGACGTCACCGTCGTCGTCCCGGTCAAGGATCGGGCCGCCGGCCTGCAGCGGCTGCTGGCCGCCCTCCCCGACGGGCTCGGCGGGCTGCTCGTGGTGGACGACGGCTCCGCCGACCCGGCCGGGATCCGGGCGGTCGCCGAGCGCGCGAGCGGGCGCGTGCTGCGCCATCCGGCCTCGCGGGGGCCCGCGGCCGCGCGCAACACCGGCCTCGCCGCGGCGATCACCCCGCTCGTGGCGTTCCTCGACTCCGACGTCGTGCCCGAACCCGGCTGGCTCGCGCCGCTGCTCGCACGGCTGGCCGACCCGGCCGTCGGGCTGGTGGCTCCGCGGATCATCGCCCTCGACCCGGGGACGAGCTGGCTGCAGGCCTACGAGGCCGTCCGGTCGTCACTCGACCTCGGACCCGATCCGGCCCTGATCGTCCCCCGCTCCCGCGTCGCCTACGTGCCGAGCGCCGCGCTGCTCGTCCGGCGGGTGGCCGTGGGGGAGGGGTTCGACGAGGCCATGCACGTCGCCGAGGACGTCGACCTCGTGCTGCGCCTGCACGCGGCGGGCTGGCGGCTGCGGTACGAGCCGGTGTCGCGCGTGGCCCACGACCACCGGACGACGGCGAAGGCGTGGTGGCTGCGCAAGGCCTACTACGGCACGGGCGCGGCCCCGCTCGCGATGCGCCACGAGGGCGCCGTGCCGCCGATGGTGCTCAGCCCGTGGTCGGCTGCGGTGGGCGTGCTGGTGCTCCTCGGACGTCCGCTGTCGGCGGTGGCGGTCAGTGCGGCGGCGGCCGAGCGCCTCTCCCGCAGGCTCGGACGCGTGGAGCACCCGCGGGCCACGGCCACCCGGCTGATCGGCTTGGGCGCGGTCGGGGCCGTTGCCCAGACGGCCGACGCCGTCACCCGCCACTACTGGCCCGTGGCGGCGCTGGCCTGCCTCGTGTCGCGACGGGCCCGGCGCACCGTGGCGGCGGTGGCACTCGCCGAGGGCGTGGTGGACTTCGCCCGCCACCGGGGCCGCGATCCCCGGGTGCGCCCGCGCCTGCCCGGGTATGTGCTGGCGCGCCGACTCGACGACCTCGCCTACGGGGCGGGGTTGTGGTGGGGCGCGTGGCGCCACCGCACGCTCGCACCGCTGCTACCAGGCCGCACGGGGGCGTCCGCGCCGTCTCCGAGGCCCGTGGCCACCTCTCCCGATGCCCTGGTGCAGTCCGTCAGGATTAGTCCGAACGGCTGATAAAGCGGCTGTCAGTCCTCCGTTTCTACGGAACAGAAGCTAGTTGAGATCCGCTTTCGCGGAGGCGACACCCGTTTGTCGGTAGGCGCCCCGACTGTCGCCTGCCGGATGCCCCGCGCGCTGGTTGCAGCGGTCGATGATCAGCGGTGTGATGTGCTCGCCGCCACAACGGCGTGAGCGGTACCGGAGCGCGGCGTGTCCCGCGCCCCGGTGGTCCCCCCGGGAAGTCCTGCGTGACCCGACATCGAGGTTGCGGTTGAGGAGAAGACTCATATGACACAGGTCCGGGTCACCGTCGACGGCGTGAGCTACGCCGACGACGTCGAGCCCCGCACGTTGTTGGTCCACTACCTGAGGGAGCAGTTGGGCAAGACCGGCACCCTCGTCGGCTGCGACACCAGCAACTGCGGCGCATGCACCGTCCATCTGAACGGGCAGAGCGTGAAGTCCTGCTCGGTGCTGGCCGTCCAGGCCGACGGCGCCGAGGTCACCACCATCGAGGGCATCGCCCGCGACGGGAAGCTGCACCCCGTGCAGGAGGCGTTCAACGAGTTCCACGCCCTCCAGTGCGGCTACTGCACCCCCGGCATGATCATGCAGTCCATCGACCTGCTCGGTGACAACCCCGACCCCGACGAGCACGAGGTCCGCGAGGGCATCGAGGGCAACCTCTGCCGTTGCACGGGTTACCAGAACATCGTGCGCGCGGTGCAGGGCGCGGCCCAGAAGATGAAGCCCGGCGCCACCTCGGACACCCCGGCCACGGCGTCCGTCGCCGGAGGAGGCAACTAGATGACTGCGACCGCCGATCCCACCACTCTCGAAATCGGCAAGGCGCGCACCCGCAAGGAGGACGCGCGCCTCATCACCGGACGCTCCCGCTACACCGACTCGATCACACCGCACGGCACGCTGCACATGCATGTCGTCCGCTCGCCGCTGGCGCACGCGACGATCACCGGGGTCGACAAGTCCGCCGCCGAGGCCTCCCCCGGCGTCGTGGGCGTCTACACCGCCGCGGACCTGGGCGTGGAGGCCGTCGGCCTGCCCTGCGCATGGCCGATCACGCCGGACATGAAGTCCCCGCAGCGTCCGCTGCTCGCCAACACCACCGTGCACTTCGCCGGTGAGGGCGTGGCCGTGGTCCTGGCCCGCACGGCCGCCGAGGCTCGCGACGCCGGCGACCTCGTCGAGATCGACTACGACCCGCTCGAGCCGGTCCTGGACATGGAGGAGGCCCTCGCGCAGGGCGCCACCCTGGTCCACCCGGACCTGGGCACGAACGAGAACGCCACCTGGGTGTTCGACTCCGGCGCCGCGGGCACCGGCAGCAGCATCGACGAGGCCATCGCGGCCGCCGAGGCCGACCCCGACTCGATCGTGGTCAAGCGCCGCTTCATCCAGCAGCGCCTGATCCCGGCGTTCATGGAGCCGCGCTCCTGCGTGGTCGACCCGTCGGGCGAGCAGATCACGGTGTACGCGGCCACCCAGGTGCCGCACATCCTGCGCACCATGACCACGGTGACGCTGGGCGTCCCGGAGTCCAAGCTGCGCGTCATCGCCCCGGACGTGGGCGGCGGCTTCGGCGGCAAGATCGGCGTCCTGCCCGAGGAGATGCTCTGCGTCGCCATCGCGCAGAAGTTCGGCAAGCCGGTCAAGTGGACCGAGACCCGTTCGGAGTCCCTGCTCGCCGCCCACCACGGCCGCGACCAGATCCAGGACATCACGATCACGGCGAAGAAGGACGGCACGGTCACCGGCCTCGACGTCCACCTGCTCGCCGACATGGGCGCCTACCTCGGCCTCGTCGGCCCGGGCGTGCCGATCCTCGGCGCGTTCATGTTCAACTCGATCTACAAGTTCCCGGCGCTGAAGTTCACCTGCACCAACGTCTTCACCACGAAGACGCTCACCGACGCCTACCGCGGTGCCGGGCGCCCGGAGGCCACGTTCGCCATCGAGCGGATCATGGACGAGCTCGCCGTCGAGCTCGGCCGCGACCCGATGGAGCTGCGCCAGCAGAACTGGATCAAGCACGAGGAGTTCCCGTTCACCACCGTCGTGGGCCTCACCTACGACTCGGGGAACTACGAGCAGGCCACGCAGCAGGCGATGGAGACGTTCGACTACGCCGGCCTGCGCCGTGAGCAGGAGGAGCGCCGCGCGTCCGGCGACAAGGTCCAGCTCGGCATCGGCATCTCGACCTTCACCGAGATGTGCGGCCTCGCGCCGTCCCGCGTGCTCGGTTCGCTGGCCTACGGCGCCGGTGGCTGGGAGGCCGCCAGCATCCGCATGCTGGCCACCGGCAAGGTCGAGGTCATCACCGGCGCATCGGGGCACGGCCAGGGCCACGAGACGGCGTTCAGCCAGATCGTCGCCGACCAGCTGGGCGTGCCGTTCGAGGACGTCGAGGTCTTGCACGGCGACACCCAGATCTCGCCCAAGGGCCTCGACACCTACGGCTCGCGCTCGCTGGTCGTCGGTGGCATCGCCATCGTCAAGGCCGCGGAGAAGGTCATCGCCAAGGCCAAGAAGCTGGCAGCGCACCTGCTCGAGGCGTCCGAGGACGACATCGAGTTCTCGGCCGGCAACTTCACGGTCAAGGGCACCGACAAGGGCAAGGCCATCCAGGAGCTGGCGTTCGCCGCGTTCATGGCGCACGACTACCCCGAGGACATGGAGCCCAGCCTCGACGCCGACGCGGTCTTCGACCCCGAGAACTTCTCGTTCCCGCACGGCACGCACCTCGCCGCGATCGAGATCGACACCGAGACCGGTCACGTCGACCTGCGCAAGTACGTCTGCGTGGACGACATCGGCAACGTGGTCAACCCGCTGATCGTCGAGGGTCAGGTGCACGGCGGTCTCGCCCAGGGCATCGCGCAGGCCCTGTTCGAGGAGGCCAACTACGACGAGCAGGGCACGCTGGTCAACGGCACGTTCGTCGACTACACCCTCCCGTCGGCCGCCGACCTGCCGAGCTTCGACACGGCCACGGTCAGCACGCCGGCCACGTCGAACCCGCTGGGCGTCAAGGGCGTCGGGGAGGCGGGCACCATCGCCTCGACGCCGGCCATCGTCAACGGCGTGATCGACGCGCTGCGCCACCTCGGCGTGACCAACGTCGAGATGCCCTGCACCTCGCAGCGGGTGTGGCGGGCCATCCAGGACGCCAAGGGCGCCGCCACCCAGGAGACCCCGATCGACACCCACTCGCCGGGTGCCGGCCTGGGCTCGATCGACCCGAACAACCCCCAGGGAGAGGTCCTGTGATCCCGTCCAAGTTCGACTACGTCAAGCCGGCGTCGGTCGCCGACGCCATCACGGCGCTGGTAGAGGGCGGGGACGACGCGAAGATCCTGGCCGGCGGCCAGAGCCTGCTCCCGGTGCTCCGGCTGCGCCTCGCGGCGCCGTCGGTGATCATCGACCTCGGCGGGATCGCGGAGCTCCGCGGCATCCGTGACGACGGCGACCGCATCGTGATCGGCGCCATGACGCCGTACCACGACATCATCCGCGACGACCTGGTCAAGGAGCACGTCGCGCTCCTCGGGCAGGCCGTGGCCACGGTGGCCGACAACCAGGTGCGCCACCGCGGCACGCTGGGCGGCTCGCTCGCCCACGCGGACCCGGCGGGCGACCTCGGGGCCCCGGCGCTCGCGCTGGAGGCCGAGATGGTCATCGCGGGGGCGTCGGGCAACCGGACCGTCACCGCGAAGGACTTCTTCGTGGACTACTTCACCACGGCCATCGGCGAGGGCGAGATCCTCACCGAGATCCGGTTCCCGAAGTACACGGGCTGGGGCAGCCACTACGAGAAGTTCAACCGCACCGCCCAGGCGTGGTCGATGTGCGCGGTGGCCGCGGCGATCAAGGTCGATGGCGGCACCATCTCGGAGGCCCGCGTCGGGCTGACGAACATGGGCACCACGCCGATCCGCGCCACCGGCGTGGAGCAGGCGCTCGTCGGGCAGTCCGCCACCGCCGACGCGGTGCGGGCCGCTGCCGAGCATGCGACCGAGGGCACGGCGGCTCCGAGTGACGCCGACGCCGCCGCGGACTACCGTGAGCACCTGGCCAAGGTGCTCACCGGCCGCGCGGTGCTGGCCGCTGCAGGCTGACGCTGTAGATCCACTGCTGACGTCCGCTCCGGGGCACCCCCGGGGCGGACGTCTGCATTTCCTTTGAGGAGACCCCAATGCAGTTGGAGAACAAGTTCACCATCGAGGCGCCGATCGAGAAGGCGTGGGAGGCGCTGAACACTCCGCAGACCATCGCCCCGTGCTTCCCGGGCGCCACCCTCACGGAGTACGAGGGCGACACGTTCGTCGGCACCGTGAAGGTCAAGCTGGGGCCGATCTCGCTGACGTACAAGGGCAAGGGCACCTACAAGGAGCGTGATGACGCCAACCACCGCGTCGTCATCGACGCGAGCGGGCGTGACTCGCGGGGCAACGGCACCGCCAACGCCACGGTCACCGGCACGATGAAGTCCGACGGCCCGGACAAGACCGCCGTCACGATGGTCACCGACATGACCATCACCGGCCGTCCGGCGCAGTTCGGCCGCGGCGTCATCTCCGACGTTGCCGACAAGATCATCGGTCAGTTCGCCGCGTGCGTGGCCGAGAAGCTGGCCCCCGAGCTGGAGGCCGCCGCTCCCGCCACCACCACCGCGGCTCCCGCGGCTGCGGCTGCGGGCAGCACGAACGGCGCCGCCACGGGCTCCACCGCCACCGCGACGGCCACCACCCCGGCCGGCACTCCGGCAGCCACCACGCCGAAGCCTGCAGCGGCCCCGTTCACGCCGATGAAGAGCAGCATCGACGCGATCGACCTGCTCGACACCGCGGGCTCGCCCGTGCTCAAGCGCCTCGCGCCGGTGGTCGGCGGCGGCGTGCTGCTGTTCCTGGTGATCTTCCTGATCCGGAAGCTCCGCTCGAGCTGACCCACCCCGACTGCAGCAGAGCCACCTTCATGTCATCTGGTTGCCTGAAGGTGGCTCTGCTGCAACGTGGGTGCGGGCCCGGTGGCGGCGGACAGCGTCCCGGCACGCGACCAGCGAGGGCACCGTCGTCCACGAGTCCTGTCACTGCGGGCTGGTGCGCATCCGGCTGACGTCGCGGCCGGACGAGGTGATCACGTCGGCGAGGTAGGCCAGTACCGGACCGGCGTCCGGCGCGGTGAGCGCGATGTGGCCGTCGGGGCGGACCAGCACCAGCGCGTCCCCGTCGATCCCGTACGCACGGCCGTCGGCCGGGTCCATCGTGCGGATCTGCAGCGGCCCGCTCCACCGTTGCGCGGTGGCGTGCAGAGCGTGTGGGGCGCACGCCCCGAAGCCGAGGAGGCTGAAGCGGCCGACGGCGTCGAGGGACAGGGCGTCCGGGACTCGCATCCCGGCCTGCGGTCCCGATCCCGCCAGCGAGCTCCACGGGTAGCCCACGCCGAGGCCGGTGGTGTCCTTCGTGACCACCACGTCCAGGCCGCCGCCGGGCCGGGCGACGGCGTCCAGCGCGTCCCGCAACCGCTCCGAGGAGATCTCGAGCGTCCACGCGGCGATCGGCAGCCGCTCCTCCTCGTACGTGTCGAGCAGCGCGGGACCGGCCTCCCCGGTGGCGACCGTCCCGAGCTTCCAGCCGAGGTTGAACGCGTCCTGGATGCCGGTGTCCATGCCCAGGCCGCCCGCGATGGGGTGCACGTGCGCGGCGTCGCCGGCCAGGAACACGCGCCCGAACCGGTAGCGGTCGACCATGCGGGCGTTGACGCGGTAGGTCGAGAGCAGCGCGGTCGCGGCGACGGCCAGACCGGGAACGCGGGCGTGCCGGTCGAGCAGGCGCTGGAAGCCCTCGCGCGTGGGCTCGACGACCCCGCCGTCGGCGTCGTGCTCCGGTCCCGCCTGGAACCACCACGACCGGGCCGTGCCGGGGATCGGGCACAGCATCACCCCGCCCTCGGCGTCGAACCACTGGTGCCAGACGCCGCGGTCGGGACCGTCCATCTCGACGTCCCCGCACACCATCACCTGCTCGGGATGGCTGGTGCCGTCGAACCGGGCGCCGACCAGCTTCCGGACGGCGCTGTGCCCGCCGTCGCATCCCACCAGCCACGAGGCGGTGATGCTGCGGCCGTCGGCCAGCCGTGCGGTGACGCCGTCGTCGTCCTGCGTGATGCCGACGACCTCCGTGTCCAGCTCGACGTGGGCGCCGAACCCGGCGAGCCGCTCCCGCAGGATCTCTTCCAGCCGGTACTGGGCGATCATGAGCCCGCGGGAGACGGAGGGGTCGCTGTCAACGACCCATGCGCCCTCCCAGTACTTGCGCATGACCGGTGGGCTCGCGCCTGCTGCCGTGGCCGCGGCGAGGACGTCGAGGTCGGCCAGCACCTCGAGGCTGCGCGCGTTGGGGCCCTTGGCGCGCGAACTGCGCGGGAAGTCCGGCGACTTCTCGACGATCCGCAGGTCGACGCCGCGACGGGCGAGGTCGCAGGCGAGCACCAGCCCGGTGGGGCCGGAGCCGACGATCAGCACGGTGGTGTCCATGGGGCCCAACTCAACACAACCCGGCAATAAATACAACTGAGTAACGTTTGATAGGGTCTTGCGGTGAGTCTGCGGGAGCGGAAGAAGGAGCGGACGCGCCAGGCGATCGCCGACGCCGCGATCGCGATGTTCCTGCGCGACGGCTTCGACGACGTCTCCACGGCCGATGTCGCCGCGGCGGTGGAGATCTCCAAGCCGACGCTGTTCCGGTACTTCCCCACCAAGGAGGACCTGGTGGTGCACCGGTTCGACGACCACATCGGTGAGGCCGCGCGAGTGGTGCGCGGTCGCGCCGAGGGGGAGACACCGCTGGCCGCCCTGCACCGCACCTTCCGGGCGGGCCTGGAGCGGCGCGACCCCGTCACCGGGCTCTGCGACCACCCGCAGGTGCTCGCGTTCCACCGCCTGGTGTTCGAGACACCGAGTCTCGCCTCGCGGGTGACCGACCTCGGTGCCGCCGACGTCGACGCCCTCACCGCGGCGCTGCGCGAGGCCGTGCCGTCCGACGTCGGCCTCCGGCCCCGGCTGCTGGCCACGCAGGTCGTCGCCGTGCAGCAGGCACTCGCGCGCACGAACGCGGCGGCCCTCGTCGCGGGCACCACCGCTGACGAGCTGTACCCGCGCACCGTCACCGACGTCGACGACGCGTTCGCGCTGCTCGGAGGGGGTGCGGCTGGACTGGGCTACTGACGACCGGAAACCCGCAGCGTGATGTTCAGGCGTCCGCAGGCCAGCCCGGCGTCGGGAACGTCCGAGCCGGGGAGCAGCTTCGGCACGCCGTGGTAGGCGAGCCGTGATGCGTCGCCGAAGACCAGCAGGTCGCCCGAGTGCAGTTCGACGTCGGTCCACGGCCGGCCGCGGTTCTCGGTGTTGCCCAACCGGAACAGACACGCCGCCCCGATGCTGAACGAGACCACGGGATCGGGCGCCTCCTCGTCACTGTCGCGGTGCAGGCCCATGCGGGCGTCACCGTCGTAGTGGTTGATCAGCGCGACGTCGGGGCGGTAGTCGCGGGGCTCACCGTAGGCGTCGGCCAGCGCCTCCCGGCCCAGGTCACCCAGCCACTCCGGGAACGGCGTCACCGGGGAGCCGCCCTGGTCGTCTCTCGTGCGGGAGTAGCGGTAGGGGTACCAGTGCCAGCCCAGGCAGACGGCGCGCACGGTCATCCGGCCGCCGTTGGGCAGCGTCGCGGCCCGGATGCCCGGCCCCTCGCTCGCCCACTTCCGGCAGGCCACGACGAGCCGGCGCTGCTGCTCGAGGTCCAGCCAGTCCGGCACGTGCACGGCGCCGGGCGCGAGCACGCGTCGTTCACGGGGGAAGAGCATCAGCGGGCGTTGTGGAAGATGATGCCCAGCACGTGCCGGCTGCCGCTGTGCACGGCGCTCACGCCGTGACGCATCTGCACGCGGTGGTAGCCGCGCGAGCCGAGCTTCGGGCGGTGGCGCACCGGGAAGATCACCGCCTCGCCCTGCCGCGGCCGCAGCACCACCGGCCGCGACTGCTGGCGCGGCCGCTGCTCCACGAACACGCTCTCGCCGCCGGTGAAGTCCTCGTCGGGGCGCGAGAGCATGACGAGGAACTGCAGCGGGAACGTCAGGTCGCCGTAGACGTCCTGGTGCAGGCAGTTGTAGCCGCCGGGGCCGTAGCGCAGCACGAGCGGGGTGGGCCGGTGCTGCCCGAGGTCGGCGCACGCGCCGAGCAGGCCGTCGAGGTCGGTGGGGAACGCCGGCTCGTCGAGGACCCGCGCCCAGCGGTTCGCGATGGCCGCGATCGGCGGGTAGAGCCGCTCGCGCAGCTCCTGCACCAGGGGCGGCAGCGGATCCGCGAAGTAGCGGTAGCTGCCCTCGCCGAACGCGTGCCGGGCCATCACGACGGTGCTGCGGAAGCAAGCGTCCTCGTCGAACATCGCGGTCACCTCCGCGCACTGGTCGGGGGCGAGCAGCGGCGGGGTGGTCGCGACGCCGTCAGTGCCCAGGCGCTCCTCCAGGTCGGTCCAGTCGAGCCCGGCGAGGGCCGGGACGGTGTCGAGGTCGGTGCGCATGGGTCCACTCTCGTCGCCGTCCCGGCCCTGTGCTGGCGGGAATCGGACCTTCGGATCGGCCATGACCGCGGCGGCCGCGGTGGCCTGTGCGGAGATCAGGACCGGCGGCTGACCGGGCAGGATGGGTGGATGCGCAGTGGACCCCACAACGCCCTGACCGACGTGCCCGGCCTGCGGGTCGGCCACGCGGCCCTCGACCGGCCCGGAGCAATGAGCGGCACCACTGTGGTGCTGGCCCCGCTCGGCGGCGCGGTCGGCGGTGTGGACGTGCGGGGCTCCGCGCCCGGTACGCGCGAGACCGACCTGCTCGACCCCGGCGCCTTCGTCCCACGGCTGCACGCGATCGTCCTGACGGGTGGCAGCGCGTACGGCCTGGCCGCCGCGGGCGGGGTCGTCGCGCGGCTGGAGGCGGCGGGCGTCGGGTTCGACGTGCCGGGCGGGGTGGTGCCGATCGTCCCGGGCGCCGTGTTGTTCGACCTCGGTCGCGGAGGCGACTTCTCGGCGCGTCCGGACGCCGACGTGGGCGCCGAGGCCTACGACGCGGCCACCGACGGGCCGGTCGCGCAGGGCTGCGTCGGGGCCGGGACGGGGGCCGTGGTGGGCGGCCTCAAGGGCGGGGTCGGCACGGCGAGTGTCGTGCTGGACGGCGGGGCCGTGGTGGCGGCCCTCGTGGTCGCGAACGCCGTGGGGTCGGCGCTGGACCCGGCGACGGGCGTACCGCTCGGCGTCCGGATGGGGCTGGACGGGGAGTTCCCGGAGATCACCATCGGTGACGACACGCGTGCCGCACTGCGGGCCGCGCCCCGTCTGCCGACCCCGGGAACGGCCACCACGCTGGCCGTCGTCGCCACCGACATCACGCTGGACAAGTCCGGGTGCCGACGGCTGGCCACGATGGGTCATGACGGGCTCGCCCGCACCGTCTCGCCGGTACACACCATCATGGACGGGGACGTGATCTTCGGGCTGTCCACCGCGGCCCGTCCCGCGCCGGAGCCCCCGGGCCTCTTCGCGCTGCAGGCCGCGGCCGCCGACGTCGTCTCCCGGGCCATGGCGCACGCTGTGCTCGCTGCCGAGACCGCGGGGACCTGGCGGAGCTACCGGGAGATCGCCGGTCTGCGCTGAGCCCGTCGCAGTGCTGTAAGTGCTGTACTCGTGGCATGGCCAAAGAGATCTTCGTCGCGTTCGGGATCGATGTCGACGCCGTGGGGGGCTGGTTGGGCTCCTATGGTGGCGAGGACTCGCCGGGGGACATCTCCCGTGGCGTCTTCGCGGGTGAGGTGGGCGTCCCGCGTCTGAATCGGTTGCTCGCCCGCTACGAGCTGCCCGCCACCTGGTTCTGGCCCGGGCACTCGATCGAGACCTTCCCGGCGGAGTTCGACGAGGTCGTCGCCGGGGGCCACGAGATCGGCCTGCACGGCTACAGCCACGAGAACCCGATCGCGATGACGCGCGAGCAGGAGTCGGACATCCTCGATCACTGCACGTCGCTGATCACCGAGCGGGCCGGACGACGTCCCACCGGGTACGTCGCGCCGTGGTGGGAGTTCTCCCGCGTCACCAACGAGCTGCTGCTGGAGCGCGGCATCACCTACGACCACTCGCTGATGCACCGCGACTTCGAGCCCTACTACGTGCGCGTCGGCGACTCCTGGACGCCGATCGATTACGACAAGCCCGCCCGGGAGTGGATGAGGCCGCTGGTCAGGGGCGAGGAGACGGACCTCGTCGAGATCCCGGCCAGCTGGTATCTCGACGACCTGCCGCCGATGATGTTCATCAAGACCAGTCCCAACAGCCACGGCTTCGTGAACCCGCGCCACATCGAGGAGATGTGGCGCGACCAGTTCGACTGGGTGTACCGGGAGAGCGACTACGCCGTGTTCACGTTCACGATCCACCCCGACGTGTCCGGCCGCCCGCAGGTGCTGCTCATGCTGGAGCGGCTCATCGAGCACATCAACGGCCACGAGGGCGTGCGCTGGGCGACGTTCGACCAGATCGCGCAGGACTTCCTCAAGCGCCGCCCCCGTACCTGATGTGCGGGGCGTGCGGCGGGCCGCCGCCGGATCCGGACGGGAGGCTGGTCGCCGGGCCGCGGCGCCGGGCCGTGTTGGCCAGGGCGGTGGATGCGGCGTGCCCGGCGTTGACGGTGCGGGCCGTTCCCGGGGGCTGGACCGTGGCCACCCGCACGGGTCGCACCACCGTGTGCCGCACGCTCGGCGCGCTGGTCGACGCGGTGGCAGCGGAGGTTGCGGCACCCGTCGGCGGGGGCGGGCCGGACCAGGAGATGCCGGAGGCGGTGCGAGCCGTCCGGAGCATGATCGCCGTCCGGGCGACCTCACGCGCGGTCGCACCTGCGTGAGGGCGCTCCGGCCGCGATCACGGGTCGTCGGGGGAGCTCAGCCGCCGGCGAAGGGGGGCAGGACGTCCAGCGTGGCGTCGGTGCCCAGCACCGTGCCGTGGTCGCGGACGGCCACCTCGTCGAGAAGGTAGCTGCAGCGCTCCAGGACCCGGGCGAGGTCCGGGCCGTGCTGCTCGGCGACAGCGGCCAGCAGGGCGGCGACCGTGGCGTCGGCCGGGAGCTGGATCTTCTCCGCCTCGACGCCCGCGGCCGCGCGGGCGGCGGCGAAGTAGCGCACGGTGACGGTCGTGGTGGTCATGGTGGACAAGTGTCCTCAGCCTCCGATGGCACTCATCGGGCGGTCCGGCTGCAGGAAGCCGGGGTCGTCGATGCCGTGGCCGGCGAGCTTGCCCCACATGGCGTCGCGCCAGGTGTCGGCGATCTCCGCGTCCGTGGAACCGCCGCGGAGCAAGGCGCGCAGGTCGGTCTCGGTGCGGGCGAACAGGCACGAGCGGACCTGGCCGTCGGCGGTGAGGCGGGTGCGGTCGCAGGCGCCGCAGAACGGGCGGGTGACCGAGGCGATGACCCCGACCACGGCCGGCCCGCCGTCGACGAGCCACTTCTCGGCCGGGGCACCGCCGCGCTCGGTCGGGTCGGGCGTGAGCGTGAACGCCGTGCGCAGCGACTCCATGATCTCGCCTGCGGTGACCATCTCGTTGCGCGCCCAGCCGTGCTGCGCGTCGAGCGGCATCTGCTCGATGAACCGCAGCTCGTAGCCGTTCTCGACGGCGAAGCGCAGCAGCGGCACGGCCTCGTCGTCGTTGAGGCCGCGCAGCAGCACCGTGTTGATCTTGACGGGACCGAGGCCTGCGGCTCGGGCGGCGGCGAGGCCCTCCAGCACGTCGGAGAGGCGGTCGCGGCGCGTGATGGTGGCGAACCGCTCCTGCTGCAGCGTGTCCATCGAGACGTTGAGCCGGTTGACCCCGGCCGCGGCGAGGGACTCCGCACGGCGGGCGAGGCCGACGCCGTTGGTGGTGAGCGAGATGTCGGGGCGCGGCTCCAGCGCCGCCGACGCCGCGATGATGCCGTCGAGGCCCTTGCGCAGCATCGGCTCGCCGCCGGTGAACCGCAGCTCCTCGATGCCGAGGTCGCGCACCGCGATGCCGATCAGCCGGACGAGCTCGTCGTCGGTGAGCTGCTCGTCGCGCGGCATCCAGTCCAGGCCCTCGGCGGGCATGCAGTAGGAGCAGCGCAGGTTGCAGCGGTCGGTGAG
>NZ_JAOPWR010000124.1 GCF_025965585.1 Pseudonocardia sp.
TGGTCTCGGTGCCGCAGCCGCACGCGCAGGCGCGCAGTCGGTACTGCTCCTCCTCGGGCAGTTCGATGTAGCCGACGGGGTTGCGGGACTCGTTGTCCAGCGGGTCCCGGCGCCCGACGTAGGCGTCGCGGACGGGATGACCTTCCTCAAGGACCCGGCCGATGATGCTGCGCCGGCCCTCGGCGTCAGCCGAGGTGATCGACTCGATCCCCTCGGCGTCAGCCGAGGTGATCGACTCGATCTCGATCGCGGCGAGCACCGCGCGGTCGGGCGGGTTGTTCGCCGCGATCAGGGCGAAGGTCTCGTTGTCGGCGCGCGGGCCGAGCTTCCAGGCCCCCCGCCCGGCCTCGTAGGCCTCGGCCTCGGTCATGCGGGGGAACCACCCCGTCCACCCCGCCCGGCGCCCGGGTGGTCGCGGTCTGGGAGGGCATCCGCCGCACCCACGGCGCCCCGCCCGACCAGGCGGCCCCGCTGATGCCGCCGGCGCTGTTCGACGTGCTCGACCACTGCCCGCAGACCAAGGTCTGGAAGACCCGCCCGCCCGAACCCGACCTGGCCGTCCTCCGGGACCGGGCGCTGCTGCTGGTCGGGTTCTTCGCCGCGCTGCGCCGCTCCGAGCTCGCGAACCTGCGGGTCGAGGAGATCAGCGCGCACGACCGCGGGCTGGTCCTCACCCTGCCGCGGTCGAAGGCGAACCAGCGCGGCGAGGAGCACCAGCTCGTCGTGCTCCCCCGCGCCGGGCGCCGGGCACACCGCCCGGTCACCGCCGTGCAGAGCTGGCTGGACGCCGCCGGCATCACCGGCGGGCCGGTGTTCCGCAAGATCAGCCGGGGCAACCGGGTCCTGGACCGCGGCCTGCACCCGGGTCGATCAACGATCTGGTCCAGGCCGCGATCGGCCGGGCGGGACTGCAGGGCGGCCCGTTCTCCGCGCACTCGTTGCGCGCCGGGTTCGTCACCTTCGCGCACCTGCGCGGCGCGTCGGACCGCGCGATCGCCCACCAGACCCGGCACCGCTCCCTGGCCACCCGCGGCGCGTACGTGCGGATGGAGACCGCGTGGCAGGACAACGCGGCCACCCAACTCGGGCTGTAGCGCCCAAAAGTAGGCGGTGAGCGAGGGCCTTCAACAGTGTTTTGGCAGGTCAGCGCGGCGACACGCTATCGGCGTTGGTTCGGGTGCCCGGGGTGTGGCCGCTCGCGCTGGGCGTGCGGGTGCTGGCAGGTCTGCTGATGGTGGCGGCGACCGCGGCACACTGGATCCGTCATCCCGAGCCCCGCTGGCGCCCACCTGGACGACCTGAGCGCTTCCCACCCGGAAACGCTGCAGGACACAGTCACAGATCACGCGGTGGCCGTCTCAGAGCCCGACGCCACGCCGCTGATCAGCGGCGACCTCGTATACCACGCCCCCGGACGCAGCCCAGCCGTTACGAACGCCTCCGGCTGCCCGGTATCTCGGATTGCCGCTGGCCTGGAGGACGCAAGACGCCAAGGCGAGAAGAATCTCGGATGGGCGGTCAACGGCAGGAGGCATTCGCATGCCGCGTCATGTCTCGCAACCGCTCCGAGGCAGCCGGGGGCAGTAGTCACCGTTCTGCGGAAGTGGAGATCAGTCCGGTGAGAGATGCCACCGACGACGACCTGATCCACTGCCCCCGGGCACGCACCCCGCGGGCCTGGCTGTATGACGCCGTCGACCGGCTGGCGGGCGCCGATCCAGGGCTGAACCAGCTGCGGATGGCATCGCAGGCGGCGCTGGGCGCCGCCGCCGCCCTGGGGCTGGCCTACCTGTTCGTCCGGCTGACCGGCGCGATGCAGTTGCCGGCCGGCAGTGCGCCCCCGGCCGTGCTGACGGCGACGAACCGCGCGATGCTCCTCATCTCGATGCTGCTCGCCGGCATGGTCGCGATGATGTCCGCGTTCACGGTCCAGGATCGCACTGCGCGCGGTCAGGTGCTGTCCTCGCTGCTGCTGCCGGTGCTGATGCTGATCGGGCTCACTCTCGGGCTGCTGGTCGGGCCCTATCGCGTGCCGTCGCTGGCCTACCTCGTCCTGGCGATGGCCGTGGCGGTGTACGTCCGCCGCTTCCCTCCGCGCGGGTTCGGCGCCGGGATGGGCGTCTTCTTCGGCGCCTTCCTCGGGTTCTTCCTGTCCGCCGAGCTCGCCCTGCACGACATCGGCTGGATCGCCGCCGCCCTCGGGATCGGGACGCTCGCGTCGCTACTGGTGCGGTTCGCCTTCCTCCGCCCGGAGCCGGAGCGAGCCCTGGCGCGGATGAGCCGGTCGGAGGGTGCCCGGTCCCGGCGGCTGCTCGCACTGAGCGTCGGGGCGCTCGCCGAAGCGGACGAGGGGCGCATCCGGGCGGGGGAGGAGCACATCCGCCGCCAGCTGGTCCGGCTGAACGAGACCACGCTCATGATCGATGCCCAGCTGGCCGAGACCCGCCCGCGCACGGCGGCGGTCGAGGCACATCGGCTCTTCGACGCCGAGCTGGCGCTGTCCAACTGTGCGCGCTTCGCTGTGGCGCTGGCCACGGACGGTTCGCTGTTCGCCGTCCGCAGCCGGGCGGCGGACGCGGTGTCCGCGCTGCTCGACGGCGACCCGGCAGCGGTGTCCCGCGCCGTGGCGGCGCTGCGGGAGGTGGAGTGCGACGGGCACCGCGCGACCGTGCAGGCCTCCCGATTGGCCGCCTCCGTGGAGCACTACGCCGCCGCCCGCGCCCGCCTCGGCAGGCCGGTCGGGGAGGAGGAGACCGCCGAGGCCGCCGGCGGCGACTTCACCCCCGCCGTCCAGCTGGTCAACAACTGGCTGCCCGGCTCGATGCCGGTCAGCGCCGAGGCCTCGACCACGCGGGGGCGCGGCCTGCTCGACCGCGCCACGATGCCGCCGCATGTCCGCACCACCGTCCAGATCACCATCGCCGGCACGCTCGCGGTCGTCGCCGGGGACGCGGTGTCGGGACAGCGGCTGTACTGGGCGGTACTGGCGACCTTCTTCGCCTTCGTGATGGCAACCAACTCCGGTGAGCAACTGCGCCGCGCGCTGTTCCGGATCGGCGGCACCGCGATCGGCATCGTGGCGGGCGATCTACTCGTCCACCTCACCGGCGGCGACGTCTGGTCGTCGCTGGCCATCATCGTGGTGGCGCTGTTCCTCGGCATCTACCTGATCCGGCTCAACTACATGTTCATGGTCATCGCGATCACGGTGGTCATGTCCCAGCTGTACGAGCAGCTCGAGGAGTTCAGCTGGCAGCTGCTGCTGCTGCGGCTGGCCGAGACGGCGATCGGCGCCGGCGCCGTCATCCTCACTGTGCTGCTGATCGTGCCGCTGCGCCCGCAGCGGGTACTCACCGCCGGGGTGTTGCTCTGGTTCACCACGCTGCGCAGGCTGCTCGAGGCCGTACGCGGCCGGCTGGACGGGCAGCGGGCGCCGCTGCGACCGCTGGTCCGCGACGTCGACGCCGCCTACGCTGCGCTGGTCGCGACCGCCACGCCGCTGCGACCGGTCACCTTCGGCCGCAACTCCACCCAACTCACCGAGATCCTGGTGGTGAGCTCGGCCGCCCGGCAGTACGCCCGGTCCCTCGGCGCCTTGCTGGAGGAGGCCGAGGCCGACGGGGCGGTCCTGCCGTGGGCCGACAACCGGCAGCTGCACGCGGCCGTCGAGCAGCTGCTCACCGCGGCCGAGGCGATCGAGCACCGCATCGCAACCCGTGTGCACGGCCGCTACGTACGCTCCTCGGCCCTCGTCGCGCTCGCCCTTGACGACCTCCGCCCGCGGCAGTCACCGCTGGCGCAGGCACTGCACGACCTCACCCTGCTCGACGGCACCCTGGCCCGGCTGGCCACCGCGCTGCAGATGGACATCGACGCCCACGACACCGGCCAACCCGCGGACGAGGCCCTCGATCTGGGCGTCCGCCCGCCGGTGTAGCCCTCCACGAAGATGTGCTGCGCCAGTCTTCAAGCGCTGAGTCCCGAGGCGGGGTTGCGTTGCCTCGCGGAGGTCAGGTCTCCGCATTCTCGACGAGAGCTGCTGCGACCGCGAGAAACGCCGTCGGAGCTGACGGTCCGAGGACCTGTATCGCCTCGTACCACGAGGCCCCAGTCAGCAATGTCGCAGCCAGTCGCGCCGGGCCCGGCAACGATCCGGCTCGAGACTTCGCGCGAGGGCCTCTGCGATCTCCCCACGCTGCCGACCGATCGGCCAACGGGGTGCCTTCCCCGCGGCGCCCGTCGGGGTCGTCGCCGGTGCGACGCTGCTGGCCGCTCCCCGCGACGTGCACGCCGCGGCACGGTAACTCCCGCGGAGGACCCTGTACGAGGAGCCCACGTCGCTGCCCGGCTCACCCGCGGACAGCGCCGGCTCTGGCTCTGCATCCAGCGACCCTGGCCGCGGGCGCACGACCTCGCCGCGGCGTTCGCCCGGCTCGTCGCTGCCCCCGACCGGTTGACCTTCCAACCTGACACGCCAACCTGACACGGTTCCTCCGCCCACGATCACCAGGGCGATGATGACGATGAACGGGAGCCAGGAACGCATCACTCCGCATCTCCGGCGAGCCAAGGAACCGGAGCCCTCGTGATCCTTCCATAAACGAAAACCGCGTCCTCCCCCTGACGGGTGCGAAACTCGCATCCAGCACCGATCGCTATTCCCCTTGTCGTCGACCAGTTCGCTCGGGGCGTGGGTGCGGGGCGACGAACGGCGCCACGGTGCTCAGCGGGCCGGCCGGTGGGAGGTTCCGGCCACCGAGCGGACGGCCGCGAGCTGCAGCGCGTCGTCCCGGGACAGTTCGGGGAGCAGGCCGACGATCCGCTGCGCGAGCATGGTCTTGCCGGTCCCGGGTGGTCCGACCAGCAGCAGGTGATGGCCGCCCGCGGCCGCCACCTCCAGCGCGTGGCGGGCGTCCGGCTGACCCACGACCTCCGCGAGCTCCGGCACCACGGGCCCGGGCTCGCCGGCCACCGGGCCCGGGCGGTCCAGCGGACCGTCCCCGGCGAGCCAGGTGAGCACGTCGGCGAGTGTCCCGGCCCCGAACACGTCGAGCCCCTGCTGGATCCTGGGCGATCGGGTCCCCTCGTTCGGTCGGGACAGCTGAATGACGGTGCTGGTCAGCGGATGAGTCGGACGGTCAGGGCGAGATCGTCGAGGGGGAGCTGGGCCCAGGCGGTGTCGGCGGTGACCGCGGCACAGCCCACGCGCTCGGCGAGGGCCAGGCAGCACCGGTCCCCGAGGGACAGGCCCG
>NZ_JAOPWR010000127.1 GCF_025965585.1 Pseudonocardia sp.
CGAGCTCGCGCAGGTCCTCCTCGACCTCGCCAGGCGCGTAACCCCGGCGCGTCACAGCGAAATCACGTCCCGACCTCGGCAGATCACCCCGGGCAGCAGCCATGCCCTCCACGGTAGGAGCGTGACCCAAAACAGTGACACATGGCCGCACCGCCCAAGACCCGGGGAACCTCCCGCCAGGGGCGATCACCGGCGCGCCGGCATTACGCACCTGATGTATCCCCGAGCTGGCGTTCTGTCGAGGTCGCAGGCCGGAGGGTGGTGGGCGGAGGTCGAGCGCCACGACGAGCGTCAGTCGTCGGAGAGCGCCCTCTGCTGCCCCCGGGAGGTCAAGCTGTGTGCCAGATTCCGCCCTGCGGGGCCTAACGCTCGACCCGTTCAGGGGCGGATGTCCGGCACTCGCCGGCCCGTTGCCCGGCCGCGGTCAGGCGCAGAGTGACCCACGGGCCCGGCCCGGCCCTCACCGAGGTCATGGTGTGCAGCGTCCTCCTCGTCGTCGTCGTCCGCCTCGACGGTGAAAGAGATCGGAGCCGCGACAGCAGAATCACCAGCGCTCCGGCAACTCGCCGCGTTCGTGCCGGCCACCGGGCATCCGACCGGCGCCCACCGGCATGAGGACAAGGGCATCCGAGGCTCAGCCGGAGCCCCGCTTCTGGACTCATCGGTACCTGTGCGGTCGACGTTCCCGCGCGAAGGCTCGGCGGATGGCGACGGTGAGCGGCGGCCCCAGGGCGACCCGTCCCCGTGACGCGGCCGAGGAGCCGGTGACGGTGGTGTTCAGCTGGCGCGCCAAGCCCGGTCGGGAAGAGGAGTTCGCCGAGTGGGCCAAGACCCTCACCCTGGCGGCCACGCGCACCCCGGGCAACCTCGGTGCGACGGTCATCCACGAGGACGGCAGCCGCGACTTCCACCTCATCGAGCAGTTCGTGAACCGGGAGGCGCTACAGCGCTGGCTCGACTCCCCGGTACGCGCCGCGCTGCACGAGCAGGTACGGGACATCGCCGAGACACGCACGGCGGTGCAGCAGCGCACCGGCCTGGAGACCTGGTTCTACGTCCCCTCGCACGCCGGGGCGACGATGAGGCCGCCACCCCGGTGGAAGCAGTGGCTCGTCTCAGTGGTCGCGGTCTATCCGCTCGTGCTGTTGTTCCAGATGTTCGTCATCCCGCTCGTGGCGGACTGGCCGGTCTGGGCGAGGGCGGCGTTGTTCCCGCTGGTCATCCTGACGCTGATGACCTACGTCGTGATGCCCGTCGTGTCCCGGCTGCTGCGCGGCTGGCTTCGCTGATGCGCAGCGGGGTAACCGGCGACATGACCCCTCCCACCGGCTCTTCGGCGACCCCGACCGAGCGTGTGCCGTTGTCCGTCCTCGATCTCGCACCGGTGTCGAGCGGCCAGGACGTCGCCGATGCGCTCGAGAACACCACCCGTCTCGCCCGGGCGGTGGACGATCTCGGGTACGAGCGCTTCTGGCTCGCCGAGCACCACAACAGCGACACCTTCGCCAGCTCCGCCACCGCGCTGCTCATCGAGAGGGTGGCCTCGGCGACGTCCCGGATGCGCGTCGGGTCCGGTGGCATCATGTTGCCCAACCACGCGCCGCTCACCGTCGCCGAGCAGTTCGGGACGCTCGCCACACTGCACCCGGGACGCATCGACCTGGGCCTCGGCCGGGCGCCGGGCACGGACCCGCGCACCGCGCAGGCTCTACGCCGCGGTGCCGCGAACACCGACAGCTTCCCGCAGGACGTCAGGACGCTGTCCCGGTACCTGGCGCCCGCCGGACCCGGGCAGGGCGCGGTGCGGGCGATCCCCGGCCAGGGCACCGAGGTCCCGCTGTGGATGCTGGGCTCGTCCACGTCGAGCGCGGAGCTGGCTGGACGACTCGGGCTCCCCTACGCGTTCGCGAGCCACTTCGCGCCCTACCAGCTCGACGAAGCGCTCGCCGTGTACCGCGCGAACTTCGACCCCTCCGGCCCACTCGCCTCCGTCGACCGGCCGACGGTGATGGCCGGGGTCAACGTCATGGTCGCCGACGACCAGGACAGCGCCGAGGCGTTGTTCACCACCATCCAGCAGATGTTCCTGCGGCTCGCCTCCGGTGCCCCGGCCCCACTGGACCCGCCGCTGCCGAAGCTGCGGACCATGCTCGACGCCCAACAAGCCTCGGCCATGGACGGCCCGCTCCAGGTCTCCTTCGTCGGCACCCCCGACGTGGTGCGCGACGGCCTCGACGAGTTCGTCGCCCGAACCGGAGCCGACGAACTGCTCGTCGTCACCTACGCGCACGATCCGGTCGCACGCCGACACTCCTACGAGCTGCTCGCCGACGCCTGGGGGCTCCCCGGGCAGAACGCCGCGGCCTGAGGCGACGCCGTCGACCCGCGGTTCCCGGCCTCTCCGCCACGTTCCGAGGCTGCGCGGTGTGCGCGCTCCCACGAGCCGTGAATCTCCGGATGCCGGCCGGGTATCCCTCCGAGCAGCGATCGACAACAGGGGTAGGGAGAGAAGATGCAGGACCTCACCGCCGTCGCGCCCACGCCGCACGGCACCGAACCACCGCTTCCCGATCCGCCGATCCCGCCCGGTCCGGACCCGCAGCCACCCGGTCCCGGGCCGCTCCCGGGCCCACCGCCCAGCCCGATCCCGCCGCCCGGACCGCTGCCCCCGATACCACCCGATCCAGGTCCTGTCCCGTGATCGCCACCCGCGGCGGGTGAGCGAGCGGCGGCGGGTGACGCGGTCGGCGCACCGATCCCCGGCCGGGTGCCGGTGGAGCGCCGTCAGGCCGGGGAGGCGGCCCGCGGAGCCTGGACCATGAGCGCCTGCAGGCGGTCGCGACCGTGCTCGCGGGGGCCGCCGCGACGAGGTAGCGCTGGGTGCCGTCGGGTGCGGCGGTCCAGGTGTTCGCCCCGTCCGGGGCGACGGTGTTGCGCCCCGCCCCGCCCCGCTCAGCGCCGCGGCGGCCACCAGCACCATGAGGGGGCTCGGGTTGTGCCCGTCCGCCTGGAAGTGGTGCTCGGTCACCTGCAGGGAGTCGTAGCCAGGTCCAGGGCCGAGTGGCTCGGAGTCGACCAACTCGGGCCGCCGAGCGAGGGACATGTGCAGGCGTTTGCACACGGTCGTCTAGCGAAGTGACCGGAAGCCCGTGCGAATCTCCTCCGAGAAGAGTTGCGGCTGCTCCCAGGCCGCGAAGTGGCCGCCTCTGTCGAGCTTGTTGTAATGGACGAGTTTGGGATAGGCCTGCTCGACCCAACTCCGCGGGGCTTGATAGAGCTCGTCAGGAAAGACGCTCACGGCAACCGGGACGGAGACGCCCTTGACGGCGAAGAAGGGGTACTTGTTCTCCCAGTAGAGACGAGCGGAAGAAACCGCCGTGTTCGTCAACCAGTAGAGCGTGATGTTGTCGAGGACATCGTCCCGCGTAAGACCTTCGGGGTGTCCGGCGAAGACCCGTGAGATCAGGTCCAGACTACGCGCGTCATGGTCGAGCATGAAGTCCGCCAAACCGACGGGTGAATCCGCCAATCCGGTCAGCGTCTGCGGGCGGTCGCCCATCATGAGGGCATAGGCGATGTGCTGGTAGACGAAGGCCAGCTGCTCGCAGGCACGCCTTTCGTCATCCGGGAGATCGGATGGCAGCGGGTTGCCGGACTGGAGCGCCCTGTCGATGTGGGGCGGAACCGCGCCAGGCATGTTGGAGTGAATGCCGAGCAGTTCCGGTGGCGCCTGTACACCCATCAACTCAGTGATGATCGCGCCCCAGTCACCGCCCTGCGCCACGTACCGCGTGTATCCGAGGCGTCTCATCAGCTCCACCCAGGCCCGTGCGATGCGGTCGGGGCCCCAGCCGGTCGTGGTCGGCTTGCCGGAGAACCCGTGGCCGGGCACCGACGGAATCACCAGATGGAAAGCGTCTGATTCGCTCGCGCCATGTGCCACGGGATCGGTGAGTGGACCGACGATCTTCAGGTTCTCGAGGACCGAGCCGGGCCATCCGTGTGTGACGATGAGCGGCAGAGCATCACCGCGCTCCGAACGAACGTGAATGAAATGGATGTCCAGCCCGTCGATCTCGGTGATGAACTGCGGGAGAGCGTTCAGCTGCGCCTCGCACCTGCGCCAGTCGTGATCCGTCGCCCAATAGCGCGCGAGTGCCTGACTCGTCGCGAGCTGCACGCCCTGCGACTGATCTGGGACGGTCTCCTTGTCGGGCCAGTGCGTGGCCGCGATGCGCGCACGCAGTGCCTCGAGTTCCGCCTCGGGCACCTCGATCGTGAACGGCCGGATCGCAGGGGCGGCCGCTGATTCTTCGGTCGTGGCAGACATGTCGGGCGGTCTCCTCGGGGCTCCTTGGCTCGCGTCGGGACGGGCTGGTTCCCCGGCAGCGCGCGACCTGGGATCGCGCGTGGCCGAGGTGCCGAACGGCTGGGATGCGGAGCGGGACCAGTCCCCTCCCGTCTTCGTCGAAGACGCACCACCGTGTCACCGTCCCACCAGCGTTCCATCACCCGGAGAGGGTGATAGGAGGCCCTTCGACGGCCCTGCGGCGGCGGCCGGCTCGAGGGCGATTCTCGTCCACGTTCCCGATCTCGGCCACGCCCGTCGACTGCCCGACGATGCGACTCGCCGGATGCGCCCGACCCTCGTACGCCCCCGTACCCCCGGCCGCCCGTCTCAGCCCCGGACCGCGTCCGTCGGCACGCGCCGGGACCACGGGCACGCCGTGGAGGCTTGACCACTCCCGCCGCATTTCCTACGGTGCAGATACTTTATCTGCCTAGCAGAATGAGGCGCATCGATGGAGATACGCTCGGGTCCCGACGGGGCCGATCCCCCGGCCCGTCGCCGGCGCGGGTCGCGGCACGTCATCACGCTGATCGCGCTGGCCGTGGCCGTCGCGCCGGCCGCCGCGGGCTGCGGCGCCGCGACGGCCGACGGCTCGGTCTACCGCCTGGGCGTCATCACCAGCCAGACCGGATCGGCGAGCCAACTGGGACTCGGTGAGCTGCAGGGCGCGCAGCTCGCGGCCGACACGCTCAACGCCCAGGGCGGGGTCGCCGGCAAGCGGATCGAGCTCGTCGTCGCCGACGACCAGAGCACGCCGGTCCAGGCCGTCCTGCAGGCCCGCCGGATGGTCGGACACGTCGACGCGATCGTCGGTCCGTCGGTGTCCTCGACCTGCAACGCGATCACCCCGCTGGCCGAGAGCAGCCGCACGGTCGTCTACTGCCTGTCGCCGGGCATCAAGCCGAAGCCGGACGGCCACGTGTGGTCCGCCAGCGTCGCCACCTCCGATCTCATCCGCCGCGCGCTCCAGCACTGGCGGGCCGAGGGCATCACGCGGATCGGCATGCTCAACAGCACCGATGCCAGCGGCCAGGAGGGCGCGGCGTCGCTGCAGGCTGCCGCGGCCGAGATGCCGAGGACGCAGCTCGTGGGGACGGCGACGTTCGAGCCCGGCGCCGTGTCCGTCACCTCGCAGCTGCAGGCGCTCGCCGCGGCGAAGCCCCAGGCACTCATCGTCTGGAGCACCGGCGCCGCGGCCGCCGTCGCCCTCAAGGGGGTGTCGCAGCTGGGCCTCGACATCCCGGTCGCCACCACCGACGGGAACCTGACCTACGCCTTCCTGGGCCGGGTCGCGGACTACATCCCACCGACGCTGCTGATCCCCGCCACCCAGGACTTCTGGTGGCAGCAGTCCGAGCGCCCATCGCCGGCGCGTGCGCTCGAGGAGTCCTACCACCGCGACTTCGAGGCCCGGTTCGGCAGCAGGCCCGACTTCGGCCCCGGCGTGGCCTACGACGCGGTGCACGTCCTGGCCGACGCCCTCGCCCACCACGACGGGGACCGGACCACCCTCAAGGAGACCCTCGAACGGCGCACCGGCGTCGTCGGCGTGGTCGGCACCTACGACTTCAGCCCCGACGACCACCGGGGCCTCGGCATCGACGACGTCGC
>NZ_JAOPWR010000135.1 GCF_025965585.1 Pseudonocardia sp.
CGCCGGCGGCGTTCTCCCAGCCGCTGCAGAACCCCGCGCAGAACCCCGCGCCGCCGCCCACACCCCAGCCGAGACCCGCCCCGGCCGCCACCACGCCCGCCGCGGGGACCCCCGCCGATCCGGCCGACCCCCAGGTCGCCGCCGAGATCGACGCGGCGCGGGCACTGCGGCAGAGCACCGACCAGGCGACGCAGTCGCTGGCCCTGCAGTCGCTGAACTGCGCGGCGAACGACCCGCTGCGCGGCTACGACGACCCGACGAAGCCGCTGGTCGCCTGCAGCCAGGACGGCACGCAGAAGTACGTGCTGGGCCCCTCGTTCCTCGAGGGCACCCAGATCGCCACGGCGCAGGCCTCGCCGAACCCGCAGGGCGCCGGCTACGTCATCAACCTCACCTTCAAGAGTGAGGGCCAGAGCATCTGGGGCAACTACACCGCCAACAACATCGGCAAGCAGGTGGCGTTCACCCTCGACGGCGAGGTCGTGTCGGCGCCGAGCATCAACAGCGCCATCTACGGCCAGACCGAGATCTCCGGCCAGTTCAACCAGGCCACGGCCAACAACCTCGCCGGCGTGCTGCGCTACGGGTCCCTGCCGCTGTCGTTCGAGTCGTCGCAGGCCCAGACGGTGTCGGCCACGCTCGGGCTCGCCTCGCTGGAGGCCGGGCTCATCGCCGGGGCCGTCGGCCTCGCGCTGGTGTTCGTCTACTGCCTGTTCTACTACCGCGTGCTGGGCCTGCTGACGATCCTGTCGCTCGTGCTCTCGGGCGCCATCGTCTTCGCGGTGCTGGTGCTGCTCGGCCGCTGGATCGGGTTCACCCTCGACCTCGCCGGCGTCGCCGGGTTCATCGTGGCCATCGGCATCACAGCCGACTCGTTCGTGATCTTCTTCGAACGGTTGAAGGACGAGATGCGGGAGGGCAGATCCTTCCGCTCCGCGGTACCACGGGGATGGGTGCGGGCGCGCCGGACGATCCTCTCCGCCGACGCGGTCAGCTTCCTGGCCTCCGCGGTGCTCTACATCCTCGCCGTCGGCCAGGTGAAGGGCTTTGCGTTCACCCTCGGCCTCTCGACGGTCCTCGACCTCGTGGTGGTGTTCCTCGTGACCCACCCGCTGGTCGCCTTGGCGTCGAACTCGCGGGTGTTCGGCAGCCCGACGCTGTCGGGCCTCGGTGCGGTCGCCCGCATCGGTGCCGACCGCAAGCGTGCCGCCGCCACCGCGGCCAAGGCCGCCGCCCCGAAGGGAGCCTGAGATGGCCACCACGACCACCACGGCCCCCACGAGGTCCGGGATGCTCTCCCGTCTCTACACCGGCACCGGGGCGTTCGACATCGTCGGACGTCGCAAGATCTGGTACATCGCCTTCGGCACGCTCGTGGTCGTCTGCCTGGTGTCGATCGTGTTCCGGGGCTTCAACCTCGGCATCGACTTCACCGGCGGCACCCAGATCCAGTTCCCGGCCTCCACCGCTGCCGCACCGGCGAACGTCGAGGCCGTGCGCGGCGTCTACGAGAAGGTCATCGGCCACGAGCCCGAGTCGGTCCAGACCGCGGGCACGGGCGCGGCGGCGTCGGTGCTGCTGCGGTCGGAGTCGCTCGACCCGAACCAGACCGTCGCGCTCAAGCAGGCGCTGTTCGACACGTTCCAGCCGAGAGGCACCGACGGCACCCCGTCGCTCCAGGTGATCAGCGACAGCGCCGTCAGCGGCAGCTGGGGTGGCCAGATCACCCAGCAGGCCATCATCGCGCTGGTCGTGTTCCTGGTGCTGGTCACGCTGTTCCTGGCGTTCTACTTCGAGCGGTCCATGGCGGCTGCGGCGCTGGTCGCGCTGCTGCACGACGTCACGGTCACGGCGGGTATCTACTCGATCGTCGGGTTCGAGGTCACGCCGTCCACGGTGATCGGCCTGCTCACCATCCTGGGCTTCTCGCTCTACGACACGGTCGTGGTGTTCGACAAGGTCAAGGAGAACACCCGCGGACTGCTCGGCCTGACCCGTCGCACCTACGGCGAAGCCGCCAACCTGGCGCTCAACCAGACGCTGATGCGCTCGATCAACACCTCGCTCATCGCCGTGCTACCCGTGATTGGGCTGATGATCGTCGGCGTCGGGGTGCTGGGCGTCGGCACGCTGGCCGATCTCGCGCTGGTGCAGATGGTGGGCATCCTGGCCGGCGCTCTCTCGTCGCTGCTGCTGGCCACGCCGCTGCTGGTGGACCTCAAGATGCGCGACCCGAAGTTCCGCCAGCAGGCCGCCCGCGTCCGCGCGCGGCGCAAGCGGGCCGCGGCCGTGCAGGCGGGGGAGATCGCACCGTCCGACGGCGACGCCGACCCGGATCTCACCGACGACCGCGTGCTCGCCTCCGAGCTGCGCAGGGAGAGCGCGATGGCCGCCGCATCGAGCGCCCCCGCGCGCCCGGGCAAGGTGGGCCAGCGGGCCGCGCGGCCCACGGGCAAGGCGTCGCGCCCGAGCGGGAAGCGCCGCCGGTGACGCTCCCCGACACGGCCCTGCCCGACGGCGAGCCGGACCTCGAGCACGTGCTCGGGCTCGTCCGCGACGTGCCCGACTACCCGCAGCCCGGCGTGCTGTTCCGCGACATCACGCCCGTGCTGGCCGACGCCGATGCGTTCGCGACTATCGCCACGGAGCTGGCCTCGCTCGTCGGTGATGCCGACGTCGTGGTCGGTGTGGAGGCCCGGGGCTTCCTGCTCGGGGCCGCGGTCGCGCTCGTCGCGGGCACCGGGATCGTGCCGGTCCGCAAGGCGGGCAAGCTGCCGCGCGTGGCAGGCTCGCGCACCTACGACCTCGAGTACGGCACGGCCACGCTCGAGCTGCCCGCCGACACGGTGGAGCCGGGTTCGCGTGCCTTCGTCGTCGACGACGTGCTCGCCACCGGCGGCACCGCCAAGGCTGCGTGCGCGCTGCTGGCTGACGCGGGGCTCGACGTGGTCGGGTTCGGCGCGCTGCTGGAGCTCACCGCGCTGGGGGGCCGCGACCTGCTGTCGCCGATCCCGGTGCACGCCCTGCTCACGCTCTGACCGCCCCTCGACGCGCCGCCCGTGTCACCCAAGGGCGGTCGGCGCGGACTATCCTCGGGAGGGTGACCGACGTGCAGCCCGCCGCTCCCGCGGTGCCCGAGTCCGACGGCGGAGCCGCGTCGCGACCGTCGGCCACCCGCCGCGTGCGGGCCCGCATCGCGCGCCGGATGACACCGCAGCGCGTGGGCCCCGTCGCGCCGGTCCTCGAGCCGCTGGCGAGCGTCCACCGCACGTTGCACCCCAAGGCCGATCTGGCGTTGCTGCAACGCGCCTACGACGTGGCCGAGGAGAAGCACGAGGGCCAGAAGCGCAAGTCCGGCGACCCGTACATCACCCACCCGCTGGCCGTCTCCACGATCCTGGCCGAGCTGGGCATGGACACCACCACGCTCGTCGCGGCGCTGCTGCACGACACCGTGGAGGACACCGACTACTCGCTGGAGCGGTTGCGCGAGGACTTCGGCGAGGAGGTCGCGCACCTCGTCGACGGCGTCACGAAGCTCGACAAGGTCGAGCTGGGCAGCGCCGCGGAGGCCGAGACCATCCGCAAGATGGTGGTGGCCATGGCCCGCGACCCGCGGGTGCTGGTCATCAAGCTGTCCGACCGCCTGCACAACATGCGCACGATGCGGTTCCTGTCGCCGGAGAAGCAGGCGAAGAAGGCGCGCGAGACGCTCGAGGTGTTCGCGCCGCTGGCGCACCGGCTGGGCATGGCCACGGTCAAGTGGGAGCTGGAGGACCTGTCCTTCGCGATCCTGCACCCGAAGAAGTACTCGGAGATCGTGCGCCTGGTGGCCACCCGGGCGCCGTCGCGCGACACGTACCTCAAGCAGGTGATCGACGAGGTCGGCGCCCAGCTGGATTCCGCGCGCGTCACGGCGAAGGTCGAGGGCAGGCCCAAGCACTACTACTCGATCTATCAGAAGATGATCGTCAAGGGTAAGGACTTCGACGACATCCACGACCTGGTCGGCGTCCGCGTGCTGGTGGACGAGGTGCGCGACTGCTACGCCGCCATGGGCATGATCCACGCGCTGTGGCAGCCGATGCCCGGCCGCTTCAAGGACTACATCGCCCAGCCGCGGTTCGGGGTCTACCAGTCGCTGCACACCACGGTGATCGGGCCGGACGGCAAGCCGCTCGAGGTGCAGATCCGCACCCACGAGATGCACCACACCGCGGAGTACGGCATCGCGGCGCACTGGCGGTACAAGGAGATCGCCAAGGGCGGCATGGGCTCCACCGTCGAGGTGGACGAGATGTCGTGGATGCGCAAGCTGCTCGACTGGCAGCGGGAGGCGGCGGACCCGGGCGACTTCCTGGAGTCCCTGCGCTACGACCTGGGCGCCAAGGAGATCTTCGTCTTCAGCCCCAAGGGCGACGTCATCACGCTGACGTCGGGCTCCACACCCGTCGACTTCGCCTACGCGGTGCACACCGAGGTCGGCAACCGGTGCATCGGCAGCAGGGTCAACGGCCGGCTGGTGGCGCTGGAGCGCACGCTGGAGTCCGGCGACGTCGTCGAGATCTTCACGTCCAAGGCGGAGGGGCAGGGGCCCAGCCGCGACTGGCTGGCGTTCGTCGGGTCCGCCCGCGCCAAGACCAAGATCAAGCAGTGGTTCGCCAAGGAGCGCCGCGAGGAGGCCATCGAGGCGGGCAAGGAGGCCATCACCCGCGAGGCGCGCCGTACCTCCATGCCGCTGCAGCGGCTGGTCTCGGCCGAGGCGATGGCCGCGCTGTCGCGCGAGCTGCACTTCCCGGACCTCTCGGGGCTCTACGCCGCCGTGGGGGAGGGCCATGCGAGCGCGCGGCACGTCGTCCAGCGGCTCGTGGCCCTGCTCGGTGGGGAGGAGCAGGCCGAGGAGGACCTCGCCGAGCGCGCCACGCCGTCCACGGTCCGGCTGCGTCGCGCGGCGGGGGAGGCCGGCGTGGTGGTCCGCGACGGCGACTCCGACATCGGCGAGCTCTACACGAAGCTCGCACGCTGCTGTACGCCCGTGCCCGGCGACGACATCCTCGGGTTCGTCACCCGCGGCGGCGGCATCTCGGTGCATCGCACCGACTGCACCAACGCCAAGGAGCTGCAGAACCGGTCGGAGCGCATCGTCGACGTCGCGTGGTCGGTGTCGCCGGGCTCGGTGTTCCTCGTGGCGATCCAGGCCGAGGCGCTGGACCGCCACCGGCTGCTCTCGGACATCACGAAGGTGCTGGCCGACGAGAAGGTCAACATCCTCTCGGCGTCGGTGGCCACCTCGCACGACCGGGTCGCCGTCTCCCGGTTCAGCTTCGAGATGGGCGACCCCAAGCACCTCGGGCACGTCCTGGGTGCCGTGCGCAACGTCGAGGGCGTCTACGACGTGTACCGGGTGACGAGCGCGAGCTGAGGTGACGAGCGCTCGCCTCGTCACGAGCCGCTGACGGAACGGGTACGTGGCCGGCGACGTCGACGACACCGCGACGCACCTGACGGGAGCTGCCGGCGGCGGAACGGCTGACCGTCAGCCATTCCACAGCTCGCAGTGGTGCTCGGCCCACACCTGGGCGGCCGGGCGGGCGGTGGCACCGGTCCGGCCGATGCTCAGCACCTGCCCCCCACCCTCCCAGCGTGGCCAGGTGAAGCCGTCGCCGTCCGGGTCGCCGGTGGTGACGAACCGCGCCCAGGTGGCCACCATGCGGTCGGCCTGGGCCTGCTGGGCCGGGGTGAACGCCGGCTGGCCGGGCACGAGGTCGAACAGGTAGGCCATCTCGGCGCCGTGCGTAACGCCGTCGGCGAGCGTCGGTGGGAGGCCGATGAACGTCGAGGGCGCGGTGGGGTCGGCGAACTCGTAGGCGTAGAGCGGCGCCCGGTCGCCCTGGTCGGCGTAGGTCCGCAGCTCCGGGCAGGCGTAGGCCCGGTCCGTGACGACATCGGACCACGCCCGGCTCGGGGTGCGGCCGACCGCGGGGTAGGCGGCACCTGCCGCCATCGCCCGCGTGGGGGCGACCGAGGCGAGCATCGTCCGGAACGCGTCGGTGCTGAGCGGGCCGGCCGCGTTGTCGTAGAAGGCGGCGGTGAACAGGGTGCCTTCGTCGCGGTTGGTGCCCACGAGGGTGGGCATCGGCCGTGGGGTGCCCGCGCCGGCCGAGCCGGGGCGGGCCGGCAGGGTGGTGGTACCGGTGGCGGGGCTCCAGTAGACGCCCGCGCCGCCGACGAGCGGGTCGACGGGCAGCGCGCGCAGGCACGCGAGGGCCGTGGCGGGGTCGGGGCAGTTCAGGCGGCCGGCGGCGGCGGTGCTGTTCTCCTGCACCTGCGGCAGGGGCTTCCAGGTGGCGCTCGCCGGCGCCGTCGGGGGGACGACGACGGGGTAGAGGTCGGCGGTGCCGCACTCGCCGCTCTGGAGGATCGCCTGCTCGAACAGCCCTGCCGCGGCGGGTGACGCCATCTGGGCGCACACGCTGTCGGCGCCCGCCGACTCGCCGCCGAGCGTCACCCGGCCCGGGTCGCCGCCGAACGCGGCGGCGTTGCGATGCACCCAGCGCAGCGCGGCCTGCTGGTCGAGCAGGCCGAACTCACCGCCGCCGTCGAGACCGGGCAGGCCCAGGAAGCCGAGCATCCCGAGGCGGTAGTTCGCTGTGACCACGACGAACGGCCCGGCCTCGGCGAGCCGGTGGGGGTCGACGTCGCCGCCCGCGCCCGCGCTGAACGCCCCGCCGTGCAGCCACACCAGCACCGGCAGCCGCGAGGTCGACGTGGTGCCGACGGGCACCGTGACGTCGACGGTCAGGCAGTCCTCCGTGGAGCTGGCCGCGGTGAGATGCGGGGTGCCGGGGGCGGCGGCGAGCTGCGGGCAGCGCGGGGCCGGCGCGGTGGCCGGACGGGTGCCGGACGTGCGGGGGGCGGGTTGCGGGGGAGCCCAGCGCAGGT
>NZ_JAOPWR010000139.1 GCF_025965585.1 Pseudonocardia sp.
CGGATCTCCGTGGCGGAGAGGCGCTGGACGGGGTCGCCGTCGAGCACCGTGACGGGGTATCCGGCGTCGGCCAGCAGCTCGGCCTTGTGCCGTTCCCAGTCGGTGTAGGCGCGGACGAGGTGCCGGGCGTGCAGGGGCACGTACTCGGGCCAGTGCTGCGGACGGGTGAGGTCGAACGGCACGATCGTCGTGTCCGCGGCGATCCCCCGATCGGTCAGGGCAGCGGTCAGCAGCCGGACCCGCTCGTAGTAGGTGAAGGGGTTGGCCGAGTCGCGGTGCCGGTGGGCCGAGGTCGGCTCCTCGTGCCGGGCCCCGTGATCCGGGTTGGTGATCGCGACGATCAGCTGGTCGGCGTCGCGCAGTGCGATCTCGAACAGCTCCAGGTGCTGCTCGTGGACCGGTTGGAAACGCCCGGTCACGCAGGCGAGTGCGGTCCGCGTGGTCATGGGCCCTCCTCGACGGTCACGGTTCCCGGCTCCCCGTCGACGAGCCGGCCCACCACGTCGGCGGCCTCGTCGCCACGGTCGTGCAGCTGCGCGACCAGGTCGTCGGCGTCGTCGGCGGGGACTGCGAGCAGCAACCCGCCGGAGGTCTGGGCGTCGGCCAGGAGCAGTTGCCGGTCCGCGTCGAGGCCGCCGGGGTCGAACCAGCCGCGGTCCAGCGCGTTCGCGAGCGTGCGGCGGCTGCCGTCCGGGCCGCAGCCACCGGCGACCAGCTCGGCCACGCCGGGCAGCACCGGCACCGACCCGGCGTCCAGCCGGGCGGCGACCGCACCCGCCCGGCCCATCTCGTGCAGGTGCCCGATCAGGCCGAAGCCGGTGACGTCCGTGCCGCCGCGCAGCCCGAACGCTCGCGCGACGGCAGCAGCCTCGGCGTTGAGCCGGGTCATGACCGCCACCGCGGCCTTCACCAGACCCGGGTCGGCCTGACCGCGCTTGACCGCGGTACCCACGACGCCGAGCCCGATCGGCTTGGTCAGCACCAGCAGGTCGCCGGCCCGGCCGCCGCCCTTGCGCAGGATCGCGTCGCGGTCGACCGCGCCCACGACGGCGAGCCCGTACTTCGGGGCGGGGTCGACGATGCTGTGCCCGCCGGCGAGCAACGCCCCCGCGTCGGCGACGGCTCGCGCCCCGCCACGCAGCACATCGCCGAGCATGTCCACGTTCAGCTCCGCGGGCCAACCGAGCAGGTTCAACGCCAGCAGCGGCCGTCCGCCCATGGCGTAGACGTCCGACAACGCGTTCGTCGCGGCGATCCGGCCCCAGTCGTACGGGTCGTCGACCACGGGGGTGAGGAAGTCACAGGTCGCGACGAGCGAACGCCCGTCGAGCCCGTCCAGGTCGTAGACGGCGGCGTCGTCGGCGGGGTCGAGCCCGACCCGCAGCGGGCCGCTCGCACCGGCGGCCAGCAGCCCGTCGCCGCGCAACGACGCCATGACGTCGCCGAGCAGGCCCTGCGGCATCTTGCAGGCGCAGCCTCCACCCGGCGAGTACTGCGTCAGTGGCCGAGCCGCCCGGCTCATGCGGCCGGCCCCCGGTCCCGCAGCAGCCCGCGGGCGATGGCGTTGCGCTGGATCTCCACCGTCCCCGCCGGGATCCGGAGATTGCGGGCCACCCGGAACAGCTTCTCCTCCGGCGAGCCCAGCTGCAGGCCTCGGGCTCCGTGGATCTGCACGGCGCGGTCGGCGACCCGGTAGAACGCCTCATCGTTGATGATCTTCAGCAGGCTGATCAGCCGGGGCGCGTCGCGGTGCAGCGGGATGTCGAACGGGCCGAGCTCGTCCAGCTGGGCCTGGATCATCAGCGAGGTGGCCTTGGCCTGGGTGATGTCCGCGTCCATGTCCGCGATCAGGTGCTGGACGGCCTGCAGCGCGCCGATCGGCTTGCCTCCGGACTGCCGCTCCCGGGAGTAGGACAGGGCCCGGTCGAGGAGCCAGTTGCCCCAGCCGGCGTCCATGCCGCCTCGGCACATCCGCCGCCAGTTGATCCACGACATGGCCAGGGCGAAGCCGTCGCCGATCTCGCCGACGACGTTCTCCGCGGGCACCCGGACGTCGGTGAACTCCAGCTCGCCGGTCAGCCCGTCGTTCATCATCGTGGGCAGGTCGACGCCGCGACGGAACCCGGGGGCGCCGGCGTCGACGAGGAACATCGACAGCGACCTCGTGCCGGCACCGGGCTCGGTGACGGCGACCACCTGCAGCACGTCGGCGAAGTGGGCGTTGGTGATCCACGCCTTGTGGCCGTTGAGGATCCAGTCGTCGCCGTCGCGCTTGGCCCAGGTCGACATCTTCAGCACGTCCGAGCCGACGTCGGGCTCGGTGTTGCAGAACGCCGCGGTGATCTCGCCCTTGACGAGCGGGGTCAGATACTGCTCGCGCGCGGCCGGGGAGCAGTGCTCGATCGCGGGGTTCGGGCCCTCGGTCCAGGCCAGTGCGGCGAGCCCCAGGCCCAGCCCGGAGTTGCGGTACACGAACTCCTCGACGTGGTGCATCTCCACCCGCGACAGCCCGCCGCCGCCCACCGAGGCGGAGTTGTGCGGGGCGTAGAGGCCGGCGGCGCCGGCGCGACGCTGGACCTCCCGGCGGGCCTCCCACACCTC
>NZ_JAOPWR010000152.1 GCF_025965585.1 Pseudonocardia sp.
CCGACGTCGCGCAGTAGAAACCACCCGGCGACAGCGCATTCCCTCGGACGTGCACACACAGGTACCGTTCGGGCACCTGCGGTAAGGAGCTCGGGATGGCCAGCTACGGGCTCGATCGTGTCGTGACCGGCATGCTCGACGCGATGTGCCGCCGCATGTGGGGCTTCCCCGCGCGGATGATGCCGGTGGCCGTCGATCGGATGGGCCCGCTGCCCGCGCTGCGCTGGTTCGCCCGCAACATGCCCCGCTTCCTGCGCACCCGGCACGTGCTGGGCCCCCTGCGCACCCACCTGGCCTGCGTCGTGATCTCGCTGCACAACAGCTGCACCTACTGCGCCTACGGCCACGCCTACGCCCTCGAGCTGATCTACCTGCGCGATCGCGACCGGCTCTTCCCGCTCGACGCCCACACCCTCTCGGGCTGGCTCGGCCTGGAGCCGCAGGAGCTCTCCTCCCGGTTGCGCGGGCTGCTGCAGGACGCCGGTCTGCACCGCGAGGTGCTCTGGCTCGACACCACACTCGCCCTGGCCCAGGGCGCCGCCCCCGTCGACCACGAGGAGGCGCGGCTGGCGCACCTCGTCCAGATGGTCGGCACCATGAACCGGGTCGCCACCAGCAGCGGCGTCGAGCCCGACGAGGCGCACGACCCGATCAACAAGGACGCCGATCTCAAGGAGCGCCTCTCGGCGCTGCGGGCCGTGGTGGGCTGACCCTCCGGCGCTGATGTTCGGCGACGACCACGCTCGCCACCTGCGACGACGGGTCCGCCGCCGTCAGCACCGCCTCGCCGCGGCGCGGCGCAGCCCAACGGCCGAGCCGCCGCCCGAACGCCGTGGAGACGCGGCACGCAGCCGGAGTCCGGGCATGGCGCAAGTGGCCTGGACCTGCACGCGGAGATGGCGGGCCGTTCAGCGCGGTCTGTGACGAACGGTCGAGAGACGGGAAGCTTCGGCTGCGCGTCGGCACAACCGCGCCGTCACTCCCACGGCCGCGCGGCCAGCATCGCCAGGTGCAGGGCCACGAGCGTCTCCTCCAGATCCGGCAGCTCCGCGGTGCGGTCCTCCCGCACGCAGGTGCGCACGAGCTGCGTCGTGGCCCCGCCGACCGCGAGATAGGCCTCGAACGGCACCCGTGGCCAGCCGGGTCGTTGCGGCAGCGCGTGCTGGTGCCAGGCCCGGTTGAGCTCGGCGAACTGGCGCTGCGCGGCCTCGATGTCGGGCCAGGCGTGCGGGCCCGCCCCGGGCATCTCGACGTAGAAGATGCGGGTGAAGGCGGGCTCGGCGGCGAGGAAGCGCAGGTAGGCGCGCAGCCCCGCCCGCAGCTCGTCCTCCGGCTCGGTTCCCGGCGGGAGCTCCCGCGTGGCGCTCCGGACGGAGCCGACGAGCAGCCCCCACCCGTGGGCGCTCGCCGCCCGCAGGCAGGCGTCCTTGTCTGCGAAGTGCTGGTAGAAGGCTGCGCGCGAGACCTTGGCCGCGCGCACGATGTCGGCGACGGTGGCGGTCCGGAAGCCCACGTCGGCCACCACCGACACGGTGGCTGTGATCAGCCGCAGCCGCTGGGCCGCGGACACCTCCGACGCCGGCAGGCTCGACCGGCCCCGCGGCAGCCCCGGCTCCGCGTCGTGGGTCCGCGCGAGCGATCCCCCTTGTGGCACGTCCACTCCAGTTCTAACGTACGCGGGCGTACTCCTGATCGTGACCGGGCACACACCGCTTCAGGAAGAGGCTTCATGGTCGCTGCTGAGCTTCCCACCAACCCCGTTCTCGGCGCCCTCTGGCATCGCAGGCTCGAGCACTACCCCGACACCCGGCCGAGGATGGTGCAGCTCGGCATCGTCGTGGTGGCCACGATCGTCCTCTACTACGAGGCGTACGTGGCCAGCGCGGTGGCCCCGTCGATCATCGCGTCGTTCGGGATGAGCTTCCCCTACTACGTCTACATCACCGTGGTGGCCAACGCGGTGGGCGCGTTCGCGTCGCTGCTCGCGGGGCTCGCCGACCGTTGGGGCCGCGCCAACCTCGTGGCGTACGGGCTCGGCCTCACCGGGCTGCTCACGGCGTTCGCGCTGCCCAACGCGCCCACGGCGTTCACGTTCGGGCTGCTCTCGGCGGTGGTCGGGTTCGTCGAGGGGATCATCCTCGTGGCCACGCCCGCCCTGGTCCGCGACTACTCCCCGCAGATCGGGCGTGCGTCCGCGATGGGGTTCTGGACGCTCGGGCCGGTGGTCGGCAGCCTCGTCGTCGCGGCGGTGTCCAGCAGCACGGTGGCCGCGCTGCCGAACTGGCAGGCGCAGTACGTGATCTGCGGGATCGTCGGGCTGGTGGTGTTCCTGATCGCGCTGGTGGGCCTGCGCGAGCTCTCGCCCAACCTGCGCGACCAGCTCATGGTGAGCCACCAGGACCGCGCGCTGATCGAGGCCCGCGCGGCCGGCGTCGACGTCGAGCAGGACCGCCCGTGGCATCAGGTGCTGCACCTCGACGTGATCGGCTCGGCGTTCGCCGTCGCGGTCTTCCTGATCATCTACTACACGGCGGTCGGGTTCTTCACGATCTACTTCACGACGATCTTCGGCTTCGGCCTCGCGGAGGCCAACGGCATCGGCAACTGGTTCTGGGCGTTCGACGCGATCGCGCTGATCCTCGTCGGGATCGTGTCCGACCGGCTCGGGGTGCGCAAACCGTTCATGCTGGTGGGCGCCGTGGCCAGCGTGATCATGACGATCATCTTCCTGACCCGCGGCCCCGGCACGTCGTACACGGCACTGGTGGTGATCACGAGCCTGACCGCGGTGTCGCTGGGCATCGCGTACGCACCGTGGATGGCGAGCTTCACCGAGACCGTCGAGCGGCGGAACCCGGCGCTCATGGCCACGGGCCTCGCGGTCTGGGGCTGGATCGTCCGCGTCGTCGTCGCCGTCTCGATCTTCATCCTGCCGTTCGTGGTCAGCTCGATGACGCCGCTCGTGCAGTACGGCGCGGAGGTCAAGGCGCTCTCGACGCAGTACGCGCCGCAGCTGCAGACGATCGCCGCCGTCGACCCGGCCACCCTGGCCGCGCTGCCCACCGACCCGGCCGCCGGCCCCGCCGCCGTGGGTCAGATCGCGCAGAAGCTCCAGGTCGACGCCGCGACGGCCACCGCGCGCCTGCAGGCCGTGGCCGCCGTGCCGCCGCAGGACCTGGCGTTCCTGAAGGAGCACGGCACCGAGGTCGCGGCGGCGGCCGAGCAGAGCGCGAGCCAGTGGCGCACGTGGTGGTGGGTGTGCGTCGGTGGTGAGCTGCTGTTCATCCCGTTCGTGTTCGTGATGTCGGGCCGTTGGAGCCCGCGGCGGGCGCGGGAGGACGTGGCCGAGCACGAGC
>NZ_JAOPWR010000155.1 GCF_025965585.1 Pseudonocardia sp.
CCGCTAAGCTGTCGACGCACCGGTGATCCGGGGCATGCGGGCGTAGCTCAATGGTAGAGCCCTAGTCTTCCAAACTAGCTACGCGGGTTCGATTCCCGTCGCCCGCTCCACCTCTGACCAGGGGAAACCCTGGTAGCAAGATCGCTGAGCCAGCTCGCGTGGCATCACATGTGGTGCGAGTCGGGGTTACAGTGCCCACGTGACCGGTCGTTCAGGCACGGGACGAGCCCGCGCCCGCGGCGGAATCGAGACCCTGCGCAGCGGGGCTCTTCGCGTGCGCGTCTACGCCGGCGTCGACCCGTTCACAGGCAAGCGCCACTACCTGACCGAGACGGTCGCGGCGGGCCGCAACGCGTGGAACGAGGCAGAGGCCATCCGCGCTCGCCTCCTCCAGGAGGTGGCCCAGCGCCGGGCCCCGCGCACGAACGCGACCGTCGACGAGCTGCTCGACAAGTACCTCGACGGCTTCTCCGGCTCGCCGACCACGCTGGACCTCTACCGGACCCACGTCCGCAACCACATCTCGCCGAGCCTGGGTCACCTCAAGGCTGGCCGGCTGGACGCCGAGACGCTGGACTCGTTCTACGGCGTTCTGCGCCGCTGCCGCAGCCGATGCGCGGGCCGCGGGCGCAGAACCGACCACCGCGTGAACGGCACGCACGAGTGCAACGAGAAGTGTCAGCCGCACCGTTGCCGGCCGCTGGCGCCGACGACCATCCGCCACATTCACTTCATCCTCTCCGGCGCCTACAAGCGCGCCGTGCGGTGGGGATGGGTCGCCGAGAACCCGACGGCGAAAGCTGAGCCCCCGCCGGCGCCGAAGCCCAACCCGCAGCCGCCGAGCGCCGCCGACGCCGCCCGCATCGTCACGACGTCGTGGCGCGATCCGGACTGGGGAACCCTCGTGTGGGTCGCCATGACGACGGGTGTGCGACGCGGCGAGCTGTGCGCGATCCGTCGCTCGTCGGTCGACCTGGCCGAGGGCCGCGAGACGCTGTGGCTCCGGCGGGCGATTCGGCGCAAGCCCGGGGCCGGCTGGGTCGAGGGGGACCTCAAGACGCACCAGCAGCGCCGCATCGCGCTCGACGCCGAGACGGTCACAGTCCTCCGACAGCACCTCGAGCGTTGCGCGAGCCGAGCCGCCGCGCTGCGCATCGAGTGGCCGAAGGACGCGTTCCTGTTCTCCACCCAGCCCGACGGAACGACGTTTCCGACGCCGGACAGCGTGACGCAGCGATACGACCGCATGGTGACGCGCCTGGGCATCGACACGACGTTGCACAAGCTCCGGCACTACTCGGCGACGGAGCTGATCGCCGCCGGCGTGGACCCGAGGACCGTGGCCGGCCGACTCGGTCATGGCGGCGGCGGGACGACCACGCTGCGGACGTATACGGCGTGGGTCTCTGAGTCCGACCAGCGCGCAGCGCGCGGGCTTGGGGCCGGAATGCCGGAGCGACCGCTGGAGCTTGACGAGGTGTCACAGATCCGAGAGGAGCCCCGCCATCCTTACCAGGTCGTGGCAGCTGAGGTCGCGAGGCAGATCGATTCCGGCTCGCTGGCTCCGGGCGCGCTGGCACCATCCGCAGCCGAACTCGTCGTCCAGCATCAAGTGTCGCTAGCGACCGCCAAGCGCTCGCTGGTGCTGTTGACGGAGTGGGGTTTGCTCACCCGGCTGAGTCGGAACGCACTCGTCATTGTGGCGCCGGTGACGCTGCTGTCCGACTCGGAGCGGCCGAGGACGGCTGTTGCGTCGATAGTGGTGGCCGATAAGGATGACTCAGAGGTTCTGCTGCGATTCGTCCTCCGGCGTCGAGGTGCAGATATCGCGCGCTTCTCATCTGTAGCCGATCCCAACAACCCGGCCGAGTTGCGCCAGATGCTCGTCGACGCCGTGGAGCGATCAGGAGGCGGCAACCTTGCTGAGTACGAGTTAGATGTCGTACGGCCTGGTGACCGCGACCCGCTGCTGACGTTCGTAGTCTCGCGGCGGTCGAAGTCATGATCGAAGGCTCGCTCCTTTCCAACTGCGCCCGACGTAATCATTGATGCACGGCCGTCATGCGCCCATGCCGCGTCATGTACTCTCCCAGCGATTCTGAACCAAGTGCCTCACCTCGCAGGTTGTGGAGCGAATCAAAATAATGCGCTAGAGCGAACGGATAGCCACTTGGCAGCGCATCAGCGCTGCCGGGATCGCTCTTGGCGGTGTGGGTGCCGTACACGACACCAACGATGGTCGGTGTCACTCCCGGGGCGTTGAGAAGTAGCAGCGGTGCGCCACTCAGACCTTGCGGTGCCGGCATGTCCACCTCCCATGAGCGCACCTTCTTCCCGTCGCTCGGCCTCTCGTAGACGAAACCGCGCGTTATATAGCCCTCCAACCATCGGGCCTCCTGCTGGAACCGCAACTTCCCGCTTATGTGACCATCGGGTATTGCCCCATATGTACCCGGGTATCCGAACGATGCGACGTCGTGCCCGATTCCAGGAAGGTCAGAGACTAGAGCCAGTGGCGATCCGTTGATACCGCAGAACGCTGTCGCAAGATCTACGCCAGAAGGTTCGTAAGAGATCTTCTCTAGACGCAGTGCCGTTCGCTCACCGTCAGAGGCTTCGTAAAGCGCTCCATACCACTCATCTGCTTTGAGTGGATAATCCTCAAAGCAGTGTCTGCACGTCACTAGTATGCCGCCGTGAACAATGAATGCTGACCCGCAGAAGCCTGTAGGATCGGCAATCGCTCCGTCAATTCCACCCCGAAACTTGTATAGCGGAATGGAGAACGTCTTGAGGTCGGTCATAGTGCCCATGTTGCACCGTAGCGGGAGCGACGCTAGATGAAGGCCGGACACACCGCCCGCACGGTCGCGCGTGGGATGACCGACGCGTCACGGCGAACCGGGAGTGCTCATGCACCCGGTGAAGACCTTCGCTTTGGTGCCATCGAGGAGAATGACCCCTCCAACGAGGTCGAGCTGCCACAACGCCATCGCCGCGTCGCGTTCCCACCGGATGTAGTCCGAGCACTTGCGTGTGCGCCGGCAGTTGCGGACCGGGATCCGGGTGCACCGAGTTTCGCGACGGCACCACCACATCGGGCGGGTCAGCCGGGCGAGCTCATAGACGATGCCGTGGGCGCCCCAGCCGAGGTGCTCGCCGCGGATCTCTTACGCCCACGCCTGCATCTCCGCAGACGTCTCGTGCGGGCACGCTTGGGGGCGAGGCGAACGAACGACCAGTCCGGCCAGACCGTTCGCGGTACGCCAGGCGCACCAGGAGGGCACCGACTGGTGCGAAACCCCGAACTGGGCGGGCTACGTCGACCTTGCGTTCGCCGCACCGCACAGCCAGCACGGCGCGGTACCGCTGCTCGACAACGTCATGTCCACCAGGGCCCATCCCGACCTCCCACCACGGCGTCCACCAGGACGAGGAGTAGGAAGGTCGATCAGACCCGAGCATCAAGCATCAGGTGAGACCGCAACGTCAAGCATCAGCCGGGACCGGGCACAGCCGCCCATCTCCAGTGTGTTCTAGCCATCCTTTCCTGATCAAGCCGGTGACTCCGCCGCCGCGGCGCTTCCGCCTCGCGGGCGTGCGGCCTCCGGCCGAACCCCATCCGGCGCGCGCCGCCTCGCACCGAAATCCCCTACACAACACTCACGCGGATCGGCAGGATAGAACACCAAGCTTCTCCCAACGGCTCGGAGCAATTAAATGGCAGCGAAGAAGGCTCGAAGGAGTCGAGAAGATCGAGAGCGCGAAAGGGCGCGCCGGGCACAGATTCGGGCAAACGCAGCGGAGTCGAGAGGTCGCCGAATCGGTCCGGCGATTGAGGAATATGAGGCTGTGGTGAAGAGGGGCGACCAGCGCGTAGCTGAGGCATTGATATCTCGACACAACGCGCGGATGTTCGCAATTCCGAGAACCTACGACGATTACCGCTTCAATATTATCTCCGCCATCTCACCGATAGTCCACCTCGACATGGCGCTCAACGCTCTAGGCGCAAACCCGCGTCGGCCTCCAACTCTTCATGCAGGATCAGCGCCGGATATCCTTGCTTGGGGCGTTGACAGCGTGGTGTCCGCCGCACGCCTAATGCTCAGCGGTCAAATAGTTGGCGCCGCTGTGATGATCCGAAACCAACTAGAACGCTGGATGTCTCGTCGTGCCGAGATTGCCGGACTACAGCAACAGCCCGGCGAATCTACTCTTGCCTTCGCCGCTCGTACCTGGACCCAACCTGATTCGCTCCAAGAACAGTGGATCGAGAAGCATTTCGAGCTGACTGAAAACCTATTCGAAGAGGATGAAGACGAGCCTTACGCAGACAATTTCTCTGACTGGGTGCATGATGCTTCTAGGAAATCTGAACAAGTCCCTGATCACCTGCACGTTTATCGCTCTAACGGCACCGATGTGTGTCCGGCACTGACCTACTCGTTGCTGAGTGAAAGCATCCATCTGCGTGCATTTTCCGGAGCGATTCAATGGGACGCACACGTCCTCGCGCCCGCAGACGCGCTCCGCGAAGATGTCCTACTTGCGAGCTTCGTCGTTTGCGATGCAATCTTCTTAGTCTTGCGTGAGATTCGACTTTCCGCCCTTAGAATGGCAAAGAATCGCGGACTAGAAGCAACAATCGGCGTGCTTTCTGTCGGAATGGACGCCATATCCGTCAGCTCTAGTGAAACTGACCTACCATATGAAGCAATCCCATTCACTGCCGCTCGCATGCGGGAGGCAATTATTCCCACGATCGAATCCCTTGCTCCATTGTTGCCGCGAGAAGGTTTAGGCGGCAGGGCTGTCGCCGCAGTCCAGGCTTTAGCACTCGACCACGAGGCAGTACTTAGAAGGGAGCGACCTGCTGGCCGTCTTTATCAAGATGACGAACTGATCTTGCGCTCGTTCGCTTGGCACCGAAGGCGCAGTATCGAGACTGCATCCCACTCGCTGGCCTTGGAGCGTCGGATGCTCGGTGACGAATTCAAGGAGAGATCGCTTACCGGTCGGGCCTCGCGATGGGTCGTATTGACTGAAGCGGCCAGCTTACTGGGAATCTGGCACCCGGTCGGAGCCGTGGGGAACGCTGCTGCCGCGCTAGCTTCGAGTTTGCGTTCGTCCTACTGGCTCTGGCTTGAGGACGATGACCGAGCTATGGCAGTTCTTCGCAGTAGTCTAGAGTACGTTGCCACTCTACGGACTTGGCGAAGAAAACCATCCAAGGCCGAGTCGCTCACTGCGAGATCTCAGACAACGCCGCGCGACTGGATTACTCATGCTGGATGGAAACGACTTTCCGTACTTAACCAAGTTCTGGGAGAATTCGCCCATGCTCGCAAGATGAGAGATTGGCCGGCGGCGCGCCGCCTACTAGCCGAGATGCAGCTCAACGTCGACCCGGAACGCGCGATCTTTACAGCACGAGGAGCCGCCATCGACTTCGTCGCGTCCCTTGCGGCGCGTGAAGTGGTCTGGCTCTTATCTGACGTCAGCGACAACATCTCCAACTCCGTTGCTCGGCTATTAGAAGATATGGACTACCAGCTTGATGAAGATGCATTTGATGTCGAGGCCCAGTTTGCACATGTATGGATGATGCGAACTCAGCAAACGTAGCACAATTTGAATCATTGAGTCTTCGAGCAAATATTAAACTGAGAACATACGAAGACTATGCCCTCGCCGGGCGGGCAATCTCCGGGATAGTGGCGTGCCATCCCCGCCGACCTCTCTTCGGACTACCACGCGGCCGTCCGTGGGCGGAGCTTGGCTGCGTCGGCCGATGGTTGCGTTGGGGCCGCCCATGTCCGTCCGCGCGGTCGGCTTGCAACAGGTCGACGGGATGGCACTGACAGGTGCAAGAGAGCGCGCCGCGATCGGGCATGTGGGTCTTGGTCAAGCGGCTAGTGCCTCGTGGCCGAAAAAGCACAGCTCTTCGAGAACGCAACCACTGTACAGTCACGGTCTATGTCCAGTGATGGCGACAGTGAGGCGCTCGCGCAGCTCGAAGCAAAGCTGCGGCCGGAACGGATCCGAGCGACCCTTAGTTTTGCTGGCCTTTACCAGATGACGCACGAGCTGATCAAGCAGTCGATATTAGACCAGGTGCGCAGCTTCTACCTCATCGGGTTCGATGAGACCGGATACCTATACGACGAGGAAGCGTATCAGTTCCAAGTCAAATCACTGCACGAGAAACGATTTCGTGCATCGCTACTTTGGCTGGTCAATCGCGGCGCGATTACACTTGTTCAAGCAGATCGCCTCCATGAGATTCAAGAGCACCGTAACGAACTAACACACGAGCTGGCAAAATATGTGATCGACGTCAAGTTCGAGCCAAAGTTCGACCTGTTCGTCGACGCTCTATCCATCCTAAAAGATGTAAGTCGATTCTGGACTCAGCTTGAGATCGAAATTGGAACATTCGAGGAGCACGGCGAGATCTCCGTCGACGACGCTGTTCCGGTATCTCTTTATGTTCTTCAACTATGTATTGACGCCTACGGTAAAGGATTAACGGATCTAGACGTCGGCGGTCCGACCGACTCAGACTCGTCCAAAGGATCATGATGTAGCCCTGGTGGTCGCGTCACGTGGCGCCGACGAATCGGATATTGAGAGTCGCGGAGTGACTGAGTACGCGACGACGGTCGGTAACCTACCGACCGCCCATAGGTATCACTGGACGCCTGAAAAGCAATAATGCCAGTAATGAGCTGACTAACGACATCATTCTAATTTCCTGAGTCGAAGCCACGAGCAGTCCTTGCCGGACTGCAAGCGGTCGCGTCCAGTCCCATGCAAGCGAGCTAAGCCGTGGCCAGCCAGGGCACTACAGTGACTGAAGGTGAGAAGCCGGCGCCTCTGGTGCCGTGGAGTGTGTGGCGTCCGACCGATCTCCGTAGCGGGTGTCAGGTCGCAATTAGGGCGCGACGTCTTCGCTAGCCGCATCTGAATCCGGCACCAGTGCCGAAATATGTTCCGCTAGCTCTGTGAGTCGACGAGTAGCCTCCGGTGAAAGGTCTGCTGGTGTCATGCGCTTTGCAGCGTAGCGAGCAACTAGTGGCTTGCCTGCTCTGGACGCGCCTACAATCTGTCGACCCTGCGTTTCTAGTTCTGTCCAACGTGGCCCGAGTAGCGATCTGGCGCATCCCTCGAAGTCGGGGTCCAAAGTTGCGTAATTATCGCTGACGTACAGGTTCTGGCTCTCCAACGGGAAGATGCTTGTTAGTCCTGACCGAAGAGTCGACTCGATATCCTTTTGCGCAGTCTCTGATCTAGTTGCGTCGTTTCCTGACTTGCTGCTGTCTGTGTCGAAGATCGCGAACGTAGGGATGCCGTATACGCCGTACAGACGACACCACTTCGCGATGTTTGAGATGCCCTCGGCGGAGACAAACGCTATCCCCTTGGTTAGTGCCTCGAACCCGACTAGTCGGAGTAGCTCCGGCAGCGCGAACGCTTCTGTCCGACCTTCAACTACGATGCAAGCGCGGGCGAACATGCCAGAAGTTGTTTCCACCGTGGCTGCTGATGCATAGAACTCTTCGACCGACTGCTCCGTCGTACGGTCAGCCGGGGCTCCTAGCTCGACCAGAGCGTTGACGAAACCGGATCGACTGCACTGAGTGGCAGTCGTAGGGCCCGATGTTCCTTGACGTTTAACCACGACCAGGCTCTGCTGTTGCGCCAGATCAACGAAGTGCGGACTGTGAGTTGTAACGATAATTTGCAAGCCGTCGGTGGTCAGGGCGTGGAGTTGTCGGGCGAGCCATTGTTGCGCTAACGGGTGTAGGTTGCTCTCCGGTTCGTCGACCAGTAGAAGTAGGCCCTCCCCCTGACCAAAAGCCTTAGCGTATGCATAAGCAAACGCGATAGCTAGAATCTGCAGTTGGCCGGTACCAAGCTCGTCGAATGACCGAACCTCCCCCGAAAATTGTGGTTGAACCCGGAGGGTGTGGAAATAGTTGGACGGATCGTAAGCCGAGAAGTCAATTGCGAGCGCGTACGGTAAATTCTGCCCAAGGAGGCGCGTAGTTGCCGACAGGAGCGTTTGAAAATCTGAAAATGCGTCTACGCCATGAAATTGGGTCACGAGAGACTCGTAGATCGTACGAAGCGTCTGCTTGCGGCTCTCGTCGCTATTGAGCTCTTGATGGAAGCGACGCATCAAACGCGACAGTAATGTGTACCGTGAGCTGTATGATAACTGATAATTCAGGCTCCGCTCGGCCGCGACCGACATGGACATAATACGGAACTTAGTCGTCTTCTTTGGGTAAGTGGAGCTGCAGCTTCCGCATTTCTGACGGTATTGCTGAGGCTCTCCCGGCCTATCTTCGTCGTAAGTCCATGTGAGATGAGTTATGGGTCCACTGCAATAGTCACAACTGAACTGATCTAGGTGGGCTGCGAGCTGAATATTTACCTGACTGCGATCTCGGCCATAAAACTCGTGATCTTCCGGTGTGTAGGTGCTTGCCCAGCGTTCATTAAACAGTATGTCAACGGCCCGGACAATATTCGATTTCCCGGCGTTGTTCTCACCAATTAGAACGAGCGGACCGGACTCTGGCAGCTTGACGTGGACTCGGTCCGGGCCGATTGATCGGAAGTTACGCAGCGAGAAACCTGCCAACCGGGGTGCGGGCATCGAAGATCATACTCCTTGCTCGTCGAGCTGTTCAGGTAGCGGAGGCGCTGTGACACACCGTCGGCGTCCGTGCGCTTCGCGTTACACCCGTCCCACGCTCAGTAGCCCACCTGCATGCGTCCCCGGCAGATGGTCGAGCGTGGTTGCGCGCCGGCGGAGCGAACCTCCGAACGGACCCTTTGTCCCACGCGGCGCGGCACCGATGGCGACCCGCGGCCTGTCGGGGAGGATCTAGTCCGCCGCCCAAGATCCGGTTGGCAGGCACCAGATGGGCACCACTGCGCTCGACACCTGTCCGCACAAGGTGACCAGAACCGGCACGGCGACCAGCAGGAGCAGGCCCGGCGACTACCGGTCGGACCGGGACATCCGCTTTGACAAGGAAGAGCACACGCAAGCAGCGCGAAGGCTTCGCATTACTGTGCCACCGGGACGTGGCCGAGAGGAGGGGGCAAGGTGGCACCGCGCGGTACCTATCGTCAGATCGCGGACGACCTCCGCGTGCGCATCCATGAGGGTGAGCTGGCGGCTGGCGCGATGGTGCCCTCCGAGTTGACGCTGGCCGAGCAGTTGTCGGTGGCTCGCGGCACCGTTCGTTCGGCTCTCGCGCTCCTCGTCGATGAGGGGATGATCGAGATCGTGCCCGGTCAGGGGCGACGTGTGGTCGGCAAGCCGGGTCAGGGCTCGCCGATCCTTGCATGGGAACGCGTCGCGCATGCTCTGCGCCAACGGCTAGTGTCGGGTGAGGTATCACCGTCCACCCCCTTACCGAGCGAGGCCGACCTCATCGCAGAGTTCGAGGTCTCCCGCAACACAGTCAGGCGTGCTTACCGCCAGCTCGTCGACGAGGGCTTAGTTGTCATCCGCCACGGCGCTGGCGCGTTTCCCGCACCACGCTGACGGCGGGTCCATCGGCAGGGCTCTCGTGGTTACGGTTCATGGATGACGCGCTCGGAGGATCAGGACGCCCGGTGGATCTCTCACGGCGAGCGGCCGGTCTACGAGAGCGAGTGGATCACGGTCGGGCTCGCGGACGTTGAGGTGCCGTCGGGGGAGCGTTTCGAGCACCACACCGTGACGATGAAGCCGGCAGCGATGACCGTCGTGCTCGACGACGCCGGCGCGCACGTGCTGATGTCCTGGCGACACCGGTTCGTGCCCGACGTGTGGAACTGGGAGCTGCCCGGCGGACTGCTCGACCCCGACGAGACACCTGCCGAGACCGCCGCGCGCGAGGTCGAGGAGGAGACGGGCTATCGGCCGCGCCGGCTGGAGCACCTCGTGACGTTCGAGCCGATGATCGGCATGGTCCGCGACGCCCACCACGTCTTTCTTGCCCGCGGTGTCGAGCACATCGGCGACGCCACGGAGCTGAACGAGGGCACCTTCGAATGGGTCGCGCTGGCCGACGTCCCGGAGCTGATCGCCAAGGGGCGCATCGCGAATTCCGGCTCTCTCGTCGGGCTGCTGCACGTCCTGGCGCTCAGCGGGCCCAATGCCCGTGCCTTACGCGCTGAGTAGCTCGGCGATCCGCCGACGCTGGCGTTCCGATCCGGTGCGACCGGCGAGATCCGCTGCCCGGCGCGCGTGCGTCCGGGACTCGGTGACGTCGCCGCGGGCGTGGAACGCGAGCGCCAGGTCGACGCGCAGGCTCACCTCCGCGCGTCCGTAGTGGCCCTCGCCCATCGAGCCGAGAGCACTGGTCAGGTCGTCGATCGCGTCCCCGTCGCCCAGCCGCGCGAGGCAGTGGCCGCGCCACCGGGCGAGGTGTCCGGCGTCGAGCATGAGATAGGGGAGCGCGTCATCCTGCGCGTTGTCCGGGAGCGCGGTCGTCGCCGCGTCGAGCGCGCGTAGTGCCGCGTCACGATGGCCGAGGGCGGCCAGGGCCTCGCCCTCTGCGGCATGCAGCCACGCTCGGAGGACCGGCGAGACCCGCCGGCCAGCATGGGTCTGCCCGGACTTGACGAGCGCGAGCGCCGGCTCGAGTTCCCCTGCGTCGAGCAGGATGTACGCCTGTTGCGCGCGGGCGTAGGCCAGCGCCGCCGTCTCGCGGCTCTCCCGGCCCGCCGCCACCGCGATCTCGTGCAGGCGCCATGCGTCCGCCGTCAGGCCCATGTCGAGGGCTTGCCAGCCGCCGAGCGCCGCGGCCTGGCTCAGCTCGTCGGCCGCCGTCTCCCGGTGGGCTCCCGGCAGGGCGTAGCGGACGAGGCCGTCGAGCGTCTCGACGTGCGCCGCGGCCTGCCGGTAGATCGTCGCGCCCCCGAGCCGGCGGTCGAGCATCCGGATGTTCTGCGTCTGGGCGTGGAGCAGCTCGACGAGGCCGCTGTCGAGGCGCGAGAACGTGATTCGCTCCGCGAGCTCCGGCACGACGAGGGGCTGGGCAGGAGGCGGGGCGGGCTCGTCGGCGATCCCCAGCTCGACGGCCGACAGCCGGTAGGCGTCGCAGAGCAGGGGGCGGTAGAAGTCGCTCACCGGCTTGTGCTGGTTCTCCCACCCCGCGATGCGGCGCTTGACGCTCTCGTCGCCGGGCAGCTTCTTCTCCCGGCGCACGGCGGCCGCCCGCAGCCGTGCGATGAGTTGCGCCTGCGTCCAGCCGCGCTCGGCGCGGACGCGGGCCAGCTGGTTTGCCACCGGATCCCCCTCCTGCGCCGCAATCTCACGATGCCGCTCTGAGCTGCAGGAATCAACCCTGACGTGAGCACTCGTGTCACCCCGCGTCACCTCACGTCATCTGTCGGTGCCCGTCGTCCACGCCGCAATGTCGGTGCATCACAGCACGACGGCGGTTGACGAAGTCGCCGACTCATTCCTATGATGTCTAGTACAGGTACCCAACCTGTCCAGCTGAGAGGACACGTCCAGTGCGAACCCTCAAGAAGCAGACGAAGGAGGCGGCGAACGCATCGCCGCGACAGTTCCACAGCGTCACGGAGGTGGCGCGGATGCTCGGCATGTCGCCGATGACCGTCTACCGGGCGATCGCGGCGGGGGAGTTCCCAGCGGTCCGCATCCGGGGCCGGCTGATCGTCCCGGCGCGCGCGATCGAGGAGATGGTCGAGGCCGCGCTGGCCGACCAGGGCCTCGTCGACGCCGCCGGTTGGGTCCCCGAGCAGCACGGGCGGGGGGTGTGACCGATGCCGAGCGCGGGTGTCCTCATCCTCTTCGCCATCGTCGGTTCGGCGATCTGCGCGAAGTCGCGGTTCGCCGGGGGAGCGATCTTCTTCGGCGTCGTCACCGTCGTCCTGTTCATCTCCACGCCGATGGGCGCAGGCCTGCCCGGTGCGCTGTCGACGTTCCTCTCGACGTTCGACCACGCCGCCACGCCCGTCCTCAATGGAACGGCAGCCGGATGAGCGCCGAGCGGGAGTGGCGTTCGCGGGCAGCCTGCCGCGGCGTCGACGGGGAGATCTTCTTCCCCACCGCCACGGAGGGGCCGACGTACGAGGCACAGGTGGCGGTCGCCAAGGCCGTCTGTGTGCGCTGCCCGGTCCGGGCGGAGTGCCTGGACGAGGCGCTGGTCCGCATTCCGTACGGGATCGCAGGCGGGCTGACCCCCGAGGAGCGGCGCGGCCGCGGCCGTCCCGTCGCGCAGGAGACCACGGCGGTCGTCGAGGCGGGGCTCCGCGCGGGCGCCCACCGAGGCGAGCGCTAGGCCGCCGGCC
>NZ_JAOPWR010000158.1 GCF_025965585.1 Pseudonocardia sp.
AACTTCAGTGAAGCCGGACGGGGTCCGAGGGAGGCCGGGGCCGCCGACTGGCCCGTCGTCGAGCCACCGCCGGGCGAGCACGCCGCGAGCGCCGACGCTCCCGCCAGTGTCCCGACCGCGGTCATGATGCCCATGAACCCCCGCCGCGACATTCCGGCACCGGTGAACGGAGCGACCTCGAGCAAGGTTTGTGGTTCGTGGGCCATGCAAGCCTCCAAGACGTCGGAAACGGGGGTAGAAGCGGTTCATCGGCCGTGCGAGGGCGGCGCACACCCACGTCCGGAGTAGCTGGAACCCGGAATGTCATGAGCTCGAGCGAGAGCGCAGCAGGAACTTTCGGCTCCGGCTGGTGGCCGATCCGTCCTCGTGCCGGACACGCGATCCGGTGGACATCAGGTGATCCCCGCTTTGCGCCATCAACGTCGGCGCATCTGCTCGTCCCTTCTGGCTCAGGCCTCGGCGACGACTGTGACCTGCACCTCAACAACGTCGGTCAGTCTGCATCCTTCAGACTCTGTCGTCAAGATCTGAATGCTGGGGTCGAACCGTCGCCCCACCGTGGGCGCCCGCGATCTTCGGATGCGAGCACCAGACCTCGACGACCATCCGAGTAGCAGCGGTGGATCGAGGTGACCATCGGGACGGCGGATCATGAGTGATCCCGTGCAGCAGACTTCGATCCGGTTGAGGCCAACCGGCAGGGCTATCGGGGGTTGCGGTGGTTCGCCGCGCATCGGTCGGGGTCGAGCTGGGCGATCGAGGAGGCGGGCGGACTGGGTGTGGCGTTGGCGACGCGGTTGCGCGGCGACCCGGCTGAGCGCGGATCAGGCCGCGGACCCGGTGCGCCGGCTCAGATCACCCGCTCCAGGTTCGCCCGTTCCGTCGTGAGCTGACCGCGTGGTCTTCGTTGCTGGTCATACGTGGTCTAGGCGAACAGCTCGTCGATGATGCGACCCCGGTGGGTTGAGCGTGGTGAGCCTCAGGTGCCGCAGTACGTGACGTGTGGGGCGCGGCCCACTGGGGCCGGCCCGGCGTGGTCCTCCAGGCCGGGTCGCTCCTGGTAGGGCTTGGAGACGACGTCGAGCAGCCGACGGAGCGGGGCCATGTCTCCCGCAGCCGCCGTCGCGAGCGCGTCCTCCACGTGGTGGTTGCGCGGGATGTAGACGGGGTTGACCCGGTTCATCGCCGCCGCCACCCCGGGGCGATCCGCGGGCAGCAGCGCCTCGCGGCGCGCCGCCCAGGCGTCGAACGGCTCCGGCTCGGTGAACAGCGACCGTGCGCTCTCGGCCGAGAGCGCACGGAAGAACGAGGTGAAGTCGACGCGTTGCGCCCGCATCAGCTCCAGCAGGTCCGTCACCAGCACCGGGTCCGGGGCGGTGAGCCCGAGCTTCGCGGCCATGCCCTCGGCCCAGTGCCGCTGGTAGGAGTCGGCGAACTCGCCCAGCACCGCCGTCGCGGCCTCCACCGCGGCGTCGCCGTTCCCGTCGATCAGGGGCAACAGCGCCTCGGCGAGGCGCGCGAGGTTCCACTGCGCGACCGCGGGCTGGTTGCCGAAGGCGTAGCGGCCGCCGTGGTCGATGGAGCTGAACACCGTGGCCGGATCGTAGGCGTCCATGAACGCGCAGGGTCCGTAGTCGATGGTCTCACCGGAGATCGTCGTGTTGTCGGTGTTCATCACGCCGTGGACGAAGCCGACGAGCATCCACCGGGCCACAAGCCCGGCTTGGGCGTGGACCACGCGGCGGTACAGCTCGAGGTACGGGTCGGCGGCGGCAGCGGCTTCCGGGTGGTGGCGGGCGATGGCGTGGTCGGCGAGCGCTCGCAGCACGTCCCGGTCGCCCGACGCGGCGGCGTACTGGAACGTGCCGACGCGCAGGTGACTCGCGGCGACGCGGCAGAGCACCGCGCCCCGCAGCGGCCCCCACTCCCGCTGCACCTGCTCGCCCGTGGCGACGACCGAGAGCGCCCGCGTCGTCGGGATCCCGAGGCCGTGCATGGCCTCGGCGATCAGGTACTCCCGCAGCATCGGGCCGACCGCGGCCTTGCCGTCACCCCCGCGGGCGAACGGTGTGCGTCCCGATCCCTTCAGGTGCACGTCGCGTCGGCGGCCCGCCACGTCGACGACCTCGCCGAGCAGCAGCGCCCGACCGTCACCGAGGCGCGGCTGGTACCCGCCGAATTGGTGACCGGCGTAGGCCTGCGCGACCGGCGTCACCCCGTCCGGGAGCCCGTGACCGACCAGCGCCGACACCCCCGTCGGCTCCCGCAGCACCGCGGCGTCGATACCCAGTTCTGCGGCCAGCTCCTCGTTGAGCACAAGCAGTTCCGGCGCAGGCGCCGGCGCGGCCGTCCACGGCACCGACAGGCTCGGCAGCTCGCGAGCGTAGGAGTTGTCGAACTCGAACCATGTCCGTGCGACGGTCATGCCCCGAGGCTACGTCCGCACCTACTCGGCGGCGCCACGACGGACGACCTCGGCAGAGGGACCGAGGAGGTGGGCGTCCGGTGCCGGGCTCGGCGGCGCTTGAGGTTCGAACCCCACCCGCCCCACAACGATCCTGGTCACTGGCTCTTGTCGCCGGCTCCCGCTGCGTGGTCGGAGATGCGCGGGGGAGCTGAGCTCGGGCGCGGACTCAGGCGCGTCGTGGACCTGCACTGTTCATGGCGCCATCTCCGCCGGGGCGCTGCCCGGCATGCCCGCGTCCATGTGCATCAACCCGGGCACCCGCTCGGGAGCGAAGGCCACCGCGAGGCCGAGCACCAGCAGCGCGACGGTGACGAGGGCGGTCGCGGTTCGGCGCCAGGGCAGCAGCTTCTCGGCCGCGATGAACACGGTGATCACGGCCATCCACCCGATGCTCATGATGCCGAGGGCGAACAGGGCCGCCATCAACGCCCAGCAGCAGCCGATGCACCACAGGCCGTGGCGGACTCCCATCCGGACCGCGCCCAGTGCCCCCGGACGCCAGTGCTCGAGCAGAAAGCCGAACGGGCCGCGGCAATGGCGCAGGCAGACGTTCTTGAGCGGGGTGAGTTGGTAGGCCGCGGCGGCGACGATCACAGCGCCCGCCAGGAGCGGCCCGCCCCGGTCCCAGCTCAAGGCGTCGATCTCGAGGGCACGGCCGCCCTTGACCACGGCGAACCCGACCAGTCCGGCGACAGCCCATGCGCCCAGGTAGCCGGCCACGAGCAACGCCGAGCCTGTCGACGCGGTGTCTTCCCCACGTCGGCGCCGTGCTGCCTGCAACCGCCGGAACACGATCACCGTCGGCCAGACCGAGGGGAACATCATCGCGGCCATCATCAGGGTCCACGTGCCGATGAAGAAGCCGAGGGTGCCGAGCTCGTCCCCCATGGCGGAGTCGTTGCTTCCCATCCGCGGCACAACCACGGCCCAGCAGATGGCGGCAAGGGCCAGCAGCAGGCCGATCGTCGGCAGCCGGCCCGACGTCGAGCGGACGTGAGCGGTGGTCATTCAGCCGGACCAGGCGAACGGTGCGGAGAAGCCGGATGTGCCTTCCTGGGACCATTCGAGTCCGAGGACTCCTACGCGCGAGCGGCCCTTTGCCACGGCGAGATCGCTGCTGGCCGGGTGGAAGACGTCGACGAGGCGGGCCGGTCGGCCGGTCTCCACGCCGAACGGCACGACGTCGTCTACCTCGACCTCGAGCGAGTCCCCGGCTCTCAGCCTGTGGTTCCCGTTGTTCTCGGTGACGTCGATGCGCATGCGTTCGACGCCGAGCATCTCGCCCACCAGCGGGGCTAGCGCCTCCATCGGGCCTCCCCGTTGGCCGCCGAAGACCGCGCCCAGCTTCTGCAGTTGCTCGTCGGAGGCCCGGTCGTCCACCACGAGGCCGAGTTTCCAGTCGCCGTCCGTCATGACTTGCGGGCTATCTGCCACGGCCACCACGGTCAGGTCACTGACATCGACGTCGTCGACCTGACCGGTGTCCACGTGGAAAATGAGCACCGCGTGGCAGCGCTCGGTGTCGGCCCCGGCATCGAGCGACACCGTGCATGGGCAGGGCATGTCACACGAGCAGTTCTCGAAGTAGCGACCGCGGATAGACCAAGCCATGGGGGCTCCTCTCAGCGGAGGAGAAGCAGAGTCCTCCCCGAGACGCCGCCTGGTCAAGGGCGGGCAAGGCCAGGAGCAACCTGCCGCCGCTGTGGCTCTCGACCAGGAGCGGCCATTCGCGATCAGGTGGGCCGCGGGTCACAGGGTGCTGTCGGCGGCGAGTCTGGCCAGCGCGAGCGCGGGTCTTCGCACCCACCGTGCTTGCCGAGCGTCGGGTGCTGCTCCCGCGTGTCGCAGACTGTCTGTCGTAGGCGAGGAT
>NZ_JAOPWR010000168.1 GCF_025965585.1 Pseudonocardia sp.
ACGCTGGCCCGCATGCCACCACGGACCCGGATCGGGCAGCTGTTCCTGCTGGGCATCTCCGCCGACGGAAGCGGACAACCCGGCCCGGCCATCACCGCATCCGCCCCCGCGGGGGTGTTCCTCACCGGACGCGCAACGGCCGGCGTCGCCGCCACCGCGCGCATGCTCACCACCCTCCAGGACCGGGGTCGCGCCGCCAGTGGAGGCGCCGGGCTGTTCACCGCCGTCGACCAGGAAGGCGGGCAGGCCCAGGACCTGCACGGACCCGGCTTCTCCACCATGCCCACCGCCGCGGTCCAGGGCACCTGGACCACCACCCGGCTGCAGGCGGCCGCCACCACCTGGGGCCGACAACTCCACACCGCCGGCCTCAACGTCGACCTCGCCCCCGTCACCGACACCCTCTCCCCCGCGCTCGGTAAAGCGAACGCCCCCATCGGCGCCTACGACCGCGCCTTCGGCACCACCCCCGACACCGTCGCCACCCACGCCACCGCGTTCGCCCGCGGCCTGCACGACGCCGGCATCCAGAGCGTCCTCAAACACTTCCCCGGCCTCGGACGCGTCCGCGGCAACACCGACATCACCTCCGGGGTCACCGATACCACCACCACACCCACCGACCCCGACCTCCAACCCTTCACCACCGCCACCCACGCCACCCCCGCCTGGGTGATGGTCTCCACCGCGATCTACACCAGGATCGACCCCACCAGACCCGCGGCCTTCTCCCCCACCGTCCTGAACATCCTGCGCAACCGCGTCGGCTACTCCGGCCTGGTCCTGTCCGACGACCTCGGCAACGCCGCCCAGGTCGCCTCCGTCCCCGCAGGGCAGCGCGCGGTCGAGTTCCTCACCGCGGGCGGCGACATCGTGCTCACCGCCGCACCCGCCACCCTCGCCCCCATGATCGACGCGGTACAGACCGCAACGAGGGACCCCCACATCGCCGCTCTCGCCGCCGCCGCCGAACTGCGGGTACTCGACGCGAAACAATCGATGGGCCTACTGACCTGCACATCGAGTCCCCCATAGCAGGCCGGCTCGACTGGAGAACCGTTTGACGCGCCGGCAATCATCAACGCCAAGACACGCCGACATGCTGAGCCGACAAGGGAGACTTCGGCCTTTACGGCCTGCCCGCTCCACACCGTCCGCTTGCGCCACCAGATTCGCTGAAAAGGTGCAACGCCCTCATCGCCAACGGCACACGCAGCTCGCACCCCCACCTGCCCGCCACTGATCGGCGAGGCCGAGCGACACGATCGGAGCACGAGCGAACTCTTCGTATAGCCGAACCGCGCGCGATCCGCCCTGTGGGGTGTCAGAACGCTGCATACGCTGCTGACCAGCGGTGATCGGCGCCTTCCAGTGGCCGGGCACGATCGTCGCCGTGACTTTGCGGCTGCTGTATCTGATCTTCCAGCAGGTGCTCGGACTGCTCCTGCTGATGCGCCGCACCTCCTCCACCAAGGACGTCGAGGTCCTCGTGCTGCGGCATGAGGTCGCCATGCTCCGCCGTACCAACCCGCCCACGCCTGGACTGGACGGATCGGGCCGTCTTCGCCACCCTCATCCGTCGGCTACCGGACGAGGCTGCGCGGCCACCGCCTGGTCACCCGGGCACCATCCCGCGCTGGCACCGCCACCTGGTACGCCGCAGGTGGACCTACCCGAACCCGCCCGGGCGGCCACCGATCGACGACCTCCTCCCCGCACTGGTGGTACGGATGGCGCGGAAGAACCCGAGGTGGGGATACCAACGGGCCCAGGGCGAGCTGCTCAAACTCGGCCACCGGATCGGCGCCACAACGATCCGGCGGATCCTCAAACGCCACCGAATCCCGCCCGCGCCGGTCCGGCACACCGCCGTGCTGGACCAACAGTTCGCGGCGATAGAGCGCACGCTGGTCGCGGCGGCCGGACACGCGGACGACGAGCCGTTCGGTGAGCGGATACGGCGGTTCCTGATCGCGGCATCTGGTGAGCTCGGCCGGATCGGGGCGGCGCAACTGGCGACGGGGCGCGGAGATACGGCGCTGCGCCGGCATCTGGAACAGCGGATCGACACGGTGGTCTACCGGCGGCTCGACGAGCTGTTCCAGGACGGGCACCGGCGCGGACTGCTCTCGGCGCCACCGCAGCTGCTGGGCGAGATCACCCGCGGCGCGGTGGAGCGGCTGCTGAACTCGCAGTTACCGCGCGAACTCAACTGCACAGCGGCCGATCTGCTGCGGACAACCATCGACACAGTGCTCTACGGGGCGATCCGCCCCGGTAGCGAACAGGAGGCGAACTCGTGACCGGGGCAACCAGCAGGGTGGCATTGGTGACCGGGGCCAGCAGCGGAATCGGCGCGGAAACCGCGCGTCTTCTGGCCACGCGCGGTATAGCAGTGGTAGTCAACTACCTCCACAGCGGCCCGGCGGCCGCGCAAGTCGTCGCCGACATCGAAGCGGCCGGCGGGCAGGCGATGGCCGTGCAGGCCGACGTGCGTGACCCAGCGGCGGTCGAGACCATGCTTGAACGCGTCTCGGCGGCCTGGGGTGGCATCGACGTGCTGGTGCACAACGCGCTCACCCCGTACGCGATCAAGTCCTTCCAGGACATGACGTGGGAGGAGCTGGGCGGCAAGCTCGACGACGAGATGCGGGCGGCGTTCGTGGTCACCAAGGCCGTCCTGCCCACCATGAAAGAACAGGGCTGGGGACGGCTCATCTACCTCGGCACCGGCCTGAGCCGCCGGCCCCGGGAAGAAATGATCGCACTCGGCACGGCCAAGGCCGCGCTGACCCAGTTCGCCCGCTACCTCGCCCAGGAACTAGGCCCCGACGGCATCACGGTCAACGTCGTCGAGCCCGGACCGGTAGCCGAAACCAAGATCTCGGCTGTACTCGACGAGGGGCAAACCCAGCGGCAGGTGGCCGCCACCCCGCTGGGCCGGCTGGCCCGCCCAGCGGACGTCGCCCAAGCAGTCGCCTTCTACGCCAGCGAGGACAACGCCTTCATGACCGGAACCACCGCCGCGGTCAACGGCGGGATGTCGATGTACTGAGGGAGTCACGCTCATGCACACCATCGATCTCGCCTACGTCGGACGGGGCCTGCACGAGGAACTAGCCGCCTACATCGCCGACCAGGAAAACTACTACGCCGACGAGGGCGTCCACGTCGCACTGCGCGACGGCTGCGACTGGGGCGAAGAACGGCTCCGTCGCGGCGCGACCATCGGGCTCGGCCGGGCGCTGCTGTCCCGCCTGACCAGCGGCATCCCCTGGGTCGCACTCACCGTCAACACCCACCGCCCACTATTCTGGTTCCTCGCCCGCCCCGGACTGACCGACCTGAGCGACCTGGCCGGCCACCGGCTGGCGGTGCACCCCCCGCACGCCGCGCCGGGGTGCTTCGCCCGCATCGTGCTGCGCTGGAAGGTCCTGGCCTGGGTCGGCGACCACTTCCAAATCCCCACCGTGGGCCTAGCTGTCGACCCCACCTACATCCACCCAGACGACCCCGCCGTCGCCGCCGTCGTGCGAGCCCACCGCCGCGCCCTCAAGGTGATCCACAACAATCCCGACACCACAGTGCGATACATCCAGACGTTCCTCGGCCGACACACCGCAGACGAGGCCCGCGCCCACTACAACACCTTCATCGCACCGCATTTCACCCCCGACGGCCAAGCCGACCTCGCCGTCGGAGCCGCCGCGATCGCCGCGGTCACCACCGAACTCGGCGTGCCCGCGACCCTCACCGCACCCGAGTTCTACCGCACCGCACACTGAGAATCTCAAGGAAGGACACCCAGCCGGAAATCTCGATAACCGGAACCGGACTCATCGGCTCACAGGGTTTCCAGCTGGGAACGCCACGCACGGCCTACCAGCTGCAGAAGATCACCGTCGGCCAGCGGCAACCACACAACGCGCCCATCACCCTCGCCGAGTACGACCCCACCTGGCCCGTGCTCTTCGCCCGCGAGGCTGACCGAATCCGCGACACACTCGGTGCATCAGTCCTACTTCTCAAACATGTCGGCTCAACTTCCGTGCCTGGTCTCGCGGCCAAGCCCATCATCGACATCCACATCAACCTGCATGTGCGGGGTTGTTCGCCCCCACCGGAGGCATCCCAGACCTCAACGCCCCCGCCGCCGAGGTGGCCAGGTACTACACCGAACACCAAGCACAAACTGGACCGGCTTCGTGTTCTTCTCCCTCGCGATCCTGCCCTACATGATCTTCCTAGGAAGGTTGGGTCCATCCTGGCCATCTCCGAGGGAGGCGGCGGAACAGCGACGAGCATCTACTCCATCGGCGCCACGGTCGGTGTGGTCGTGCCCATCCTCTATGTCACCTTCCCCACGCCGTGATCTTGGACGTCGGAGCCGGTCAACAAGCGACCAGCGGTCCCGCCTCACTCACCCAGACCGAGCACCGGGTTGCCACGCTCATCGCGGCCGGGCACACCAACAAGACCGCGGCCACGGAACTCGGCGTATCGATCAACACCATCGCCACCCACCTACGCGCCGCTTTCGTCAAACTCGGCGTCCGGTCGCGAGTACAGCTCGCCAACGCTCTCCGCGACCGCAACGAGACCGTCACACTCGACACACCCAATTAGTGACGCACCGTCAACAACTTGCGTCCACAAGTGGGGCCAGCTCGTGCTCGATCATCTCCATCGCGGTGGTGCGGTGCGGTTCACCGAGGCCGCCCGGGGAGCGTCGGCAAGGTCCGCATGCCGTCGTGATCGGTCAGCACGATCGCCTCGGCGGACTGCTGCGCGCCCCACTCCACCGGCACCACCTCATCGAGCGCGACTCCAACCCTTCCTTGCCGCCCGCCGCCGGAGGTGGGTTCGTCATTGAACTCATGAGGACGGCCCTCCAAGAACGGGAGCGGGTGTCGACGCCCCGCGGCTCGCCTTCGGCTGGTCCAGTTCGCCGGCGAGGCTTACCGCACGCACTCCGCTCACGGTTACTACCGGGCGGTCCGCGAGAGCGACGCGCGGGCCGCGGCCGTATTCCGGAGGAGCACGCCGGCCGCGGTGAGCACGGTCGCGCTGGCCTCGGCGGCTGCCGAGAGCACCTTGCCCGGCACGTCCCAGGTGGGCTCGTACATGTCCGGCAGCAGGCCGAGCGCCCCGACATCGACGTAGCGGTAGAGCAACACCGCGGTCAGCGCGCTGGCAGTCACAGCGAACGCGAGCGCCCATGCCGCTCGTCGTGGACGGGCGAGCAGCAACAGCGCCACCGCCGCGGCCACCGCCGCCTGCCCCCGGAACAGCATGGCCTGGGTGAGTACCCCGCTGCCGACGTGGGCGTAGTACGGGGCGTCGTTGAGGTGCACGTAGGTGTCGACGAGCAGCGCGGCCGCGGCCGGCAGGCTCAGCGCCCGAGCGGCCGGCGTGACGGGTCCGGGACTAACCATTGTCGATCTTGTTTCCGTGCGGGTCGAGCACGTACCAGCCGGCACCAAACTGGTTGAGTCCCTGGCCGTGCACGTCACCGGCCGCCCGGTCCCCGACGTAGTAGTACAGCGGGTGTCCATGGTAGGCGAGCTGCTCGGTGCCGTCGGCCCGGCGGGTGGTGCTGACCAGCTGTGCCGCGGCGCCTCCCGCGGCGTGCGCCGCGGCTGCGCTGAGCACCGGTGGCCAAACCTGGGCGCAGCCGCCGGTGCAGGTCGAGGTGGTGCCGGTGTCGGCCTCGAACAGATACAGGCTGCGGCCCTGGCCGTCGGCCAGGATGGTGCCCAGCCCGGACGCGGTCACGGTCTGGACCGTCGCCACCGATGTGGCCGTGGCGACGGGGGCGGAGGTCGCCGGTGCGGCGGCGCCATACCCGCCGCCGGAGGCGGTGGACGCCCCGGTGCCGCAGGCCGCAGCGAGCATCAGGCCGGACAGGCCGACCAACGGCCCCAGGCGCCGGATGCGGCCGGCGCGGTTGCCGACCAGGACGGACATTAGCTTGAACATCATCGGGTTTCTCCTTCGGTCAGGGCCGAGCAGCGCGAACGCTGCTGGGTCGAGGGCGCGGCGATTCGGCGGCTCGGAACGCGATGATCAGCCCAGCCGCGACGAACCGGCGCACCGCCGCGATGTGGTCGATGCAGAACCTCCTGTCGAAAACCAGAGCAGTGTGGTGACGGTGAACGCCCAGCTCGCGACGATCTTGGGGACACGGCGGCGGTGGAGCTGCTCGACGGCGACCACACCGCCGACCGGCCCGCGGCCGGCACCCGGTCCGGGGTGTTGTGCGGTCTCCAGCGGGTCGCACCCATGATGGTTCCCTCCCTTCGTGGTCGTCGCCACGGACTCCTCGAGTGCCAACCGCGCTCCACGGCCCCGCCGTGACCGGAAATCGGCCGTCCCGTAAGCCGCCGAATTCTGGGTCGTGGTTAGGCGGACCGCCTGTGGAGAGATAGCAAGGCCGGTTACATCCGTCGCCCGTGTGGCCACCTCACCGCGGGCACCTCAAGCGAGCCCCACCGTCGCGCCGAGCCGATGCGGGTCTCGTTGTGCTCCGCCCGCGGACGCACCGCATCGAGCCGGCGTGGCGGGCGATGGCCTCGGTCAGGCGGTGGGGGGCGGGGCGTAGACCTCGATCGCGTCGCCGGTCACCCGGACCATCAGGTGCGGCAGCGGGCGCGGCGGCACCGGCAGCGCGTAGGTGAGCAGCTCCCCGGTCACGGCGAACGCGGTGGAGTGCCACGGGCACTGCAGCCGCCCGGCCGGCACGTCGAGCCGCAACCGGCAGCCCTGATGGGTGCAGGTCCCCGACACCGCGCTGAGCTGCCCACCGCTGCGGTGCAGGAACCCGGCGACGCCGCCGACCTCGAAGGGCCGCACCGCGCCGTCGGCGACGTCGGCGACGGCCGCGACGGCGGTCCACGTGCCGGTGGTCGGGGTCAGGGTCGCGTCGGTCTGGGTGGTGTCGGGTCCGGTGGGGCGGGTACCGGCCGGGGGGCTCTCAGCGACCAGGGTCTGGTTGACCACCACCTGATCGGCCAGGACACCGATCGCGGCCGCCGCGGCGGCGACGGACCCGAACTGGATGACCTGACGGCGGGTGCCCCGGATCGGCACCACCAGCGGGTCGGTGCGGTCGGCGTGGTCGGTGTCGAGCTCGGCGGCCAGGCGCTGCTGCAGCCCGGTGACGAACTCCTCGCGGGGTGCGCCGCTGCCGGTACGCCCGGCGCGCAACGTGATCGCGGCGCGCATCTGGGCGGCGTCGTCGTCACCGGGACGGAACGGTTTGGTGCGTTTGCCGCGCAGCAGGTTCTCAACGAACCGGGCGACGTCGCGGGTGCTCATGACGGCTCCTCCTCGGCGAGCTCGGCGGCCCGGCGCAACGCGCGGTGCTCCAGGACCTTCGCGTTGGCCACGCTGACCCCCAGCGCGGCCGCGGCGTCCTTGACCGAGTAGGAGTGCAGGAACCGTAGCTTCAGGACGCGGTGCTAGCGCTCGGGCAGCCCGGCCAGCCCGGCCAGCACGGCTTCGGCCCGCGCCGGGGCGTCGGACGGCGCCACCTCCGCCGCGGCCGGCTCCGGATAGTCGTCGGCGATGGTGGTGATCTCCCGTCCCATGGTGGCGCGCCAGTGCCGGGCCAGCACCGTTCGCGCGGTGGCCAGCAGGTAGGCGCGTACCTCCCCGACCGACGCGGAGACCCGCAGTGGACCCAGCGCGGCCAGGAACACCTCGGCGGTCAGGTCCTCGGCGTCGGCGCGGTTGCCGACCTCGGCGAACATCAGCCGGTAGATCCGCTCCACGTTGTCGCGGTACACCGCCTGCCAGTCGGCGTACCGGTCATCCGACACCACCCGCAGCTCCCGCATGTCGGGCGCCCCGGGTGAGCCGCCGTCCGGCGGCGTCTCGGCCCCTGTCTGAGCCCGTTGGCCCGTTCGGTGCCGGGCACAGTCACCACCGGGGGTCATCATTCACCGCCCCGCTCGCCCGTGGCCACCCCGTCGCCGGCTCGGCCACGTGGGGTCTCACGCTGCCTCGGTGAAGCCGGGTTGCCATCGTTGCACCACCTCACGCACCCGCACCGTCGCGCCGAGCTGGCACAGCATGCCGATCGAGCCCAGGGTGACCCGGTGGATCAGCATGTACTGCTCGGGCAGGTTCAGGCCCCGCCCGGTCCGGAACTCCGCCTGGTGGGGGTCGGTGACCCGGCCGGCCCGCGACCGCAGCCAGCCGCGGGTGAAATGGAATTCCGCGGTGGCCATCGGTTCGGCCAGCGGCGCGAAGAACTCCAGCGCGTCGATGGCGGGCAACGACACCCCCGGGCGCACCAGGTCCTCGCTGTGCAGCAGCGCGAGAAGCTCCTCGGCGCGACCGTCGAGGGCCAGGCGGGTCAGCCGGCTCAACGGGCGGGGCATGCCGTCGGGCAGCCGCGCCACCGCGCCGAAGTCCAGCACCCCGAGCCGGCCGTCGGACAGCAGCCGGAAGTTGCCGGGGTGCGGGTCGGCGTGCAGCAGCCGGGCCCGTTGCGGCGCCGAGTTGTGGAGCTCGACCAGCGCCTGGCCCGCCCGGTCACGGCCGGCGGTGTCGCCCCGGCTGATGATCGCCGCCAGCGGGGTGCCGTCGACCCATTCCGACACGATCGCGCGCGGCGCGGACGCGACGACGCGGGGCACCAGGATCGTGTCGTCGCCGTCGTAGGTCGCGGCGAACACGCGCTGGTGGTCGGCCTCGGCGCGGTAGTCCAGCTCGTGCGCCATCTGCGCGCGCAACTCGGCGAGCAGCGGCTTCGCCGCCAACCCGGGCAGCAACGGCTGCAGCAGCCGCCCGAAACGCTGCAGCTGGCCCAGATCGGCCAGCAGCGCCTCCTCCGCCCCGGGATACTGCACCTTGACCGCGACGTCGCGGCCATCGGCCCAGATGCCGCGGTGCACCTGCCCGATGCTGGCCGCCGCGGCGGCGGTGTCGTCGAAATCGCGGAACCGCCCCCGCCAGCCGCGCCCGAACTGCTCGGCCAGCACCCGATGCACCTGCGCGGCAGGTATCGGCTCGGCCGCGGACTGCAGCCTACTCAGCGCGTCGCGGTAGGGCCGGGCGAACTCGGCGGGAACCGCGGCCTCGAACACCGACAACGCCTGGCCGACTTTCATCGCCCCGCCCTTGAGCTGCGAGAGCACCGCAAACAGCTCCTCGGCGCCGCGGCGGGCCAGATCGGCGGAGATCTGCTCACGATCACCACCGACCAGCCGCCGGCCCCAGCCCACCGCGGCCCGACAGGCGAACCCGAGCGGGATCCCGGCCAACGCCACGGTGCGCTGCCCGGCGCGCCGAATCGGAATCCCACCCGCCTGCTCACCCTCAGCCCGCGCAGACGACGCAGAGATGTCACCCATGCTGCCCATCCCGATCAGTACCGACCGCTGGATTGCTGGACAAGCTTGTCGCCGGTCGGGGCCACCACGAACCAGCTGCCACCGAAGTTGGTGATACCTTCCCCCGCCGTCGTGCCGGGGCCGGCGTCGTTGACGAAGTAGTACAACGGATGCCCGGCGTAGGTCAGCTGGGTCGAGCCGTCCGTGCGGCGGCTGGTGCCCAGCAGGGCCGTGTGCGCACCCGGCCCGGCGATCGACGGGTTGGTCGTGCTCACCGGGGGCCACACCGACGCGCAGGCACCCACACAGCTCGAACGGGAACCGGTATCGGCGTCGAACAGATACACCGCCCGGCCCTGCCCATCGGTGAGGATCGTGCCCAGTCCGCTCTGCGCGGTCGCCAACGAGAACGGGGCCGTCCTCGCCGGTGCGCCCGGTGCCGACGCCAGCGGTGCGGCGGCGCCGTACCCGCCCGCCGCACCCGGGGCGCTCGCCGCGACACCGCTGCAGGCGGTGGCCAGCGTGGCCACGAGCGCGCCGGCGGCGAGTAACAACGGTCGACTCAGAAAGTTCATGTGCTAACTCCTCGTTGTAGGGGCCCGACGCAGCGCGCCGGGTCAGAAGGCCGATTCCGCGCGCGAGCGCGACACCCAGCGCCGCGACCACCAGCACCGCCACGGCGCCGGTCGCCGAACTCGCGCCGCGGGCGCCCCGTCCCGGTCGCGCTCGCGCGATGAGGTCGTGTCGGAGCCAGTTGCCGGTGCGGCCACGCGGCTGAGCAGGGCGGCCACATAGGCCAACGCCCCGACCTCGCGCTGACACGGCGAACACCAAGCCAGGTGCGCGGCGTAGTCGGCGCGCTCAGCCGGGCTCAGGGCACCCAACACGTAGACGCCGCTGTCCACCCCGCGTGGACACTGGGCTTGATCGCGCCGGATGTCGGCGCCGTCCCGGGTCACGACCGCCCGTGGGCGGAGGTGGCGCCTCGGTGGCGTCGACAAGCTGGTCGCGCAGCGCCCGCAAGGCATAATGCAACCTGGATCGGACCGTCCCAGCGGGAACATCGAGTCGGGCCGCGACCCGGGCGACGGGGCCGTCGCGGTAGAAGATCTCCACCAGCACGTGGCGGTGCGCCGGGGAGAGCCCCTGCATCGCCCGGTCGAGCCAGCACCGGTCGAGCGGGCGGTCGTAGCCGCCGTCGACCGCACGATCCAACAGGCCGTCCTCGGCGAGGCCGACCGGTCGGGCCAGCTCGGCGCGGCGGGCGTCGATGAGCACCCGGCGCAGCACCAGGACCAACCACGGACGCAGCGGTCGAGGATCGGCTTCCAGACGCGGCAGGTTGCGCCATGCGCGCAGGAACGTCTCCTGAACCGCGTCCTCGGCCGCCGTCCGCGTCGTGAAGCGCACGGCGAAGGCGAGCAGCGCGGCCGCGTGCTCGTCATACATCGCCCGCAGCGGCTCGGCCCCGAACATCAGGTCGACGCGCTCGGTGGCACGCGGCAGCGGGCGGTCCAGATCGGAGGTCACATCGGTCAATAGGCGACCCGGTTACAGCGACCACCACGGGTGTCCGCCGCGCATCGCGATTGAACACTGCCGCGCCGCCCGTCGTGTTGGTAGGTGCGCGCCGGGCCGGTCCCGGCGTCCACGCGAGGAGTTCTCGCGTGCATCGACTTGATCGGTAGGCAACCCATGCGTCGCAGAACCACCCTGCTCGTCACCGCCACCGCAGCCGTCGTGGCCGCGGCCATCACCATCCCGGTCCTGGCCACCAGCTCCCACGGCGCAACCCCCGCCGCCGCCGGGCGCACCGCGGACGCACCGGGATCCGGGCAGTCGGTGATCGACTGGAACCGCACCCTGATCGCGATCCTGGGCACCCCGGGCGCCCAGCCGGCCACCGTGCACCCCACCCGCAGCTTCGCGATGCTGCAGGCCGCCGAGTACAACGCGGTGGTCTCCACCACCCACACCGGCCGACCCTACCGAAGCGCGGTCCCCGCCGCCGCCGACGCCCGTCCCGACGCGGCCGCCGACCAGGCCGCCCACGACATCCTCGCCGGGCTCTACCCCTCGATGCGAACCCGGCTGGACACCCAACTCGCCACCCAGCTGGCCACCCTCCCCGCGGGGCAACCAACCCGCGACGGTGTCGCCGCCGGGGCCGCCGCGGCCCAGACGATGCTGACCCAACGCCGCTCCGACGGCTCTGCGACGGTCCCGGCTCCGTTCGTGCCCGGCACCGCGCCCGGCGACTACCGCCCGACCCCGCCGAAGTTCGCGGCACCGATGTATCCCGGATGGGGGGCGGTGAGCCCGTTCCTGCTCACCGACGCAGGGCAGTTCCGGCCCCCGGCCCCGCCGCCGGTGACCAGTGCCGAGTACACCGCCGCGCTGGCCGAGGTGCGCAGCATCGGTCGCGACACCAGCACCACCCGCAGCCCGGACCAGACCGTGGCCGGCACGTTCTGGAGCTCCGCCCCGATCTGGACCACCTGGAACCAGGTCGCGCAGACACTCACCGCCGACCACCACGCCAGCCTCGCGCAGGCGACCGGCGTGTTCGCGACGATGGACCTGGCGCTGGCCGACGCCACCATCGCCCTCTACGACGCCAAATACCAGGACGCCGTGTGGCGCCCGGTCACCGCGATCCGCTCCGGCGTCCCCACGGCCGACCCACCCGTCCCCGCCGACCCGGCCTGGAACCCGTTGACACCCACCGCCGCGGACCCGTCCTACCCCGGCGCGCACAGCACACTCAGCGCCGCCGCTACCACCGTGCTCAGCGCCGTCTACGGACCCGCGCAACCGGTCGCGGTCACCGTGTCCGCCGACCCCGGCGTGACCCGCCGGTTCCCCACCCTCGCCGCGGCCGCCGACGAGGCGGGGCTGAGCCGGATCTGGGCCGGGCAACACACCCGCCTCGACCACGACGCCGGCCAGCAACTCGGCCGACAGGTCGCCGGTCTGGCCCTGGCCGACCTCCCGCTCGCACCGAGTCCGCGATGAGCCCTCGTACGCCGCAACCCCGCCCCGCGAGACACCGATTTCTCACCGGAGCGCGGGTCGCACTGATCGGCGCCGCCGCGGCGGCCGGGGCACTCGCCGTCGCGCTGCTGCCCGCCCAGCCCTCCGCGGCCCAACCCGTTCCCGCGACACTCACCGCGCCGGTGCTCGCCGCCCCCACCGCATCCCTCGACGGCGCGCCCGTCGACGGGATCGCCAGCGGCACCACGGAGCAACTCAGCTACCACATCCACACCCACCTGCAGATCTACCTCAACGGGCAGCCGCGCGCCGTGCCCTACGGAATCGGAGTGGTGGCCCCGCTGCAGCTCGAACAGACCGCGGCGGGCCCGTTCGTGGTCGGCGGGACGGCGTTCTACTGGCTACACACCCACGACAGCAGCGGCGTCATCCACATCGAGTCCCCCACCCGGCGCGTCTACCGCCTCGGCGAGTTCTTCGACCTGTGGGGCCAGCCACTGGGACCCGAGCAGGTCGGGCCGGCACACGGCCCGGTCACAGCGCTGGTCAACGGCAGCCCGGTCCGCGGCGACCCCCGCGACATCCCACTAGCAGCGCACGACCTCATCCAACTCGACGTCGGAGCCGCCGTCGCGTTCCAGCCCTACCACTTCCCACCCGGCCTCTGATTACGCTCCACCTCGGACCGTCCCGGCAACAAGCAGAGCGTCCGGTGCTACCGTCGGTCCGCACCAATGCAGCCGCGGGAACCCGGTGACGGAGGGTTCCAGCTGAACCTGCAGCAGATCGTCGAGCTCCTTACCCGCCGCGATGACCAGGACCCCGAGCTTGGGCTTCTGCCCACCGGTCCGTCCCCGCGCGCGGGCGGCGGCGAGCCCGTCCATGGTGCGCTCGAATATCAGGGCGTGTTCGAACTCGGCGATGGAGCCGAGGATCTGGAAGGACATCCGTCCGACCGCGGTGGAGGTGTCGATGCCCTGGTCGGGCACCACCAGATCCACCCCACGGTCCTGCAGCTGGTTGGCGGAATCGGACAGTAGTGGTCTGGCTGTGGCCCCCCGTCGGTGTCCCAACTCGCCCGGGCCAGGAAGTGCTGAATACCGGACGGATCCGCCTCGCCTGCGTACTCGGCGATCGCCCAGCAGTTCTTCCGCGGCAAGTCCGCGCCCAGCACCCTGCACACCGCTGCCCGCCACTACCGGCAAGCACTCGATCAACTCGCCCACCATGCCGGGCCTCGCCGCAGCTTGAGCCCAACCTTGACTCGATCTTGTCGACTTCGTCGGCCTCAGCAAGCCAGCCACCAAAAGATCTTCCACGGCTCGGAAATATTTCTAGACACGCCCGCGTTTCTGGTGTACGAAACAGTTTCGTACGGTGGAGGAGGAGACATGGGTGACGCGCTCGACTGGAACGCGGGGACCATCGCGGAGTTCCGAGCGAACCAGGGCAGGGTTGGCGGGACCTTCGAGGGCGCTCCGATGGTCCTGCTGCATCATCGCGGCCGCACAAGCGGGCGGGAGTATGTCACCCCCATGATGTACCTCCCGCATGACACCAGTCCGGACATCATCTATGTCTTCGCGACCAAGGGTGGCGCGCCGACCAACCCGGACTGGTACCGGAACGTGGCCGCCCTCGGCGACGGCAGTGTCGAACGCGGAACCGAGACATACATGGTGACTGTTCGCGAATTGAACGGTGCAGAACGCGACCGCGTCTATGCCGAACAAGCCCGACGTTACCCAGGATTTGCCGAGTACGAACGTCAAACTGCTGGAGTCCGCACCATTCCTGTGCTCGAGCTGAGGCGGGCGTAGACGGAGGGAGGGGGAAGCAGGGGAAGGCCATGGGCAGCGCCGCGACGACCGCGCTCAAGCTTGACCCCGAGCGCGAGCGGGCCATCATTCACGCGACCCTGGAGTTGCTGGCCGAGACTGGCTACGACGCTTTGCGCCTAGACGCGGTCGCGGCCCGCGCCAAGGCAAGCAAGGCGACGTTGTACAGGCACTGGACGGGTAAGGCCGACCTCGTCGTCGCCGCGGTCAAGTCCTACGAGCACACCGACCACCTCATCGGAGAAACCGACACGGGCACCCTTCGCGGCGACCTCCTGGCGATCCTTCGCGCCATCAGGGACACGATGACCGGCCCCACCGGGCAGATCCTGACCGGCGTCATGATCGCGATGCAGCGTGACTCCGAACTCGCCGGGGCCGTGCGCACCTCGATACTCAAGGATAGACAGCACATCATCCAGCGCATGCTGGACCGGGCGATCGCCCGTGGCGAATTGCCCGCCGACACCGGCACCGAGATCTTCGAGGAAATCGCGCCCGCTGTGCTCTTCACACGGATCTTCATCCTGGGCAGGCCAACAAACGAGACCGACCTGACCCGTCTCGCCGACAACATACTCATCCCCCTCATGACCAGGCACTGATCACCTGAGCTCCCATCCCCCCGGCCAGGTGAGCCCGCGCGGCAACCGAGTGCTGCCTGATGACGCAGCCGATGAAATCAACCGAGAGGAAGGCGAAGATCATGCCAAAAGCGGTCAGGTACGACAGGTTCGGCGGGATCGACGTGCTGCGTGTCGACGAGGTGGAACGTCCGGTGCCCGGCGACGGCCAGGTTCTCGTGCGGGTGAAGGCGGCTGGCATCAACCCCAGCGAGGCGGCCATCCGCACGGGAGCGGTAGCGGACATTTTCCCGTCGACGTTTCCGTCCGGGCAGGGCAGTGACCTGGCCGGGGTGATCGAGGAGGTTGGCGCCGGGGTCGCCGGATTCGCGCCCGGCGACGAGGCGATCGGGTTCAGCACCAAGCGGGCCTCCCAGGCCGAGCTGGTCCTGGTCGAGGCCGGCGACCTCGCGCGCAAGCCGGGGAACGTCTCCTGGGAAGTGGCCGGCGGACTGTACGTCGTCGGCGTGACGGCGTGGGGTGCGGTGCACTCCGTCGACCTGAAGGGGGGCGAGACCGTGGTGGTCTCCGGAGCCGCCAGCGGGGTCGGCTCACTCGCCGTCCAGCTCGCGCGCCGTACCGGGGCTGCGGTGATCGGCTTGGCCGGCGCAAGCAACCATGAGTGGCTGAAGAGCCACGGCGTCATCCCAGTCACGTACGGAGACGGCGTCGCGGACCGGATCAAGGCCGCCGCGCCCGGCGGCGTGGACGCCTTCGTCGACACCCACGGAGGCGGCTACGTCGAGCTCGCCATGGCCCTCGGCGTCGCGACCGAACGGATCGACACCATCGCCGATTTCGGGGCCGCCGCGAAGTACGGAGTGAAGACCGACGGTGGCGCAGAGGCCGGGCCGGGCGCCGAGATCCTGGCCGAACTGGCCGGCCTGATCGCCGACGGGCACCTCGAACTGCCGATCGCGAACGTCTACCCGCTGACGCAGGTCCGGGAGGCCTACACCGAGCTCGAACACCGCCACACCCACGGCAAGATCGTCCTCAAGCCCTTAAGCTAGCCCAGCGACTAGCGGCGCCCTGCCCGTGTCGGCAGACCAGTGCAGTCCGTGACCTGGCGATAACCCGCTATATCACCAGGTTGCCAGGTCCCGCCGGTACCGCCGCGTCGGATGGTGGTGAGGCACTGTGCCCTGATCGTCGTGGGTCACATTCGGCCCCCGCGGTAGAGCTTGGTGCGCAGCCGCTCGGGCTGGATGAGAAACTCCAGCAAGTACAAGTAGCCCAACAGTCCCAGGTCGTGCGGGATGGCGCCGTCGTGATGGGCGAGCAGGGCATTGGTCTGCTCGACCTTCCCGAGCAGCTTCGCGCCGTGGCCGTGGGTGGCGTCGCGCAAGACCTTGAGGTAGCGCGCCACCGCCTCGGTTGGGCTGAGGTGTTCGCCGGACTGCGGCAGCACGATGTCATCCGCTCCTGTCTGACGGTGCAGGAAGAATCCGCCCTGCAGCTCCTGCAGAGCAGCGACGGCGCGCTCAGCGGCGGGCAGCAACAGCGCCGCCGCGTCCGGGGACATCTGGCCGCGGAGGTCGTCAAGGGTCTTCTGTGCGTGCTGGAGTCGGCAGAGCTCGTCGAGATCTGGCCCAGTGAGCCGGTTAAGGGTGTCTAGGACGGTGAACAGCAGGATTCGGCGGGCGTTGGCGTCGCGGTGCGCTGCCTGCAGCGAGCTGACTCGGCGGAAGAGCTGCTCCACGCTCAGTAGCGCATGCAGGTGTTTCTCGGGCCGGTAGTTCGCGTGATTGTCGGTGAACACAGCGGGATCGGTCAGCACCCCGAACATGTCATCGAGCCGTTGTGCCCACCAGTTCAGTGCCGCAGTGCTGGCCGCTGCCGGCAACCGCGGCACGGCGCTGGCCCGGGTCGCTCCGGGTAGGGGTACCAGATGTAGCAGCTCCGCGGCGTCGCCCTGGGTGCCGGCGAGCGGTTGTCCGAGGCTGTAGACGATCACGCCGAAGGCCCGGTGACTGGGGAACCCCCACACCGACGGAGTCACTCACCGACACGACGAACGGCCTGGCCGGAAGCTCTGAAAAGAGCCTCTGACCAGGCCATTCGGCTGTGGGCGATACCGGGATCGAACCAGTGACCTCTTCGGCGCCTCTCTGTGTCAACACCGGGCTGCTTCCTGCGGTCGTAGGCTGTGCAGCGGTGGGTCCGGGAAGTGACTTGTCCGAAGAGCCGGCCGTCGGGGTTGGGCCGGCCGCGCTGGATTGCAGAGTCGCCCCCGAATGTCCTCCCGGGCCCGCCCCTTTCGCATCCCGCAGCAACTGCCGGAACACCACATCGGACAGCCGCCGCTTCAGACAGCGCAGCGCCTCCCTGTGACTCTTCCCCGCCGCCCGCTTCCGCTGGTAGTACTCGCGGCCAGCGGTCTGATGCCGGATCTGGGTGATCGCCATGACGTGCAGCGCGTAGTTCAGCTGCCGGTCCCCGGCCCGCGAGAGCCGATGCCGCACGACGTCACCGGAGGACACCGCGATCGGGGCGGTGCCGGTGTAAGACGCGAACGCCGCCGCGGAACCGAACCGATGGACCGACCCGACCCGGGCCAAGATCTTCCCCGCCAGCAGCCCGCCGATCCCGAACAACTCCGTCAACGTCGTGCCAGACTCGCGAACCGCAGCGGT
>NZ_JAOPWR010000211.1 GCF_025965585.1 Pseudonocardia sp.
GGTCGTCCTTGCCCGTCCACGCCGGGTTCTGGTGAGGAGATCCCCAGCCCGTCGCACTCCCCCGATCTCTGAGCGGTGCCGGGTTCGGATGGAGCCCAGGTGCCCGATAAGTCCGTCTCGCCGAGTACAACACCAAAGGCCCTGGATCGCGCGAAGGTCCGGATCGTATGGGGTGGACCCTCGTTGATCACGTCGAGCGCAGCACGCTGACCAGCTCCCCAGCTGCGTTCTCGACTGGAGGTATCGATGAGGAACCCCCTGGGGTCGACACGGCGCAAAACGATCGCCGGCCTTGTGACGGTGACGGCCCTCGCCTCGGCGGCCGGTGTCCTCGGCGCGGGTGTGGCGCTGGCCGGCCCGAACTCCGACCCCGACGTCGTGGCCGCGTCCGTGGCCCCTGACAACGGACGGACCTGCACGACCAGCAAGCTCCCGGTCGATCTGCAGCCGGGTGTCGTCGTCGCGCCAGGCTCCGATCTGGGGCTCACGCTCGACAAGCAGAAGAACGGCCAGTACGTGGTCGTGAAGTTGTGCCTGCCGGAGGGACGTACCCCGAACGCCGTCCAGATCCTGACCCACGGCATCACCTACGACCACCGCTACTGGAACATCGCCGACCCCGCGAACCCCGACGCCGACACCTACTCCTGGGAGGCTGCGGCGGCCAAGGCCGGTTACGCGACGGCGTCGATCGACCGGATCGGGAACGGCGAGAGCAGCCACCCGCTGTCCACGTTCGTCGACATCACCTCGAACTCCACCGCGCTGCACGACGTGGTCGAGGCGCTGCGCGAGGGCAAGATCGACGGGCAGCAGGGCGGATTCGACAAGGTCGCGCTGGTCGGGCACTCCTACGGCAGCTTCACGAGCATGATCGAGGCGTCGCGCTTCCGCGACGTCGATGCTGTGATCCTCACCGGCTTCAGCCACAAGGTCGACATCGGCACTCCGGTGAACATCGAGACCAGCGACTACCCGGCGCTGCTCGACCCGCAGTTCACGGGCGCGAACCTCGACCCCGGCTACATCACCCCACGCCCCGGCACCCACCGTGGCCTCTACTACGCGCCGAGCACCGACGTCGACCCGCGGATCATCACCCGGGACGAGGCCACGAAGGGCACCGTGACGCAGAGCGAACTGGTGAACTACCCGCTCGTCGAGGCCACTCCGCTGAAAGTGAACGTCCCGGTGTTCATCATCAACGGGTCCAAGGACGGCATCTTCTGCAGCCAGCAGCCGCTGGACCTGGGCACCGACTGCTCCTCGGCGGAGCGCGTCGTGCAGCAGGAGAAGCCGTTCTTTCCCCAGGCGCCCTCCGTGGACGCCTACGTCGTCAAGGGCCCGGGTCACGACCTGAATGCCTTCTACCAGGCTCCGGGGGCCTTCGGGGCGTCGATGGACTGGCTGCAGGGCAAGGTTCCCGCCCAGGGCTGATCGATTCGCAGTACCGCGTGCCGATGCCGGGCCGCTCTGAGGGAACAGCGGCCCGGCACCGGCGTGTTCGGGCCGGGTCGGCGATATCGCAGACATTCACACATAGCTGCCGTCAGCTCTCACGTATGCGCGACGGCATCGTCGCTCTCGCTTCCGACGGCACCGTCTTGGTGAGGCGGAGACCTTCACCGTCAGCGCAAGGGAGAAGGCGCCCTAGGACGTGTCTCCTGAGTTGTGGTCAGCCGCCGCCCGGTAGGGGCGGAAGAACGCGCGTAGCTCCTGCGCGTAGAGCTCGGGCTCCTCGAACGGCGCGAAGTGCCCGCCGCGTGCGGGCTCGGTCACGCGCACGACGTTCGCCGTGCGCTCGAGCCACGCCCGCGGCGGGCGGACGATGTCGCCGGCGAACAGCGAGAAGCCGGAAGGCACCTCGACCCGGCGGGCGTGTTGCGCGGGCGGGATCGCGGCGTTCGCCCGGTACATGCGCATCGACGAGCCGATCGTCGCGGTGAGCCAGTAGAGCGTGATGTTCGTGAGGATCTCGTCCTTCGTGAAGCGCCGCTCGACGACGCCGTCGCAGTCGCTCCACGCCCGGAGCTTCTCGACGATCCACGCGGCGAGCCCAGCTGGCGAGTCGGTGAGCCCGACGGCGGCGGTCTGGGGCTTCGTGCGGTGCATGGCGGCGTAGGCGCCCTCGGTCGCGCCCCAGACCGCGGCGCCCTCGAGCCAGGCGCGCTCCTCGGGCGCGAGGTCGGCCGGGTCGCCGGTGAAGACGGGCAGGCCCGCGTCGGTGCGGTGGACGGCCACGACCCGGTCGGGGTGGTCGAGCCCGAGGTAGCGGCTCACGTGGCTGCCCATGTCCCCGCCCGCCGCGCCGAACCGCGGGTAGCCGAGGACGCCCATGAGCCCGGCCCACAGATCGGCGACGGCGATGGCGTCCAGCGGCGGGCCCGTGGGGCGGTCGGAGTACCCGAAGCCCGGCATGTCGGGCACGACCACGTCGAACGCGTCGGCGGGGTCGGCGCCGTGCGCGCCGGGGTCGGTGAGCAGGGGGATGACCTTCGCGTAGCGCCAGAACGAGTCCGGCCAGCCGTGGCTGAGGACCAGCGGCAGGACGGGCCCGGCCGGCGCGGCGGCCCGGGCGTGCACGAAGTGGATCCCGAGGCCGCCGAGCGGGACGCGGAAGCGGGGGAGCCGCCCCAGCGCCGCCTCCTGCGCCGGCCAGTCGAACCCGTCCGCCCAGTAGGCGACGAGCTCGCGGAGGTAGGCGAGGTCGGTCCCGAGCGACCACCCGGCGTCCTCGGGCGCGTCCGGCCAGCGCGTCGCGCGCAGCCGCGCGCGGAGGTCCTCGAGCGCCGCGGGGGCGGTCTGCGGGGTGAACGGCTCGGGGCGGGGCCGGTCGTCCGGCATGAGACCCACCCTACGG
>NZ_JAOPWR010000225.1 GCF_025965585.1 Pseudonocardia sp.
GGCCAGACGCCGAGTGACCACCTGCAAGTGTCCACCGATAGGGAACTGGAAACAATAGCCAAGGCCCTTTGAAATCTCCGGCTGAGACCGAAGATCAAACGAATTTTGTACGAATTCTCCTGGCGGCAGAGGCGCTCCCTCGGTCGCCCTCTCAGAGCGTGTCTGAGAAGGCTCGGCGCGCCTACGCGACCTTGCGCGAGAGTTGATCGACGGTGGAGTGGATCGCACGACGCAAACAGCGCTACCCGTCCGACACCAGCGACGCGCAGTGGGAGCTGATCGAGCCGCTGCTTCCCGAGGCCACCTCCGGCGGCCGACCGGACAAGCACCCGCGCGCTGCACGAGGCCAACCTCGCCGGCCTCGACGCGAAGTACGCCGACGCGGTCGACGCGGCCGAGGCGTTGGAGCACCTGCGCAGCTGATCGTCCGACCGCTACCGGGGCCCTGGGGCGGCGGATCCCGGTCGGAGGATCAACCCGACCGCGATCAGCGCCGACCGCGCCGCGCCGGACGGCTCGTGCCGATCCCGGCCAGGTGCAGCGCGATGCACAGCAGGCCGGCCGTGCTGAGCGTCGTCGGGGTGACGACCGAGACCGAGTAACCGGCGAGTTCGAAGATCAGCGCGAGGCCGAAGAGCACCGCGGCGACGATGGCGACCATGGGGACGTCCTCGGGGTCGGAGAGCGGGAACGCGCAGGATGTCGGTTCCGGACGCCGTCCGCCGCCGTCGATGCCGACCTGTGACGTCCGTTGCTCCGGTCGGCGGAGCCCGCGGCCCGCGCTTGACCGCGCGGTGTGACCGGCACCACGATCAAGGTCCGACAACGACGTCCGGAGGTGGCCCGTGGCCGTCGAACCGCTCCCCCGCGGAGCCGCGCCCTTCGACACCTCCGGCATCGATCGTGACGCGCTCGGCGTCGCCCACTACACCGGGCTCCCGTCGTCACTGGTCACGATGCTGCGCGACAGCGTCGACCGGAACCCCCACGGCGAGGCACTGGTCGAGGTCGGCGGCGAGCGGCTGACCTACCGGCAGCTGTGGGAGCGGTCCGCCCGTGTCGCGGGCGGCCTCGTGGCCCGTGGGGTCGGGCGCGGCGACCGCGTCGCGAACCTCCTCCCGGCGGGCGTCGACTGGGTGCTCGCCTTCCTGGGCACCCAGCTCGCCGGCGCCGTCGCGGTGCCCGTCAACACGCGGTTCGCCGAGCCCGAGATCGCCTATGTGATCAGCGACTCCGGCTCCGCCACGGTGCTGCGCCCCGGCGAGCCGCTCCCTGACGGCGACCCGGTCGTCCTCGACGACGCCCGCCCTGGCGACCTCGCCGCGATCTTCTACACCAGCGGCACCACCGGCTTCCCCAAGGGAGCCATGACCAGCCACGAGAACTTCCTGTCCAACGTCGAGACGGCCATCCGCGTGATCGGCATCGACCGCGCCGACGGGCCGGCGCTGCGCAACCTCGTGTCGGTGCCGCTGTTCCACGTCACCGGGTGCAACAGCCAGCTGCTGGTCCAGCTCGCGCTCGCCGGCACCACCGTGGTGCTGCCGGTGTTCGAGGTCCGGGCGTTCCTGCGCGCGGTGATCGACGAGCGGATCGACACACTGGTCAGCGTCCCGGCGATCTACGCGCTGGCGCTCGCGCAGCCCGACCTCGGCGACCTCGACCTGTCCCGCGTCCGCCGCATCACCTACGGCGGCGCCCCGATCGCGCCGTCACTCGTGGAGCGCATCACCAAGGCCTTCCCCGCCGCGAGCGTCGGCAACGGTTTCGGGCTCACCGAGACATCCTCGATCGCGACGTTCCTGCCCCACGACTTGGCCGCCGACCACGCCGACTCCGTGGGGTTCGCCGCGCCGGTCGTCGACCTCGCGCTGGACGCCGTGGACCCGGTCAGCGGGGTCGGCGAGCTACTCGTCCGCGCGCCGAACGTCGTCATGGGGTACTGGAACAAGCCCGACGCCACCGCCGGTGCTTTCGTCGACGGCTGGCTGCACACAGGCGACCTCGCCCACGTCGACGACGGGCTGGTGCACGTGGTCGACCGGGCCAAGGACATGATCAACCGCGGCGGCGAGAACGTCTACTGCGTCGAGGTCGAGAACGCGCTCGCCGGGGCGCCGGGTGTGGCCGACGCCGCGGTGGTGGCCGTGCCCGACGCCGTGATGGGCGAGAAGGTCGGGGCGGTGATCGTGCCACTGCCCGGCGCGGTGTTCGAGGTCTGGCCGGTGGTGGAACACCTGCGCGAGCGGCTCGCGGACTTCAAGGTGCCCCAGTTCTTCTCCGTCCGCACCGAGCCGCTGCCCCGCAACCCCGGCGGCAAGATCCTCAAACGCCCGCTGCGCGAGGGCACGGAGTGGGGCGCGCCGGTGCACGGTCGGTAGTCATCCACAGGTTGCGCGAAACGCCCACGGGACCGGCACCCTCCGCGCGACCCTGCGGTCATGACGATCCCGAACCCCACCGATGCCCCCACGCTGCTCACGGATGCCGACGTACTCGCCCGCGTCCGCACGCTCGTCTGCCCGGCCTGCGTCGACCGCAGCTCTGGATCATGCTGGTGGACGGTGACGGCCGACAGGCCCCCGTCGTGATGCCCGTGTCGGCCGTGCCGCGCCGGCCCGTTCCCCGTCTGCTCGACGGGCTGGCCGAGATGCTGCGCGGTCTGGCCGCCGACCTCACCACCGACCTCGGCCCCGGCTCGGCGATCCTGACGCTGGAGCGCCGTGGCGCCGACGTGATCCTGCCGCACGACCGCGCATGGGCCGACGCGCTCGTTCTCACCTGCGCGAGGGCCGGCCTCGGCCTGCGTGGGGTGTTCCTGAGCAGCGACGGGGGCGTCCGCCGGATCGCCTAGATCTCTGTCCCCCGTTGAGCC
>NZ_JAOPWR010000229.1 GCF_025965585.1 Pseudonocardia sp.
CGGCATGGCCGTCACCCTCCACGACACCGGCGCCTTCGCCTGGGCACTGTTCCAGACCGCGCTGATCGCCCGGATCGCCGCCTGGGAGACCAGCCACCCCACCGGCGAGTGCTGGAACTACTACCAACACTGGCTCGGCGCCCTGGAGGACGTCCTGGCCGCCGACAGCACCGTGTCCGCCGACGAGATCACCGCCCGGGCCCGGCAGCTGAACCTGCGGGAGCCCGGGCACGACCACCGCGACGACGGCCACGGCCACTGACCGTCAGACCATCGCGGCGGCGGAGCCAAGGCCCGCGTAGATCTCCCGGTGCCGGCGGGCGGTGGCTTCCCAGGTGAACCGGGGAAGCACCGCCCGTCCACCGGCCCGCAGCCGCTCGCGCAGCCCTGCGTCGAGCACCAGGGACCGCATCGCACGGCTCAGCGCCACCTCGTCGGCCACCGGGGGCAGCAGCGCACTCTCCTCGTCCACGAGGTACTCGCCGAACACCGGCAGGTCCGACGCGACGACGGGCAGCCCGGCCGCCATGCCCTCCAGCACCGCGAGCCCCCAACCCTCCTTGACCGAGGGGAAGCACAAAGCGTCGGCGCTGTGGTACCAGCCGGCCAGCTCGTCCTCGTCCACGGTGCCGAGCAGCACCACGTCCCGGCCGAGTGTCAGCCCCAGCTCGGGGAGCTCGGCGAGCGCGGCGTCGCGGTAGCCGGCGTAGTCCTGGAACGAGTGGCCGCCCACCACGGCGAGCATCGCGTCGATCCCGGAACGCCGGAGCCGGGCGAGCGCGTGGAAGGCGTGGACGCTGCCCTTGCGCGGCTCGACACCGCCGACCCCGAGGAACACGAACCGCCCGTCCGACGCTCCGATGCGCGCCCGCATCTCGGCGCGGACGTGTGCGGGCGGTGCGGGCAGTCGCTCCGGATCGACCCCGTTGTGCACGACCAGGGCTCGGCGTCCGTACTCGTCGCGCAGGATCTGCCGCCACTGCTCGCTGACGACGAGCACCACGTCGGGCTCGAGCACGGCCTCGCGCTGGCAGTCCACCAACGCCTGGGTGGTGAAGTCGTCGACGTGGTGCACCGTGCGCACCACGGTGATCCGGACGCCCGAGTTGCGCACGCGCACCGCGGCACGGGCCGCGATGCAGTCCTGGGCGTGCACGACGTCGAAGCGGCCCGCCATGCCGGCCAGACCGCCGGCCAGGGTGTCGATGGCCGCGAACACGCGCTCGGTGAGCGTGGTGCCGGCCTTCGAGGGGCCGGGCAGGACCGTGTGCGGCACGGTCGTGGGCCGGAACAGGCCCGCCGCCGGATCGCCGAGGGCCACGAGATGGACGTCGACGCCCTGGCGGTGCAGCTCCTCGGCCAGGCTCAGCGCGTGCACGAAACCCCCCCGGGGGGCGGTGGAGTGGGTGACGACGGCGACCCGCTGCGGCCTCACAGGGCACCCACCGCGAGCTCGGGCTTGCGTGTGGCCAGTGCCGCGGCCACCAATGACGCTTGCGCCGCGGTCTCGGTGACGATGCAGCCGGCCTCCTCGAACACCCGCCGCTGCTTCGCGCGGTCCTGCGGATCGCCGTCGGTCCCCAGCACGTAGACCACGACGGCGGGGCCGGCCTCGACGATGTCGCGACAGACCGGGGCAAGCTCGGCGGAGGGGTCCGGGTGCGCGCCGTGGCCGAGCACGACGTCGAGGATGATCGCGGCGACGTCCGGGGAGCCACCCTGCTCGCGCAGCAGCTCGATCCGCGCCTCCGGGTCGATCATGGGGTGCGGGCGGCCCTTCGTGTACTCCTCCTCGCCGAGGTCCAGGCAGGTGTGGGCGCCGTCCGGCGCCGGGAGCCCGAGCTCCTTCGCGATCGGCGTGTTCGAGTGCACCGGCCCCAGCACGTCGGCCAGGATCACCAGCGACTCGTAGCAGAGGGTGCCGCCGGAGAACAGGCCACGCACGAGCGTGCGTCCGGGGGCGAGCGCGTCGGAGCGCTCGCGCACCCGATCCAGGAGCCCCTCGGTGAGGTCGGGCACCTGGCCCCCGGCCGCGGTCACGGCCGCGGCCGCACCGGCCTGCAGCGTCCTGGTGACGGTCACCCCGTCGGGGGCGTCGAAGTCCTCCGGGATCCCGATCAGGGCCGCCACCAGCGGTTTCCCTGCCGCTGCGGCCACCACGGCGTGCGCCACCTCGACGGCGGGCGGCTTGGAGACCAGCAGGATGATGTCCGTGGCGTCGTCGGCGACGAGCGCGCGCACCGCGGCGAGCGCCATCCGGCCGCCCACCGCCGCCGTGAGGTCGCGGCCCCCCAGCCCGATGACGTGGGAGACGCCCACCCCCCACCGGTCCGCCAGCGCGGCGGCCTCCTGGGCTCCGGTGCCCGCGGCGGCCACCACCGCGACCCGGCCCGGGCGGACGACGTTGGCGAACCCGAGGCAGGTGTGCCCGAGCATCGCCGTGCCCGCCCCGGGTCCCATCACGAGCAGACCGAGCCGGTTGGCCCGGTCCTTGAGCTCGATCTCGTCCTCGATCGACACGTTGTCGCTGAACAGCAGCACGTCCAGCCCGGCGGACAACGCCTTGTGCGCCTCCAGCGCCGCATAGTCCCCCGGCACCGAGATCACGGCGACGTTGCTGCCCTCCTGCCGCGCCACGGCCTCGCCGAGCGTCCGCGCAGGCTGCTCAGCGGGTGACCCGCCGGACGCGGAACCATGGGCGGCGAACATCGCCGCCTCGCCTGCCTCGCGCGCTGCGCCGACCACCTCGTCGGAGCCCGCCCGGATGGCGATGAACAGGTCGTTGGCCCCGGCCCCGTCGAGTGGGGCGAGGTCGAAGCCCTCCGCGGAGAGCGTCTCCAGGTTGCCGGGTGTCGCCATCGCGGCGGACGCCCAGTCGACACCGTCGACGGCCCGCAGCGAGCGCGTCCCCGACAGCTGGACGACCGAGTCCACGTAGGTGTCGCGGTAGACGGTGACGTCGTGGATCACGATGCTGCTCCGATGTGGCTCGCGTCGACAGTGTGGGCGGCGATGATGCGCGTCCCCGATCCGGCGGAGGGTTCCGGCTCCAGCGAGGCACAGGCCCGGGAAGCATCGGTGATCACGGCGGTGCGCCCGCCCTCCTCGATGAAGTCGACGGCCGCCCGGATCTTCGGGCCCATGCTGCCCTCGGGGAACTGACCGTCCGCGGCGTGCGCCCGGGCCTCGTCGGCCGTCATCTCCGTGATCTCCCTCGCCCGGTCGGTGCCGTAGTCGAGCAGCACCCTGGGCACGTCGGTGACGAGCATGAGCGCCTCGGCGCCCACTGCGTTCGCCAGCCGCTGCGCCGCCAGGTCCTTGTCGATCACGGCGGCGACGCCGCGGTAGGTGGTGCCGTCGGCCAGCACCGGCACCCCGCCGCCGCCGGCGGCCACCACGACCGACCCGTTGTCCACCAGCGCACGGATCGCGTCGAGCTCGACGATCCGCTGGGGCCGGGGCGAGGCCACGAGGCGCCGGTAGCCGCGGCCGGCGTCCTCGCCGACGGTCCAGCCCTGCTCGTCGGCGAGGCGCTGCGCCTCCTCGGCGGTCATGAAGGGGCCGACCGGCTTGGTGGGCCGGGTGAAGGCCGGGTCGTCCTGCTCGACGACCACGTGGGTCACCACCGAGACCACCCCCGGCAGCGCACCGCCACCGGCGCGGTGCAGTGCAAGAGTCAGCAGCGAGCCCATCTGACCCTCGGTCATCGCGACCAGCCACGACAGCGGCAGGGCAGGCACGCGGGAGCACGCCTCCTGCTGCTGGATGGCGAGGTTACCCACCTGCGGGCCGTTGCCGTGGACGATCACGACCTGCCAGCCCGCCGAGCGGAGCGAGCACACGGCTTCCGCCAGACGGTCGGCGTTCTCCTCCTGTTCGGCGGCGGTGCCCGCCTGTCCGTGGCGGGTGATCGCGTTGCCCCCGAGGGCGACGACGACGGTCCTGGGCACAGCGGGCCCTTTCTGACGAGGTGGTGGTTCAGGACGGACGGACGGTGACGTCGACGGCCGTCAGATCGATGTCCATCAGGACGTGGGGAAGCCCGAGGTAGAGCTCGGGCGCGCCCAGCTCGTTCCATCCCATGCGACGGAAGAACAGGCGGTTCGCCACCTGGACGTGGGCGATCATGCGACGACCGCCGTGGGCCGCGGCCGTGGCCACGGCGAAGTGGGTGAGGGGGCCGCCGAGCCGCTTGCTGCGGAACTCCGGCAGCACCGCGAGTCGGTCGCCCTGCCATTCGCCGTGGGGATCGGCGGGGTCGAGCGGGAACAGCCGGACAGCACCGGCGGGGATCCCGGCACAGAGGCCGAGGATCTTGTACGTACCGCCGGCGACGTCGTGGGCATCGCGGTCGGAGTCGACGAAAACGCGCTGCTCGCGGACGAAGACCACGTGCCTCACGGCGTGATGGGCCGCTGTCTCGACAGCGTCCGCCGCGATCCCGCAGCTCACGACAGGCGCGGTCACGTCGATCTCGGTCACCGCGCCTCCGGACGTGGGCCGTCCCGAGCGGTGGGCGGTCGTGCTACCCCTGTCCCACCGCTCGGCCGGGTCGGCGCTAGAGCGTCCAGGTCTGCATGACCAGTGCGCCTTCACGGCGCGCGGTCAGGGTGCAGTCCAGGACGTCGAGCGGGTGGATCGGCTGCACGCCCTCGATCAGGTCCGTCTCACGCATGCCGTAGAGCGC
>NZ_JAOPWR010000240.1 GCF_025965585.1 Pseudonocardia sp.
CGGGCACTCCCGCCGTCTGTAGAGCCGTCATCGCGTCGACGGGTGCATGTCGTCGCGTCCATTCGGCGACGGCCCCCTCGATCCGTTCCCGATGGGCTGCGCGGCCCGCCGGCTCGGCCAGCTCCGGGTCGACCGCCAGGTCCGGGCGTTCGATCACCGCGCAGAGCGCGACGAAGTCGTCGTCGCCGTCCACGGTCACGGCGACCCATTCGTCGTCGCCCGCCGCAGGGAACACGCCCCACGGGGCGTCGCGCTCGGCCCGGGCCCCTGCCGGGTCCCCGGCGAGTCGCTCCGCGGCGATCACGGCACCGAAGTGGCTGAGCATCACCTCGGACTGCGCGACGCTGACCGAGCCGCCCCGGCCGGTCCGCTCACGGCGGACGATCAGCGCGAGCGCGGCCAGGGCCCCGATCCGCGCGCACACGTGATCCGGGTAGACCGTCACCGCGTCGCTGAAGGTGTCCGGCTCGCCGGGGTAGGTCCACTGAGCCGTGCAGCCCGTGGCTGCGCGAACCAGCGGCCCGTAGCCCAGACGCCGGGACCAGGGCCCCGACGACCCGAAGGCCGAGCTGTCGACGACGACGATCCCGGGGTTGACCTCGCACAGCGAGTCGTAGTCGAGACCCAGTGAGGTGATGACGCCCGGCTTGAAGTTCGTCAGGACCACATCGGCGGTGCGCACCAGCTCACGCATCATCCGAGCTCCCTCCGGATCCCGGAGGTTGACACCGATGCTGCGCTTGTTGCGGTGGCCCGCGGCGAACCCGGGCGCCATCGCCGGGGGGCCCAGCGACGCACGTGCGCCGTCGAGGAAGCCCGAGTTCTCGATCTTGATGACGTCGGCGCCCAGGTCGCCGAGGAGCCGACCGGTGTCGCCACCGACAACGATGACCCCGAGGTCGAGCACGCGCAGACCGTCGAGGGGGAGATCCGTCCGAGCCCGCGGACGTTCCGCCAGGGCCTTCGCCTGCGGCCGCTCGCCCATCTCCTGCACGAGCACATCGTCCACCCACGCCCGTGCCCCGTCGATCTCGACGACACCCGCCGGGACCGGGGCGACGACGCCGGGCGCCAGCTCGATCTCCCGCAGGAACCCGCGTGCTCGGACCTGCTCGGTGCCGAGGGCCTCGTCGGAGGTCAGCACGGCGGCCGCGGGCACACCGTGGTCCTGGCCCTGCTGTTCCAGCTCGGCCCGCGTCTTGTCGGCGAAGAACCGGGCGATCGCCGGGCGCAGGATCGGCGACTCGAAGCGAACCCTGAGGTCGTCGTACTTCGGGTCGGCGAACTCGTCGGGCCGTCCGAGCCACTCGAACATCCCGCGCCACTGCCGTCGCGCGAGCACACAGATGCGGACGTAGCCGTCCTTGCACGGGATGATCGGGTACATGTGGCTCGCGTCGACGCGACCCCGCGGTGCCTGGCTCAGCGGAACTCCGGCCGCCGCGCTGCCCGTCATGCCGAAGGGTGGGTCCAGTGCCTGCATCGCGCCCTCGAGGACCGAGAAGTCGATGTGCTCACCGACGCCGGTGCGCAGGCTGTCCAGGTAGAGGCTCACGGCGAGGAAGGCGGCCTGGGCGGCTGCCACGTCATAGGGCAGCTCGCCCGGCGGAACGAGCGGGTCCCGGCCCGGCAGGCCCGAGCGGGAGAGCTCACTGGTGAGCGCATGGAACACCGGGGTGCTGCCACGCCACGTCCGGAACTCCGTGTCGCGACCGAAGTCGCTGATCGACAGGACGACGAGCCCGGGATGTTCCTCGCGAATCACCCGGACCCCGAGCAGTGCCTCCTCCGGGCTGTCCGGTGCGGTGTTCTCGATCAGTAGATCCGCCGCCGCGAGGAGGCCGCCCCATCGGTCCCGACCCGCGGTCGTGGCGGGATCGATGGAGGTCTCCTCCGCGCCGTGACCCGCGATCGCGCTGCCCAGCGCGACACCGTCGACGACGGGCCCGAACCCGCGCTCGCCGGTGATCCCGGCGAGATGCACGCGGGTGACGTGTGCACCGAGGTCCAGCAGATGCCGAGAGACGGTCTGCATCGGACCGGACACCAGATCGACGACCCGGACACCGCGCAACGGTGCGTCGTAGCCGGGGGTGGAGTCGCTCATGACCAACCTCCTTGTCGGTGGCGGAGCCGGGCCGGGCTCCGCGCGGACCGGCGGCGGGCCGGTCCGGACCGGTCCTGCGGGGGCGGCTGCCTCGTCGCCGTGACTGCCGGTCGATCGACCGGTTCATGATCGATGATCGCCCTGCGAGCCCGTGCCTGTACATCACGGATCACGACACCGACACGTTTCCCGACCGCTCACGTGGTCGTGAGCGAGCTGATCGTTTACTGCCGCCGCGGAAGGTGCGAACGTGGCTGAGGAAGCCACACACATCGACGGCCACGCCACGACCACGGCCGACAGACACAACGAGGTGACGACGAGATGGAGGACTCCGCGACAGCCATCCACGTGGCGACGGGGGGCGGGGACTCGGTCCGCGCCGAGCTGCACGGACACGTGCTGCTGGTGACGATCGACCGGCCGGAGGCGCGGAATGCGATCAACGCCGCGGTCACGCTCGGGATCGGCGAGGCGCTCGACTACGCCGACGAGCACGACGACGTCTGGGTCGTGATCGTCACCGGAGCGGGCGATGCGTCCTTCTGCGCGGGCCAGGACCTCAAGGAGGCCGCGGCCGGGGTGTTCCTCGACGATCCGCGCGCCGCCCGCTGGGGCTTCGCAGGCTTCGTCAAGCACGCGATCTCGAAGCCCGTCATCGCCGCGGTCAACGGCTTCGCCCTCGGCGGTGGGACGGAGATCGTGCTCGCCAGCGACCTCGCCGTCGCCGTCGAGACCGCGACCTTCGGGTTGCCCGAGGTCAAGCGCGGGATCATCGCGGGCGCGGGTGGCTCGTTCCGTCTCGGCCGGCAGATCCCGGCCAAGATCGCGCTGGAGGCGATCCTCACCGGCGAACCGATCCCCGCGCAGACGGCGCTGCAGCTCGGGCTGGTCAACCGCGTGGTCCCCGCCGGGCACCTGCTCGACGCGGCCTTCGAGCTCGCCGAACGGATCATGGCCAACGCCCCCGTCGCCGTTCAGGCGAGCAAGCGCCTCGCCCGGGGCATCACCGACGGGACCGTGGCGGCCGAGGGGCCGGACTGGGCCCGATCAACCGAAGAGAGCAAGGCCGTCATCGCGAGCGCCGACGCGCGCGAGGGCATGCGGGCGTTCGCTGAGAAGCGAGCCCCACGCTGGCAGGGGAAGTAGGAGGCACGAACATGCCGAACAAGGAGCCGGCGATCGCCGGGCTCGGTATCACCGCACAAGGCAAGGTGTACGGGAAGACGGCACCGCAGTTCGCCGCGGAAGCAGTGCGGCTGGCCACGGAGGACGCAGGGCTCGCGCTCGCGGACCTCGACGGCCTCCTCGTCTCCGGCGGGCTGACCGCCTCGCTCGGCGTCGACCTGCAGGGTGTGCTGGGCCTCACCGACCTGCAGGTCCTCACCTACATGCAAGGCTACGGCTCGACCGCGGCCCAGATGGTCCAGTACGCGTCCATGGCGGTGCAGTCCGGCATGGCGGACACCATCGCCGTGGTCTGGGCCGACGACCCGCTCAAGGACAAGAGCAAGTCGTCCTCGGCGGCGTACACCAAGGCCGCGTCCGCCCCCTCCGGTTGGCGCGGCATCACCGCGGCCAACGGCATCTACTCGGCCAACACGATGTACGCCCTCGCCGCCCGCCGGCACATGGACAGGTACGGGACGACACAGGACCACTTCGGGCACATCGCCGTCGCGCAGCGGGAGTGGGCGCAGCTCAACCCGATCGCCCAGTTCCACGGCACCCCGCTGACGCTCGAGGAGTACCACGCCAGCCGCTACATCGCCGAGCCGTTCCATCTCTACGACTGCTGTCTGGTCAGCAACGGCGGGGTGGCCGTGATCGTCACCTCGCTCGACCGGGCGCGGGCGCTGCGGCAGCCACCGGTGCGGGTCCTCGGCTGGGCCCAGTCCCACCCCGGCCGCACCGGGATCCGCAACGACGACTTCGGCCTGGTGAGCGGGGCAGCCTCCGCCGGTCCCCGGGCGCTGAAGATGGCCGGGACGACACTCGACGAGATCGACGTCGTCGAGGTCTACGACTGCTACACCTACACCGCCCTGCTCACCCTCGAGGACTACGGCTTCGTGCCCAAGGGCGAGGGCGGACCCGCCCTCGCCGAGCCCGGGATGCTCGGACCCGGGGGCAAACTCAAGGTCAACACCGGTGGCGGTGAGCTCAGCGCCTTCTACATGTGGGGCATGACCCCTCTGTACGAGGCGGTCGTCCAGGCCCGCGGCCAGGGCGGCGAGCGCCAGGTCGACAAGCACGACCGGGTGCTCGTCTCCGGTAACGGCGGCGTCCTGGACTACCACTCGACGCTGATCCTCGGCACGGACGCCTGAGAGGGGACCACCATGGCAACGATCCCGGTCCGCCGCGACGCGGCGACCGCAGACTTCTTCGACGGCACCACGCGGGGCGAGTTCCTGCTCGTCCGGGACACCCGCACGGGCGAGGTGTTCGAGCCGCAGTTCGACACGTCCGCCGATCCGGAGCGTTACGAACGCGTCCCCGCCGCAGGTACGGGCACCGTCGTGAGCTGGGCGGTCGTGCACCGGCGCGAGCCGGACGGCTCGACCAGCCGTCGCCCCGTGGGCGTCGTCGAGCTCGACGAGGGCCCGTGGTGGTGGACGTCGATCGAGGGCGTCGACCCTGACGACGATCTCATGGGTCGCCGTGTCGAGGTCGCCTTCCGGCTCGCCGGCGAGGAGACCGTCCCCTACTTCACCGCTCTCGGAAGGGTGGCGCGATGAGCGTCGATCAGACACAGGCGCCGGAGACGGCGAACCCTCTCGCCGAGGAGGTGCGCTCCTGGCTGGCGGAGAACTGGAAGGGTGTCGACGACGCCGACTGGCGCGCCCGCGTCGTCGAGGCGGGCTGGTCCGCCCCGACCTGGCCGCTGGACTCGTTCGGACGTGGCCTCTCGGCCCGGGACGCCAAGATCGTCGCTGCTGAGTTCCGGGAGGCGAAGGCGCGCGGCGCGGCCGTCGAACGCATCGGGTTCCCCGCCCTCGCAGGCGCGACGGTCGTCGAGTTCGGCTCGCCCGAGCTCAAGCGCGAGGTCCTGCCGAAACTGCTGTCCGGTGAGTGGCTCAACGGCTGCCTGCTCTACTCCGAGCCCGGCAACGGCTCCGACCTGGCCGGACTGCAGACCCGGGCCGAGCGCGACGGTGACGAGTTCGTGGTCAACGGACAGAAGATCTGGACCACCGGCGGCCACGAGGCCGAGTGCGGCCTGCTGCTCGCCCGGACCGACCCGGACGTCCCCAAGCATGCAGGCATCAGCTTCTTCATCATCCCGATGGACCTGCCGGGCATCGAGGTCCGCCCGATCAAGCAGATCACCGGCGAGTCGGACTTCAACGAGGTCTTCCTCACCGACGTCCGCATCCCGGCGGGCAGCCTCGTCGGCGAGCTGAACAACGGCTGGCGGGTGCTGCAGACGGCGCTGAAGGAGGAGCGGCGGGTCATGGGCATCGAGCTCGGTGCCAGGACGCGCCAGGAGGGTGACCGCGCGCCGCTGTTCGCCGAGTCGAAGGACCTGATCGAGGCCGCACGTGCGGCGGGCAGGCTGGACGACGACGCCGTCCGTCAGGAGATCATGCGGATCCATTCCTGGCGGCTGGTGAACCAGTGGAACGGCGTCCGGGCAAAGGCCCAGATCGAGGGCGGTGGCGGTTCCTCCCTCGCGTCGCTGGGCAAGCTGGCGAAGTCCCGCATCCTGCACTCGTCCTGGGCGCTGAAGTTCCGCCTGCTCGGGGCACGCGGGATGCTCTACGACCCCGCCGACTCCGAGGCCTACGAGGTCGACCACGAGATGATGTGGTCGTTCATCAACTCGATCGGCGGCGGCACCGACCAGATCCAGCGGAACATCATCGGCGAGCGGATCCTCGGCCTGCCCAAGGGCTACGAGCCCGACAAGGGCGTGCCGTTCAAGGACGCGCGCAAGGGCGGCACCGCCGGCCCGGTCGAGCGGTAGGAGGAACAACAGATGTTCGGAACGTTCACCGAGGACCAGGAACAGCTGCGCGGCGTCGTCCGGAATTTCCTGGCGGACAAGTCCCCGGAGTCCGAGGTTCGCAGGTTGATGGAGACCGAGGAGGGTTACGACCCCGCGGTGTGGACGCAGATGGGCCGCGAGGCAGGACTGCAGGGCATCGCGATCCCGGAGCAGTACGGCGGCCAGGGCGCGGGCTGGACCGAGCTGGGGATCGTGCTGGAGGAGGCGGGTCGCGCGCTGCTGTGCGCGCCGTACTTCGCCACGGTCGTGCTCGCCGCGACCACCCTGCTCGAGTCCGGTGACGAGGAGGCCAAGCAGCAGTACCTGCCCGCGATCGCCGACGGCTCGCTCATCGCCACCGTCGCGCTGACCGAGGAAGGGGGCCGTTGGGACGCCGAGGGCGTCACCCTGCCGGCCACCCCCACGCCGGACGGCTGGATGCTCACCGGGGCCAAGCACTTCGTGCTCGACGGGACCACCGCGAAGCTGATCATCGTGCCCGCGGTCACCGCGAGCGGGATCTCGCTCTTCGCCGTCGACGCCGATGCGGCCGGGGTGACCCGCCGCCCGTCGATCACCCTCGACCGGACCCGCAAGCTCGCCGTGGTCGAGTTCGACGCCACCCCGGCGCGGCTCCTCGGGACCGAGGGCGGCGGGTGGCGGGTCCTGCAGCGCGTGCTGGACTTCGCGGCCGTCGGTCTCGCGGCCGAGCAGGCGGGCGGGGCCCAGGCCGCGCTCGACCAGTCCACCGAGTACCTGAAGACCCGCGTGCAGTTCGGCCAGCCCATCGGCGCGTTCCAGGCGCTCAAGCACATGGCCGCCGACGTGCTGGTCGAGGTCGAGTCGGCGAGGTCGGCTGCCTACTACGCCCTCGAGGCCGCGAGCCAGGACAACGACGAGCTGCCCGCCGCCGCCTCGCTGGCCAAGGCCTACTGCAGCGAGGCCTTCGTGACCGCCGCCCATCAGAACATCCAGTTCCACGGCGGAATGGGCTTCACCTGGGAGGTGGCGGCGCACCTGTTCTACAAGCGCGCCCGGTCCTCCGAGGTGTTCCTCGGCGACGCCTTCGCCCACCGCGAGGCACTCGCGCAGCGAATCGGCGTCTGAGGCGTCCACCTGCCCCGGCGCCCCGATCGCACGTGGCTCAGCCCTGGACCGGTTCGTGTCGTCGGGTGTGGCGGAGGAGTTCGGCGAGCCAGAGCACTCCGATCACGGATACTCCGGCCCGGCCGATCCAGGTGAGTGCGGTGAAGGTCTGTACCTGGGTTTCGGTGGGCTCGGGGAGGTAGCCGAGTTGGAGGAGTTGGTACTGCCAGGGTTGGCCGGCGATGACGTAGGTGACGAGGACGGCGATGCTGTCCATGGAGTCCCAGAGTCCGTGCAGGAGTGAGACGCCGATGAGGGCGGCGATGAGTTTGGTGGTGATGGTGTAGCGGTTGTTCTTGGTGGTGGCGAAGAGGATGCCGCCGAGGATGGCGGTCCAGAGGCCGTGTCCGACGGGGGTGAGGAGGCCGCGGAGGAGTTCGGTGCTGACGAGGTCGGTGAGGGAGAGTCCGTGGAGGGTGAAGGAGGCGACGAGGGCGTAGCCGGCGGATTCGAAGGCGGCGAAGCCGAAGCCGACGGTGGCGCCGAGGATCATGCCGTCGCGGGGGGTGCGGGTGTGGAGGTGGCGGGTGCAGAAGGCGAGGGCGGTGAGTTTGACGGCTTCTTCGATGAGTCCGACGCCGAAGAACATCCAGGGTGAGGGGCGGAGGAGGTAGGTCTCGGCGAGGGAGGCGGCGAGGACGCCGAGGATGCCGCCGATGAGGAAGGTTTGGAAGAGGAGTTCGGTGGTGATCTCGCCGGTGCTGCGGCGTTGGTAGGCCCAGGCGACGAAGCTGGCGGGGACGAGGAAGCTGCCGAGGAGGACGAGGGTGGGGATGAGGATGACGTTGGCCGTGAGGTAGGTGACGGCGGCGGCGAGGAGCCAGAGCAGGAGTCCCCATCCGAAGATGTTGAGCCAGACGCCTCGTTGCTTGGTGGGTGTCGTGGTGGTCATGTCGGCTCCTCGTCGGCAGGGCGCCGCCCACAACGGGCGCCGATGCAGGGGATTCGTGCGATGGGGTCACGCGTACGCGTGACCGCGGAGCGTCTGCGCCGGGGGCCGGCCGAAGCGGGTGCCGTAGGCGTTCACGAACGGCTCCGGGCGGAAGCCCCACGACGTCGCGACCGTGGCCACCGTGGTCTCCCCGGGCCGGTAGAACTCCAGGTCCCGGTGCGCTCGCCCGAGCCGTACCCGCCCGACGTCCTCCCCGGGCGGCACGGAGCGATGCCGCATCCAACATCCTTCGAGCGCGCGGACGCTCAGACCGACTTCTGCTGCGAGGCTCGCCAGCGTCATCGGGCGCTCCGGCTGGTCCTCGATGGAGTCGACGCAGTTGCGCACCGTGCGGGGCGCCCACGACGGGACGCGTGCGTCGAGTGCCTCGCGCTCGGGATGGTCGGACGCGAGCAGCAGCCGGGCCAGCAGCGCGTACTGGAGCGGCTCCGCGCTCATCGGGCTGGCCAGCACCGACGTCGCGCCGGGCGTCGCGTCCGCGACCAGCCGGACCGTGTCCGACCAGGCCGCGCCGGCCGTGGTGTCGAGGGCCATGGAGGCGGGCAGCGGCAGCGGGCGCCGCACGGCACGGCCGAGCAGCGCCTCGAGTGCGTCCTCCAGCGCTGCCGACCTGACCCGGACCAGCAGGACGTCGAAGCGATCGTTGCTGGACATCTCCGCCTCCTCCGCGGGGGTGAAGACGGCGGCCTGGCCCGGACCGAGGTCGAGCTCCCGGCCGCGGTGATCGGTGTGCACCGGCCCCCGTACGGGGAGCCCGACCGCGTAGGTGGGCTCGTCGGTCAGTACCTGGACGTGGATCCCGTCGGTGCACCGGGTCGCCTCCACCCGGAGCGGGCCGCGCGTGACGGTGTGGGTGTGGAACCCGAACTGCGATGCGGGCGCGTGGTCGAGTCGCACGGCCGCGCGCTGCTGGGTCTCGGCCCTGCCGACGTCGGTCTCGTGGAAGTCCGAGAACCGCGGGCCGGTCACCGGAACACCTGCCGGGCGATCGAGCTCTCGGGATGGTCGAAACGCATGAGTGTCACGACAGGCTCCGAAGAAGGTGTGGGGGTGCTGAGGTCGGCGCCGGCCCGACCTCACCGTGCGGTCACCACCGTCGCAGTGCGGCACCGGCTGCGATTCGGTCCCGGAGACGCAACCTGGGTGGGTCGGCTCGGCCCGGTAGGTCGACCCGGCGCATCTGCAGTGAGCGGGCACGGCAGGGAGTGGCCGGGCATGGCCCCGCCGGTGTGAATCCGGGTGCCGGATCCCGGCTTGCGGGGCGCAGGCGCGCTCCGGCTCCGGCTGTGAGGGTGGGCCCCATGGACACCGGCGCGGCGACGCGTTCATCGAGGACCCGGATGGCCCCGCCCGTGGCCTGGGGCCTGGCCGTCTGCCTCGGTGCCGGCCTCACGCTGAGCGGCTGTGGTGCGGGCCAGATCACCCAGACGGACGCCCAGCTGTCCGCGGTCACCGGGGCGTCGGCCGACGGAGGTGCCGGCATCGCCCTGCGCAATGTCTGGATGCCGTACCCGACGGACCCGACGGGCCGGTACCCCGTCGGGTCGAGCGTGCCGGTGCAGGCCACGATCGCCAACTACGGCGGTGCCGACGACGAGCTCCTGGCGGTGACCAGCCCGGTGGCCACCCAGGTGCTCGTGACGGGCACCACCCGGATCCCGCGCGGCAGGAACGTCGTCAGCGACACCGATCCGACGCCGCCCCCCAGCCCGCTGGTCTACGGCGAGGTCCGCGTCGTGCTCGTCACCGACCGTCTCCTGCCCACCGGGCTGGACACGCCGGTGACGTTCCGGTTCCGCAACGCGGGGCCGGTGACCGTGTCGGTGCCGATGGCGGGCTGACCGCGGGGCCCATCGGCGTCCGAGCGTCACTCTCCAGGGCGCACCGGCGCGGCGTCCGAGGGCACGTGGTCCTCGACGCGGGCGTGCATCCGGCCCTCGGGCGCCGTCCAGCTGATCTCGGCACCGACCGGGGCGCCGAGGACCGCCCGACCGAGCGGGCTGTCCGTCGCGATGGTGGGGAAGTCGTCGTCCGGGACGTCGGTGACCTTCAGCGTCTCCCGTTCACCGTTCGCATAGCGGAGCGTCACCAGGCTGCCCGTCCCCACCCGGTCCGGCGGCACGTCGTCGCGACGGGAGTTGAGATGGAGGAAGTGCGTGAGGTCGCGGATCTTGCGATCGATCCAGTCCAGCTCGTCGCGCCGCATCGTCGCCTCCGACCGCTCGCCGAAGTCCTGTGGAGCGTCGTCGAGGGTCAGGCCGCCCTCCAGCTCCGCGCGACGCTTGCGGAGCAGGTCCAGCTCGTCCAGCAGGGCATGACGTTCGTCGTGGCCGACCATGGCGTGACCCTGACAGGAGTGCACGACCGTCCTCTTCCGCCTGGCAGAGCGGAATCGAGGCGCTGAGCCACCCCGGGAGGCCGATGTGTGCAGCAGCGCCGACCACCAGCCTTACGGAATGCACGGTCGAGCCCGTCGACAGGGAGGAGTGTGGGAATGTCTGCTCAGCCACAACCGAACGGCCCGGCGGGAAGCCGCTCCGATACAACCGCCCATCTGGACCCTCATGTGGTGGTCGTCTTCGGCGCCACCGGGGATCTGGCCCGCCGCAAGCTGTTCCCAGGGCTGTTCCACCTGTGGCAGGCCGGACTGATGCCGGAGAAGTTCCAGATCATCTGCTCGAGCCGGGCCACACTGGATTCGCCGGAGGCGTTCCCGGTCATGGTCCTGGAGGCGGTGCGCGCGTTCCGCGGTGAGATCGAGTCCGAGATGTGGCGGGACTTCGCCGCCCGCATCAGGTTCGTGGCCGCTCCGGACGACGACTACGGCGACCTGGCTCAGGCTGTGCGGGCTGCGCTGAAGGAGCTGGGGTCCGATGCGAAGTCGCTGTTCTACCTGGCGATCCCGCCGTCGGCGACCGAGTCCGTGGTGCGCGTGATCGGTACCTTCGGCCTGAACGAGGGCGCCAAGCTGGTCCTCGAGAAGCCGTTCGGCAGGGATCTGCAGTCGGCCCGGCAGCTCAACGCGACCCTGCACGAGGTGTTCGACGAGCGGCAGATCTATCGGATCGACCACTTCCTGGGCAAGGAGGCGGTGCAGAACATCCTGGCGCTGCGCTTCGCGAACGGCTTGTTCGAGCCGGTGTGGAACCACCAGCACGTGTGCTACGTGCAGATCGATGTGCCGGAGCAGCTCGACATCCAGGGCCGATCGGAGTTCATGGAGTCCACGGGGACGTTCCGGGACATGATCTCGACGCACCTGTTCCAGCTCCTCGGCTTCGTGGCGATGGAGCCGCCGGTGCGACTGGACGCGGACTCACTGCACCACGAGGTGGTCAAGGTCTTCCGCGCTATCCGGCCCCTGGACCGCGACCGGGTGGTCTTCGGTCAGTACGAGGGGTACTGCGACGAGGCCGGTGTGGACGCGTGCTCGGTCGTCGAGACCTTCGTGGCCATGGAGGTCCACGTGGACGACTGGCGCTGGGTCGGCGTCCCCTTCTACCTGCGGACGGGCAAGGCCCTGGCCGCGAGCCGGCGCACCGTCACGCTCGGCTTCAGGGAGCCTCCTCTCAAGATGTTCCCCGGCGACGTCGACACCACCTGCAACGAGCTCGTCCTCGAGCTCACCGACGATCCGAAGATCTTCGTCGACGTCCGTGCCAAGGTGCCCGGACCCGAGCTCGCGCTCGGCCGGGGCCGGATGCGGATCGATCTGCAGGAGGCCTTCCCCGGTTCGTGGCCGCTCGAGGCCTACGAGCGTCTGCTGCTCGACGTGATGCGGGGCGACGCGACCCTGTTCACGAGCACCGAGGAGGTCGAGCTGATCTGGGCCCTGTGCGATCCCCTGCTGAAGGACCCGCCGATGCCCCAGCGGTACCCGAGGGCGTCGTGGGGTCCCGCCGACGCGCTGAAGCTCCCGGGGGAGCGGGGTTGGCGCCTGCCGGACTGACGTCCCGGAGAGCCCGCTACCTACGGTTCGGGCGGGAGCGGGAAATGCAGTGTCGCACCGGCGAGGTGGCCCCGCAGGTCGGTCTCGACCTTCACCTGGGTGACCGAGCCGCCGCCGTCGATCACCGACTCGACCATCTCGTCGACGATGTCGGCTGCGGCCCGCACCGGGCGCCCGCACACGGGGCACTCGGTGCCTCCCAGGCCCATCCAGCCGTCGAAGTCGCACACGACCCCCGGGGCCTCGGCCTGGTACTCGACCAGTAGCCGGTCGATCGCGACGGCTGCGCACGCCCAGAGGCAGCTCTCGAGCCCGAGCGTGGCGCGCCCTCCGCTGCCGAGGGTGTCGAACAGTTCGGCCACCCGCTGCCGTTGCTCGTCGGCCGCGTGCTTCTCCAGGATCTCGATGCCGCGCTCCCGGATCTGAGCCGGTGCGGGCTCGTCCGGGTCGACGGTGAACGTGGCGATGACCCGTTGGCGGAGGTCGTTGGGCAGAACGTCGAGGAAATGCGGGATCTCGTGCGGCCGGCCGCCGACGGCGAGCAGGTCGAATGCCTCGGTGTCGAAGAGACGGCCGACCGACTCGGCCGCCTCGCGCAGGTGCTTCTTGGAGTACTCCGCGGCCTTGTCGCGCAACTCGTCGTGGCGCGTGGACGACGGGCTCTGCTTGCGCAGCTTCTGGTCCCGGTGCTGGTGCAGCTCGCGGAGCTCGTCCTGATAGAGCTCCCACACCGTCGCCTCGCCGTAGTCGACGGTCACCATGCACATCCGGTGGTACTGCGCCAGTACCGCGAGCATCGGCCGGGTCCACGGAGTGGTGTCCAGCACGATCCGGTCGCGGACCGGATCGGGGAGGTCGACCTCCTCGAAGATCTGACGACCCGAGCAGCTGAAGATGGCCATGGAGCCGGGGCGCCACTCGTGGCGGGTCATGTGGTCCAGGATGTGCTCGATGTCGGAGCGGATCGACAGCCGCGCCTCCCGCCCGACCGACTCGTCCGTGGCGATCGGACGGATCTCCGAGAGCAGGCTGTCGACCCTGCTGTGCATCTCCCTCTCGTTGTGGGGGTTGGCCGGTGACTGCGCATAGAGCGATACGACGGGCACTCCGTCGCCGCGCACCTGCAGGATGCGTCGGATGTCTTCCCCGGTGAGCATCGTGGCCTCCTCAGAAATCCTGCCGCCGTGTCAGATCCTGTCGCCCGGCCGCGACAGGGGGCACGGCCCGAGGAGGCCACTGAGCACGCGGCACCCTGACCTGACAGTGCAGCCGCGCGACGTCACCGGCAGGCACCGGGGGTCCACACCCTCGCCCGGTTCGTGCACCGCACCGTCCTTCGGGGTCCAGCCCGCCGTCGCCCCTTCACTCACCGGGGCCGACGCGCGAACCGGCCGGACCGGCGAGCATCGAGGACATGGTGGAGACGGTTCCGCAGCAGACCACGATCGAGGTCATCGGTCTCGAGCTCGAGGGTGTCGTCAACGTACCCGAGGAGGCCCGTGGCGTCGTGCTGTTCGTGCATGCGCTCGGCAGCAACCGGCACGACGCGAGTGATGCCCGGATCGCGGACGCGCTGCAGCAGAAGCGGATCGGCACCGTGCTGGTCAACCTGCTCACCACCGAGGAGCAGGAGACGGACGCCGGTGTCGAGGCCCGGTTCGACCCCACGACGCTGGGGCCGCGGGTGATCGCCCTGGCGGACCACCTCGCCAAGCACCCGCCGACCGCCGGCCTCCGCGGGGGACTGTGCGGAACCGGCACCGGGGTCGCCGGTGCTCTCATCGCGGCCGTGGCCCGGCCGGGCTGGGTGCGCGCCGTGTTCTCCCGTGCGGGCCGGCCCGACCTCGCCGGCGAGTTCGTCCGGCTCGTGCGGTGCCCGACGTTGCTCGTGGTCGGCGAGCTCGACGGCGCGGTGCGGGAGCTCAACGAGCAGGCGGAGGACCTGTTCCCGCGCACCGCGCGCGTGGGACGGGTCCCGGGGGCATCGGTCGTGCACGAGGATCCCCAGGCCATCTCTCTCGTCGCCGAGCTCGCGCGGGACTGGTTCCCCCTGCGACTCGGCGGGGGGCAGGGGTCGCGGGGCGCCCCCTCCGCCTCACGGCCTGCGCCCTCGCGCTGATGCCGCGCTGCGTCCGGCGCGCTCCAACCGGGGGAGGGTGTAGTACGGGTTGGTGAACTCGACCTCGTTGATCAGCACACGCGGATGGCTCCTCATGAGGTCGACCAGCATCCAGCCGTACTCCTCGATGTCGTACACACACAAGATCGCGACGTCGCGATCGTGCACGAAGGCGTTGAGCGCGGACTCGTACTCGATAAGAGCATCGGTGTGCGGGAGCTGGGGACTCCACCAGTGGGCTTCCGCGGTGAGTCGCGCGAACTCGTAGCCGCCTGCTTTGGCCTCGTCGGTGGCGGTCGCCCAGAATGCCAGCATGGCCGGGACGGAGAAGTCGTCGGGCGAGAACTGCGGGTCGCGGGTCCCGAGAACATCCAGTTGGCCCGCCGATCGCAGGCGCTCCGGGTCGAGAGCCGGCAACAACGTGCGCGTGGTCTGCCAGGGGTTCGGTTCGGCCAGTCCGACCAGGCACTTGTGTCCTGCTCCCATCCCCTCGCTGAGGAAGGGGCGCAAGATCGCGTCTCGGTGATCTCGTCCGGCCACGAGCGC
>NZ_JAOPWR010000244.1 GCF_025965585.1 Pseudonocardia sp.
CCCGAGAAGTACGCGGTGATCTACGTCGGGCACGCCGACGACCTCGCGGCCGAGGGCCTCCCGTTCCGGCACAAGCGCTCGCCGTGCTGGGTGAAGCGCGCGGGCTCGAAGTGGAAGGTGCACATCGCGTTCCTCGAAGTACCCGGCGGCAACCGCGGGCACCGCGAGATGATCGCGAAGGAGCTGGTGGCGGTCTACCACCCGTTCTGCAACGAGCAGCAGTACGACAACGAGTGGCGGGCGGAGTGGATCGGCGAGTACAAGGACGCCCCCAACACCGCCCCGCTGCCCCCGCACCGGCCGAGCGACGCGTGAGATGAACGCGGTGGGGTTCGGCTCCTGCGTAGTAGCCCCACCACGTTCATCCCACGCGTACTTCAGCGCCCGGAGGGGCTGTACCCGACGGTCTCGTGGATGCGGGAACGACGCCGGCCCGACGCCGGGCGGGCCACCGCGGGCCGGTCGGGGTTGGGGCTCACCTTGGCGATGATCTGCTCCGCGTACCCGTAGAGCAGCGGGAGCGCGCCCGCCACCCGGCCACCGGTGGCGTTGATGTGCTTCAGGCCCGGGCGGATCACGGTGGCGTCGTCGACGATCTGCTCGACGAGCCCGTCGCCGGCCTCGAGCGTGGTGGCGATCCGGCCCAGCAGGCTGCCGGTCCAATACAGGAAGAACGCCAGGCCCGCGATCAGCACGACGATCTCGACGACGGTCAGGACGATCAGCACGTCGTCACACCCTTTCGGCGTGGGTGGAGGCGGCGGGGGTGGGGATGCTGTCGACAACGCGGCCCAGGAACAGGTGGTGCTGCAGGCCCTCGGCGAGCACGAGGTCGAGACCGTCGCCGACGGTCGGGATCATGGCCGCGTCGGCCGTGTTCCCGGTGATGTCGGTGAGCGTGCCGCCGATCGACGTCGTGGCCGCGTCGATCCGCTTGACGAACGCGATGAGCATGCTGAGCAGCACCACCACCGCGACGATGACCACGGCGCCGAGCACCAGGATCACCGTCCAGTACGTGATCTCTCCGTCGGACAGCACCTCAGCCTCCCAGCCGCGCGCGACCGCGCTGCAGGCCACCGATGATCACGGTGGCGTGGTCGATGGTCTCGTTGAGGCCGGCGAGGCCCGCGGTGTTCGTCCTGGCCCGACCCAGTGCCTCGTCGATCTCGCGGGCCTGGGTGCCGATCTTGTAGGCCAGCACCAGGATCGGCGTCACCAGCGCGACGACGACCACGACGACGACCAGGCCGATGATCAGGCCGAGGGTCCATCCGAAGGGCACCATCACGCGCCTCCCTTCTCACGTGCAGCCGAATCTCGTGATGTGGAGACGAGGTAGCTCATCAGCGTCTCGTTGGGCTCGATCCCGTGCACGGCCTTCAGGTGCGCCGAGATCTGCTGCTGCAGGTCGCGGTCGTCGGTGGCGGTGACGGCGGCGTGGCACGGGCTGCCCGCCGTCCTGCAGTCGAACTCCTTCATCACACCGTCTCCGTCCAGGCCCGGACCGGGGCCAGGTTGGCGTTGACCGAGGGGACCACCACCGGCACCGTGCGCGTCTGGTGGGCGATCGCCCGCACCCCGACGACGACGGAACCGAGGGTGAAGTGCACGTGGCGCAGGTGCAGGACCACCCGCAGCAGCCCGACCGCCGTGACGGCGATGATCAGGACGGCGATCACGATCGTGACCCAGGCGACAGCCGGCATGACTCTCCTCCTACTTCGCCGGGAGCAGCGCCGCGACGCTGCCCGCGTACCTGGTCGCCCCGACGGCGACCTGCTTCACCGTGGCGTCGGTCGTGGCCAGCAGTGCCGGCACGTCGTTCAGCTCGACCGTGAGCTCGACCCCGTGGGTCAGGATGTCGTCGGCCGCGGCGCGGATGCGTTCCACCGCGGAGAGCACGCGGTTGAGGAGGGCGATCACCACCGGCAGGACGACGAACAGCAGGACGGCGTTGCCGATCCACCAGAGCACCATCGGGTCACCTGTTCCGGTCGTAGGGCAGGAAGAAGCGCGCGAACACGCGCTTGAGCGCCATCAGCGTGGCCTGCACGCCGATCGCGAGCCCGCTGGCCGGCTTGGCCGCGCGCACCGCGACGGTCGTGCCGCCGCCCCGGCCCTGGTTGTCGATGTTGTACTGCAGGCAGTCGGCGAAGCTCCTCATGAGCACGCTGGTGACGTCGGCGATCATGCCGCGGCCGAACTGCGCCGCGGCCCCGGAGATCTGCAGATCCTGGTCCACCTTCACGGTGGTGCCGCGGGCCCCGGGCACGAGCGTCGCGGTGATCGTCATGGCGGCGGTGCCCTTGCCCGTGTCCTCCGAGCCGGACGCGTCCAGGACGAGCCGGTGGGAGGCCTCGTCGGCGGAGGTGATCCGCGCCTTGCCGCTGAAGTTCAGCTTCACCGGGCCCAGCCGAGCCACGACCTTGCCGTCGTAGGTGCCGTTGCCGTCATCCCCGACCAGCTCGGCGCCGGGCAGGCACGGGGCGAGGTTCGGGACGTCGAGCATGTAGTCCCACACCTTGTCGACCGGTGCAGCCACCTGGAACTCGCTGTTGATGATCATGTCGGTCCCTCAGTCCTGCCGGAAGGGCGGCGCGCCGGACACGTCCTGGCCGTCCTGGACGGCCTGCCAGACGCGGTCGGGCAGCAGCGGCATGTCGATGTTGCGTACGCCCGTGTCGCCCAGTGCGTCGAGCACGGCGTTGACGTATGCTGCCGGGCCGCCGACGGTGGCGCACTCGCCGACGCCCTTGGCGCCGAGCGGGTGGTGCGGGCAGGGGGTGACCACCTCGTGCAGCTCGAACCCGGGCGTCTCCCAGGCCGTGGGCAGTAGGTAGTCCATGTAGTTCGAGCCGACCATGTTGCCCTCGGCGTCGTAGGTCTGGAACTGCATGTTCGCCGCGGCGTAGGCCTCGGTGAGCCCGCCCATGATCTGGCCCTCGACGATCATCGGGTTGATCCGCACGCCGCAGTCGTCGACGGCCACGAAGCGCAGCACGTCCCAGGTGCCGGTCTCCGGGTCGACCTCGACGGTCGCGATGTAGCAGGCGAACGGCCAGGTCAGGTTGGGCGGGTCGTAGTAGGCGTTGTTCTCCAGGCCGGGCTCCATGCCGTCGGGCATGTTGGAGTACGCGGCCATCGCGCACTCCTGGATCGTGGCGCCGCGCTCGGGAGCACCACGGACGTAGAACCGGCCGAGCTCCCACTCGACGTCCTCCTCCGAGACCTCCAGCAGGTGCGCGGCGAGCTTGCGCGCCTTGGCCCGGATCTTGCGCGAGACCATCGCGATGGCGGCCCCGGCCACCGGCGTCGAGCGCGAGGCGTAGGTGCCCATGCCGAACGGCGCGGTGTCGGTGTCGCCCTCCTCGACGATCACGTCGGCGGCGGGGATGCCGAGCTCGTGGCTGACGATCTGGCCCCACGTCGTCTCGTGGCCCTGGCCCTGGCTCTTGGCCCCGACCCGCAGGATCGCCTTGCCGGTCATGTGCACCCGCAGCTCGGCGGAGTCGAACATCTTGATGCCGAGGATGTCGTACTCGCGGCTGTTGCCGGCCCCGAGCGGCTCGGTCATCGTCGAGATGCCGATGCCGAGGCGCCGGCCCCGCTTGAGGGCCTCGGCCTGCTCACGCTTGAAGTCGTCGTAGCCGATGGCGTCCAGGCCGATCTGCAGGCACTTGCCGTACTGCCCGGAGTCGACGAGGAACCCGAACGGCGTGCGCGCGGGGAACGCGTCGTCGGGCAGCAGGTTGCGCCGGCGGAACTCGGCCTGGTCCATGCCCAGGTCCGTGGCCGCCGCCTGCATCATGCGTTCCTGGAAGAACATCGCCTCGGTGACGCGGAACGAGCACCGGTAGGCGACGCCGCCGGGCGCCTTGTTGGTGTAGTGGCCCCGGGCGGTGATGTGGCCGGTGCCGATGTCGTAGCAGGCGAACGCCGAGTGCATCAGCCCGATCTTGAACTTGCTGGGCTGGGCGTCGGAGAAGAACGCGCCCTGGTCGGTGTCGGCGTGCATCCGGACGGCGAGGATCTTGCCGTCTGAGCGCAGCGCCATCTCGGCGTCGAGATACATGTCGCGGCCGAACCCGGTGGAGATCAGGTTGCCGGTCTTGTCCTCGATCCACTTCACCGGCTTGCCGAGCAGGATCGAGGACAGTGTGGCCGCGACATAGCCCGGGTACACGGGCACCTTGTTGCCGAACCCGCCTCCGATGTCCGGCGAGATGATCCGGATCATGTGCTCGGGCAGCTCCGTGACCAGGGCGAACGCGGCGCGGATGATGTGCGGCGCCTGCGTGGTCATGAAGACCGTGAGCTTCTGCGTGGCGGCGTTGTAGTCGGCCACGGCGCCGCAGCACTCGATGGGCGACGGGTGGCTGCGCGGATAGTGCAGCTTCATCGTCGAGACGACGTCGGCCTGCGCGAACGCGCGGTCCGTGGCCTCGCGGTCGCCGACCTCCCAGCGGTAGCAGGTGTTGTCGGCCTGCCCCTCCTTGTCGTCGCGGATGATCGGCGCGTCCGCGGCCCTGCTCTGGATCGGGTTGACGATCGGCGGCAGCGGCTCGTACTCGACGACGACGGCCTCGCAGCCGTCCTTGGCGATGTACGGGTCGTCGGCGACGACGACGCACACCTCCTGGCCCTGGAAGCGCACCTTGTCGGTGGCGAGCACGGCCTGGGTGTCGTAGGACAGCGTGGGCATCCAGGCGAGGTTGCGCTGGGCCATCATCTCGCCGGTGAGCACCAGCCGGACGCCCGGGATCTCCCAGGCCTTGCTCGTGTCGATGCTCGTGATCCGGGCGTGCGCGAGCGGGCTGCGCAGGATCTCCATGTGCAGCATGCCGGGCAGCTTGACGTCGTCGACGTAGTTGCCGCGGCCGCGGATGAAGCGGCTGTCCTCGACGCGCCGGCGGCTCGCGCCCATCCCGCCGATCTTGACCTCGTCCAGTGCGGTCACCGGGCACCACCGTTGCGCTTCTCGGCCGCCCACAGCACGGCCTTGACGATGTTCTGGTAGCCGGTGCAGCGGCAGAGGTTGCCCGAGAGCGCCCAGCGGACCTCCTCCTCGGAGGGGTCCGGGTTCCGGTCGAGCAGGGCCTTGGAGCTCATCATCATCCCGGGGGTGCAGAACCCGCACTGCAGTGCGTGCTCCTTCGTGAAGCCCTCCTGCACGGGGTCGAGCTCGCTGGGCGTGCCCAGCCCCTCGACGGTGGTGACCTCGTGCCCGTCGGCCTGCACCGCGAGCATCGTGCAGGACTTCACCGGCTCGCCGTCCACGAGCACGGTGCACGCTCCGCAGTTGGTGGTGTCGCAGCCGAGGTGGGTGCCCGTCAGCGCGAGTCCCTCGCGCAGCAGGTGGGCGAGCAGCAGCCGCGGCTCCACCTCGACGACGCGCTTCTCGCCGTTGACCGTGATCGTGATCCGGCGCTCGTCGGCGCCGAGCTCCCGGACGATGCTCGACTGTCCGTAACTCATGAGTCCTCCTCGCCGGCGTTCGTCGGCCGCATTCGTGAACTCGCTGTGTCGCCGGCGGAACTCGCAAGCTCGTTCACGCGGCTACTCCCTCGGGCGCCGACTCACGGGCGAGCCCGCGCCGGACGAACGTCGCCACCACGTGGCGCTTGTAGGCCGCGCTGCCGCGGTGGTCGCTCTTGGGCCGGGCCGTCTCGGCGGCCAGTTGCGCCGCCTCCTCGATCGAGGCCTCGCTCAGGGGCCTGCCGACCAGCGCCTGCTCCGCCGCCGTGGCCTGGAGGTTGCCGGCCCCGACGCCGGTGAGCGCGATGCCCGCGCGGATGACGATGCCGGCGGAGGTCTCGAGCGCGATGGCGACGCCCGCCGTGGCGAAGTCCCCGACGCGGCGCTCGAGCTTGAGGTAGGTGCCCGACACCTGGCCCTTCGCGGCGGGCACGACCGCCTCGATCGCGATCTCGCCCGGCAGCAGCGCGTTCTGGAACGGCCCCAGCGAGAAGTCGGCGGCCGGGATCGTCCGGCGGCCGTTCGGCCCGAGCGCGACGATCGACCCGCCCAGCGCGAGCAGCACCGACGCCCAGTCACCCTGCGGGTCGGAGTGGCAAAGCGAGCCGACGAGCGTGCCGCGGTTGCGCACGATCGGGTCGGCGACGAGCGGTGCGGCCGCGGCCATCAGCGGGTGCTTGCCCGGCAGCAGCGTCGAGCGCTCGAGCGCCACGTGCCGGCACAGCGCGCCGATGCGCAGCGTGCCGTCGGCGTCCTCGCGATGGTGGTCGAGCCCGGGGATGTTGTTGATGTCGACGAGCAGCTCCGGCGCGGCGAAGCGCAGCTTGAGCAGCGGGACCAGGCTCTGGCCGCCGGCCAGCACCTTCGCCTCGTCGCCGAACTGCGTGAGCAGGGCGGAGGCCTCCTCGAGGGAGCGTGGCGCCTCGTAGCGGAAGCGGGAGGGGTACATCGATCTCTCCTCGGTACGGCTCTAGGCCTGCGGCCGGCGCTCGGGCTCGGCGACTGCCACGGGAAGCGCCTCGTCCTCGGGATCGGGGCGGGGCTGCTGATGCGGCGGCCACGGACCGGCCACCGGCTGGCCGGCGATCTTCAGGTACTCGGTCATCTGCGGCCAGGCCCAGATCGTGGGGCTCTTGCCCGTCTTCGGGGCGTTCTCGATGAGCTCGAACATCCGCGGGTTGCCCGTGCTGTGCCCGCTCGACTCGATCGCCATTCGTCCTCATTCGCCTCGTCGCGACGTCAACCGGCACGCCCTGTGAACATCACGTAGCGCGACCTACCGCTCCGGGTTGATCACCCGCAGTGTGGTGCGCAACATCACAGCGTTCCGAGTGGCGTGTCAAGTGGCGTCATGCTGCACCCGGGCGCACCCGTACACCTAGTCGTCCTAAGCGAAGGCTTAAGACGTCTTGTCCCGTTCCGGGAACGCGACCACGATGGCCGGACCCACCGTCGGGAGTGTGATGCAGGTCCCAGCCCACTTCGAGTACCAGCGCGCCACCAGCGTCGAGCACGCGATCGCGCTGCTGGCTCGTCACGGACCCGAGACCCGACTGGTCGCGGGTGGCCACAGCCTGATCCCGATGATGAAGCTGCGGCTGGCCCAGCCCGAGATGCTGGTCGACATCAACGACCTGACGGAGCTCGCCGGGATCCGCGTCGAGGGCGACCGGCTGCGGATCGGGGCGATGGTGCGCCACGCCGAGCTGCTCGACTCGGCCCAGGTCGGGGCGTTGCTGCCGATGCTGCACGACGCCGAGCGGGTGATCGCCGACCCCGTGGTGCGCAACCGCGGCACCGTCGGGGGATCGGTCTGCCAGGCCGACCCGTCGGAGGACCTCTCGGGCGCGTTCTGCGCGCTCCGCGCGGTCGCCGTCATCCGGGGTGGGGATGCGACACGGACCGTGCCGATGCGGGAGTTCTTCGTCGGCCCGTACGACACGGTCGTCGGTCCGGCCGAGGTGCTCGTCGAGCTGCAGGTGCCGCTGTGGTCGTCCGGGCCCGGCGGGGGCAGCGCCTACGTGAAGGTCGACCGCCGGTCCGGCGACTGGGCGGTCGCCGCTGCCGCGGCCGCGGTGTCCGTCGGGGACGGTGGTGTCGTCGTCGAGGTCGGGATCGGGCTCGCGGCCGTCGGCGCGCGGCACTTCGTGGCGGCCGAGGCGGAGGACTTCCTGAGGGGGAGGCCGGCCACCGAGGAGAACTTCGTCGAGGCCGGACGGCTCGCCGCGCAGCACTGCCGCCCGACCGCCGACCAGCGCGGCCCCGCCGACTACAAGCGCCACCTCACGGGCGAGCTCACCACCCGCGCGCTGCGTCGCGCCGTGGAGCGGGCGGGGGTGGTCTGACGTGCAGATCACCCTCAGCGTCAACGGCCGCGAGCACACCCGCGAGGTCGAGCCCCGACTGCTGCTCGTGCACCTGCTGCGCGACGAGCTGGGCCTCACCGGCACCCATTGGGGCTGCGACACGTCCAACTGCGGTGCCTGCGTGGTCTGGATGGACGACGTGCCGGTCAAGTCCTGCACCGTGCTCGCCGCGATGGCGTCCGGCCGGAGGGTGCGCACCGTCGAGGGGCTGGAGGGGCGGTTCGGCCTCGACCAGGTCCAGCTGTCGTTCACGCTGTGCCACGGGCTGCAGTGCGGGTTCTGCACGCCCGCGATGCTGCTGACGTCGCGCTGGCTGCTCGACCACAACCCCGACCCGTCCGACGAGGAGATCCGCGCGGCCATCTCGGGCCTGACCTGCCGCTGCACCGGCTACGAGAACATCGTCCGGTCGATCCGGCACGCCGCCGAGCAGGAGTCGCTGCGATGACGGCGCTCGCTGATCGGGCCTCGGACCACCCGACCCCGATGGGGCACGGATCGATGCTGCGCAAGGAGGACGCGCGGTTCGTCCGCGGGAGCGGGCGCTTCGTCGACGACATCCAGCTGCCCGGCATGCTGCACGCCGCGGTGCTGCGCAGCCCGTACGCGCACGCCAGGATCGTCTCGGTCGACACGAGCGCGGCCGAGTCGCACCCGCTGGTGCGCGCGGTGATCACCGGAGAGATGCTCGCCGCGCGCGGGCTCGCCTGGATGCCGACGCTCTCGCACGACGTGCAGGCGGTGCTCGCCACCGACAAGGTGCGCTACCAGGGCCAGGAGGTGGCGTTCGTCGTCGCCGAGAACCGGTACGCCGCGCGTGACGCCCTCGCCCTGATCGACGTCGGGTACGAGCCGCTCACCCCTGTCGTCGACGCGCGGCAGGCACTGGCTCCCGACGCCCCGCTGGTGCGCGACGAGACCCCGGGCCGCACCGACAACCACATCTTCGACTGGGAGGCGGGCGACGCCGCCGCCACCGACGCGGTGTTCGCCGCCGCCGACCACGTCAGCGTGTGCGACCTGCTCTACCCGCGCGTGCACCCCGCCCCGCTCGAGACCTGCGGCATCGTCGCGAGCATGGACCCGGTGAGCGGGAAGCTGACCGTGTACGCCACCACGCAGGCCCCGCACGCGCACCGCGCGATGTACGCGTCGATCGCCGGGCTGTCCGAGCACAAGATCCAGATCATCGCGCCGGACATCGGCGGCGGGTTCGGCAACAAGGTCGGGATGTACCCGGGCTACATCTGCTCGGTCGTCGGATCGATGATCACCCGGGCCCCGGTGAAGTGGGCCGAGGACCGCTCCGAGAACCTCATGACCACGTCGTTCGCCCGCGATTACCACATGCGCGGCGAGATCGCCGCCACCGCGGACGGCCGCATCCAGGGCCTGCGGGTGCGGGTGCTCGCCGACCACGGCGCGTTCAACGGCACCGCGCAGCCGTCGAAGTTCCCGGCCGGGTTCTTCCACACCTTCACCGGCTCCTACGACGTGGCCGCGGCGCACTGCCGCGTCACGGGCGTCTACACGAACAAGGCACCCGGCGGTGTCGCGTACGCGTGCTCGTTCCGGATCACCGAGGCGTCCTACCTCGTCGAGCGGATGGTCGACGTCCTCGCCCATGACCTCGGGCGCGATCCCGCCGAGGTGCGGATGGCCAACCTGCTGCGCCCCGAGCAGTTCCCGTTCCGCTGCGCCACCGGCTGGGAGTACGACTCCGGCGACTACCCGCGCACGCTGCGGCTCGCGCTGGAGATGGCGGGCTACGACGAGCTGCGCCGCGAGCAGGCCGAGCACCGCCGCGCCTACGAGGCCACGGGGCGCGGCACCGTCATGGGCATCGGGATCAGCTTCTTCACCGAGGCCGTCGGGGCCGGGCCGCGCAAGATGATGGACATCTTCGGCTTCGGCATGGCCGACGGCGCCGAGCTGCGGGTGCACCCCACCGGGTCGGCGGTGCTTGCGGTGTCGTGCATGTCGCAGGGCCAGGGGCACGAGACCACGTTCGCGCAGATCGTGTCCGAGGAGCTGGGGATCTCGCCCGACGACATCGAGGTCGTGCAGGGCGACACCGACCGCACCCCGTTCGGCCTGGGCACCTACGGCTCCCGGTCCACCCCCGTGTCGGGTGCGGCGGCGGTGCTCGCCGCGCGCAAGGTGCGGGAGCGGGCGCGGATCGTCGCAGCGGCGATGCTCGAGGTGAGCGCGGGCGACCTGGAGTGGGTGAAGGGCCGGTTCCACGTGCGGGGCGACGAGGCCGCCGTCGTCACGATCCGCGAGATCGCGATGGCCGCCCACTCCGACCTGGAGCTGCCCGACGGCGTCGAGGGGCACCTGGACGCCACGTGCGTCTACAACCCGCCCAACCTGACGTTCCCGTTCGGCGCCTACATCTGCGTCGTCGACGTGGACCCGGGCACCGGACAGGTGAAGGTCCGCCGCTTCATCGCCGTGGACGACTGCGGGGTGCGGATCAACACGACGATCGTCGAGGGGCAGGTGCACGGCGGCCTCGCCGACGGCATCGGGATGGCGCTGATGGAGCTGATGGCCTTCGACGGCGACGGCAACCACCTCGGCGCGTCGTTCATGGACTACCTGCTGCCGACGTCGTTGGAGTGCCCGTCCTGGGAGCTCGGGGCGACTGTCACGCCCTCGCCGCACCATCCCATCGGGGCCAAGGGTGTGGGGGAGTCGGCCACCGTGGGGTCGCCCGCGGCGGTGGTGAACGCGGTTCTGGACGCGATCGGGGTGCGGCACGCCGACATGCCTCTGACCCCGGCGCAGGTGTGGCGGGCCCTGCAGGGCCGGCCGCTCCGGACCGACCTGGCTATCGGTTGACGGCGGATGAGGACATGAGCAGAGCGGACATGTTGTCGCGGGTGGACGGGCTGCGCACCGGCCGCACCCCGTTCGTGCTGGCCACGGTGGTGCGGGCCGAGCGCCCGACCAGCGCCAAGCCGGGTGACTGCGCGTTGGTGCTGGCCGACGGCACGATCGACGGCTTCGTCGGAGGCGTGTGCGCGGAGTCCACCGTGCGGCTGGAGAGCCTGCGGCTGCTGCAGTCCGGCGAGTCGGGGCTGCTGCGGATCACCCCGCGCGCGGGGGACGCGGACGAGCCGGCGCAGGAGGGAGTGCGCACGGTCGGCAACCCGTGCCTGTCCGGCGGCACTCTGGAGATCTTCCTGGAGGCGATGATCCCGCCGGTCCTCGTCTCGGTGTACGGCGAGGCGCCGGTCGCGCGGGCGCTGGCGCGGGTCGGGCACTCCCTGGACTGGGACGTGCGCTCCGGCGTCGACCCGTCCGCGCCGATCGCCTCCGACACGTCGGCCGTGGTCGTGGCGTCGCACGGCCGGGACGAGGCCACCGTGCTGCGGGCGGCGCTCGCCGCGGGCGTCGACTACGTCGCGTTGGTGGCCAGCCGCCGCCGCTCGGCCGGGGTGCTCGACGAGCTCGCCGCCCTGGGTGTCGACGAGGAGCAGCGGGCGCGCATCCACGCGCCCGCCGGGCTCGACATCGGTGCGCGGACGGCCGCGGAGATCGCGCTGTCGGTGTTCGCCGACATCGTGGCGCACCGGCCGCGGGTCACCCTCCCTCCGGTCGAGGGGGCCCCCGAGCCGTGGCCGTCGCCCCGGCTGGAGATCGCCTCCGATCCCGTGTGCGGGATGGACGTGGCGGTGACCCCGAGCAGCATCTCCGCCCAGTACGGCGGGAAGGCCGTGTACTTCTGCGGCACCGGCTGCCGGCAGGCCTTCCTGGACGACCCCGGGCGGTTCGGCCGGTGACGGAAGGCCTGCCCACCGACGTCGACGGCCTCCGCGCCGGCCTGGACGGTGTCGGCTACCTCGCCGACGACGCGCTGGCCACCGCGCTGTTCCTCGCCGTCGCTCTCGCGCAGCCGATCCTGCTGGAGGGAGAGCCCGGCGTCGGCAAGACGCAGGCGGCGAAGGCGCTGGCCCAGGTGCTCGACACCCCGCTGCTGCGGCTGCAGTGCTACGAGGGGCTGACGGCCGCGGAGTCGCTCTACGAGTGGAACTACCCGCGGCAGCTGCTCGCGATCCGGCTGGCCGAGTCGCGCGGCGACCAGCTCCGCGACGCCGACCTGTTCACCCGCGAGCACCTGCTGGCCCGCCCCCTGCTCGCCGCCGTCGAGCACCCCGGGCCACGGCCCGCGGTGCTGCTGATCGACGAGATCGACCGCGCCGACGACGAGTTCGAGGCGTTCCTGTTCGAGATGCTCGCCGAGGCCGCGGTGACGATCCCGGAGCTGGGCACGGTCGCCGCCACCGTGCCGCCCGTGGCGGTGCTGACGTCCAACCGCACCCGCGACCTGCACGACGCGCTCAAGCGCCGCTGCCTCTACCACTGGATCGGCTACCCCGACGTCGCACGTGTGGAGGAGATCGTGCGTCGCCGGGTACCTGCCGCAGCAGGGTGGTTGGCCGGGCAGGTCGCGGCCACGGTGGGCCGGCTGCGCACCCTGGAGCTGCAGAAGCGGCCCGGCGTGGCGGAGGCGATCAGCTGGACCACCGCGTTGCACGTCCTCGGGGTCGCGGACCTGGACGAGGCGGCGGCCGACCGCACGCTGGGCGCCGTCCTCAAGTACGACGAGGACGTGCGGCTGGCCCGCGCGACGGGCCTGGCCGGGCTGATCGCCGGTGGCTGAGGGGGATCTGGCGGGCCTGGTGGCCCGGTTCGGCGCCGCCTGCCGCGACGCGGGCCTGGCCGTGGGGCCGGATCGCGCCGAGCGGTTCGCGCGGGCCGTCGTCACCGTCGCACCGGCCACCACCCGCCGGCTGCGGGACTGCGCGCTCGCGACGCTGGTGTCCGGACCCGAGCAGATCCCCCTGCTGGACCGCGTGTTCGCGCTGGTGTTCGGCGGCCTGGACGACCCCGCGGGCCGCCGCGGCGACACCGCCGAGCCCGCCTCCGGGGCGCCACCGCTCGCCGGCCCTGAGCCGCCGGGCACCGACCGGGCAGGCGGGGGCGCCGTGCGGACGGGTGCACCAGGGCAAACCTCTCGGGAGGAGCGCCGGGAGGTGGCTCGCCCCGCCGTCGCCGCCGACACCGAACGGCTCGCAGCCCGGGACTTCGACGAGCTCTCCGCCGAGGAGCTCGTCCGCCTCGCCGACGCGATGCGGGCCCTGCGCGTCGCGACACCGCCGCGCCGCACCCGGCGCACCACCCGCGCGGCCCACGGCGACCG
>NZ_JAOPWR010000286.1 GCF_025965585.1 Pseudonocardia sp.
CCGGAGTGCGGTGAGGTGGCCGAGGTGCTGCAGCGCCCGGTTCTGTCGAGCACCGATGGACCTGTCGAGCTGGGCCGGGTCTGCTGCGCGCGGGGGCACTGGTTCCTGCTGCCGATGGCGATGCTGAGCAGTGCACCTGGCGGCCACCAGGCGCAGAGCCGAGGTGGGCGCACATCGCACGGTCATCCTCGACGACCGTGGGACCCGTGAGCTCGTGGTCCGGGGTGGCCGCTTCATCGGCTCGCCGCCGCCCTGGACGAGCTCCATGACGACCGGGCCGACCGCGGTGTCCGGATCGACGACGACGTCGTCGATGACAACCCGCCGGAGCGCGGCCTGTAGCCGCAACTCGGCCGGTCCTGACCCGGTTCAGCACCACACCGTTGCAGAGCCCGGCGGCAGAGGAAGAGCGTGCCGACGCCCCGCCGACACCGAGGCAAGACCACCGAGCAGGAGCAGTAGGGGCGGGCGATCTCCAGCAGTGCCTCGCCCCCCACCCGGGCCGCACCGCGTCGTGCCGGCCGCGATAGAGCAGCCGCGGCTGCTTAACTTGGCCCTTTCGGGTGGACTGACTCTCGAACGCGGGAACCAGTTTCGCCGAACACCACGGGCGGCCTGGCCCAGCTTGGTGCCCCCTCCGAGCCCGGCCGTCCCCCGGCGCAGTCAGTGCACGGCACGTCAACCTCGACACTCAACGCCAAGCACTCGACGATCTCGACAGCGGCCTGTCCGACGACGCTGACAGCTGAGATCGCGACCGATGACAGCGGAGTACGAGCCGGTCGCCTCAGCGCGGAGAGCGTTGCTGTCACTTATCGCTGTCAACGCCACATCTGCTGCCGAGACCGGTCGAACCACTCCAGCCAACGGTCCACCGGCAAGATCAGCTGAACGCACGTATCCGCCGGTAGAAAGCAGAAGGGGCGGTTCCCCCGTCGAAGGGAACCGCCCGTTCCGGCCGTCGGGACGACAGGATGTGAACCTACGACCCCTTGACCCCCAGCACACCGGACTACACGCTCCTGCACGTCACGGACGGCGTGGTCCCAAGCTCGCCACAGGCAGTCAATCTGTGCAGCCCGTGACCGGACCTGATGCCGACGGCCACCCGCGTTCCAGCGGGTGAGGTCAGGACGTCATCCGTTGCCCCCGGAACCACCCTGGTGGACTGCAACACTCGGCTCGAGCCCGTCCGCGCCGACGACCTCCTTCCACGCGTCGAAGCCCGTCTGGAACGCGACGATCCCCGCCTCCGGCAGGCTGATCTCGATGGCCTCGAGGATCTCCTCGGGGCTGACGCCGAGGTCGAGCGCCACCCGGATGTGGCTCTGGATATGACCCTTCGACGCCCGCATCACCGTGAGACTGACGATGAAGATCAGCTCCTTGGTGCGCCGGTCGAGCCGGCGCTGATCCAGGTAGGCGGCACCGACCAAGCCGTTGGCCGCCTGCAGGACCGGGAAGTCCTGCTTGGCCATGACCTTGTGGTAGTCGAGGACGTACCCGCGGTCGCGGGCCATCCCGTCGATGTACTCCTGCGCCCCGGGGGCGGCGTCGGTGGTGGTCATGGTGGTCCTCTCCGGATGTCGGTGTTCGGATGGCCGGGTGCGTCGTGGGGCGGGCGGGACCGCAGCTGCTGCAGCGCGACGGCAGCCGCGGAGCGGACGTGGGCGGTGCAGGCCGCCCACGCGGCGTCGGCGTCGCCGTCGCAGGCCGCCATCGTGATGGCCCGGAGCTCGCGCCGGGTGTGGGCGATGCGGCCCGGGGCCTGCAGGGTGAGCCCCCGCAGCAGGCTGGTGCGGGCGTGCACGCCGCGCAGCGTGCCGCGGACGACGTCGTTGCCCGCGCCGTCGAGCAGCGCGGCGTAGTAGGCGTCCTTGGCGGCGAGCATCGCGGCCAGGTCACCGCTGGTCAGCGCCGTGTCGACCGCTGCGAACCGGCGGCGCAGCTCGCTGCGCTGGGCAGGGTGGGCCCGCTCAGCGAAGGCGCGCCCGGCCAGTGCCTCGAGCACCTCCCGCACCTCGTAGAGGGCGATCGCGTCGGCCTCGGTGACGGTGGCGACGACGGGCCCGCGCTGGGGCACCATCGCGACCAGCCCCTCGGACTCGAGCTGCCGCAGCGCCTCGCGGACGACGGTGCGGCTGACGCCGTACCGGTCGCAGAGCACCCGCTCCACCAGCCGCTGGCCCGGGGCGAACTCCGCCGCGACGATCGCCGCGCGGAGCAGCTCGACCACCTGCCGCCGCAGGGGCGCCGCCTCGCGTCGCAGCTCGTCCATCGCACCTTCCTGCACCGGCATACCGTAATACCGTCTTCCGATCTGTCAAGGCGTTGGGCACCCGCGACGGCGACTCCTTGACGTGGGGGAGGTCACTGTCGTATACCTTGCGCAGTTCGTTGAGCGGGACAACCGTTTCGCCTAAGGGAACAGCAAGATCCGCGGGAACTGCTCGCCGCGGGCGCCACCGCGCCCCGCGACCGACGACGTCTCCGGCCACCGCGGCACGAAAGTCAAGGGCAGCTGCACGGTCGAGCCCTGAGAGGTCGCGACACATGACGGACACGCACACGGACGCCGCACCCGCCGCCGCGCACGCGGTGCGGCCGGTACCGGCCCCGCTGGTCACCCTCGAGCGGCTGGGCCTCTGGGCCCGCTACCGCAGCCCGGTCCTCGGCGCCGTCGGCATCCTCGTCCTGCTCGTCGTGTGGCAGGTCGTGTCCGGCCTGGGGATCATCGACCCGCTCTACATCAGCTCCCCCGTCCGGATCGTCGAGGCGGCGCCCACCGCGTTCGCCGACGACGGCTTCCTCACCCACATCGCGGTCAGCGGCCAGGAGTTCCTGCTCGGGATGCTGCTGGTGGTGGTGACGGGCATCCCGTTCGGCCTGCTCGCCGGCTGGTACCGCACGGTCCGCGAGCTGAGCGACCCGCTCGTCTCGGCGCTGTTCGCGACGCCGGTGGTGGCGCTCGTGCCCATCCTGGTGCTGACGCTGGGCATCGGGGTCGGCTCGAAGGTCGCCTTCGTCTACCTGCTGGCGGTGTGGCCCGTGGCCATCAACACCACCGCGGGCATCCGCGACATCGACCCCGGCATGATCCGCATGGCCCGGACGTTCGGCTCCGGCGACTGGCGGATCTTCCGCACGATCGCCCTGCCCGCCAGCGTCCCGCACATCATCGTCGGGCTCCGCAACGCCGTGTCGCGCGGGATCATCGCCGTGGTCGTCGGTGAGCTCTACGGCGCGCAGGCCGGCATCGGCTACTACCTCAACCAGACCGGGCAGATCTTCCAGACCGACCGCTACTACTTCGCGGTCGTGTTCCTCGCGCTGGTCGGCGTCCTGCTCGGCCTCGGGCTCTCGGCGATCGAGGCGCGCGTCTCGGGCTGGAAGGTGGACCGGTGAACGGCGTCAAGCTCGCCGCTGAGGGCGTGTCGATCGGGTACCGGACGCGGGAGGGCCGCAACATCCGGACCGCCACCGTCGTGGACGGCGTCGACCTGGAGGTCGCCGACGGCGAGTTCCTGTGCATCGTCGGGCCGTCCGGATGCGGCAAGACGACGTTCATGACGGCGATCACCGGCATGCTCCCGCTCTCGGCCGGCCGCTTCGAGCTCGACGGGAAGCCGATCACCGGCCCGGGCACCGACCGGGCGATGGTCTTCCAGGGGGCGCAGCTGCTGCCGTGGCGCACGGTCCGCGGCAACGTCGCCTACGGGCTGGAGGTGCTGCGCCGGGACCGCGCGGCGAAGCAGGAGCGAGTCACCGAGCTGCTCGACCTGGTGGGGCTCGCCGACTTCGCCGACCACTATCCCCACCAGCTCTCCGGCGGGATGCAGCAGCGCGCCAACCTGGCCCGCGCACTGGCCGTCGACTCCGACGTCCTGCTGCTCGACGAGCCCTTCGCCGCACTCGACGCCCAGACCCGCGAGCTCATGCAGGCGGAGCTGACCCGCATCTGGGCCGCCCAGCGCAAGACCTCGATCCTCGTCACCCACTCGATCAGCGAGGCCGTGTTCCTGGCCGACCGGGTGGTGGTCTTCGGGCCGCGCCCCGCCCGCGTCCGGAAGATCGTCCCGATCGACCTCCCCCGGCCCCGCCGGCTGGACGTCAAGCACACGGCCGGGTTCCGGGAGCTCGAACGGACCGTGTGGGACCTGATCGAGACCGCCGAAATCGAGACGGCAGATCTCGAGACCGCAGATCTCGACGCCGGGTCCCCCGTCGTCGATCCCGCCCCTGTCGAAAGGGAAGCACCGTGAGATCACTCAGGTGGGCCGCCGGCATCGCCGCCGTCGCCCTCGTCGCGAGCGCCTGCGGATCGCCGGCGGCGCCGCCGGCCGCGGACGGCGGCGCGACCCGCACGATCAAGATCGCCGTGGGCGCGACGACCGCGGCGTCCATCCCGCTCTGGGTCGGGATCGACCAGGGCGTCTTCGCCAAGCACCACCTGGACGTCCAGATGATCACGCTGTCGGGCACCAAGGCGCCACCGGCGCTGGCGAGCGGGTCGGTGCAGCTCTCCGACTCGGGGATCTCGGACCTCGCCGGCGCGATCGTGGCCGGCGCGCCGATCACCATCGTCGGCACGACCTACCCGTTCCAGTTCTTCCGGATGTACGGGAAGAAGGGCATGACCTCACCCGCCGAGCTGGCCGGCAAGACCATCGCGGCGAGCAGCGCGGGGTCGGCGTCCGACACAGCCATCCAGAGCGCGATGGCGTCCTCCGGCCTGCAGCGCGGCAAGGACTACCAGGTGACGTTCATCGGCGACAACGGCGCGCGCAGCGCCGCCCTCGAGAAGGGCGTGGTGGACGCGATCATGGTCTCGCCGCCGACGGCGCAGCTCGTGGAGCAGAAGGGGTTCCCCGACATCGCCGACCTCATCACGGCCAAGGACCCCTATGGCTACTCCAGCTTCGGGGTTCAGAAGAGCTGGGCCGCGGCGAACCACGCCGAGCTCGTCGACTTCCTGTCGGCCTACGCCGAGGCGGTCGACCTCAGCAAGTCCAACAAGGACGCCGCCTACTCGGCCGCGAAGAAGAACCTCAACCTCACCGACCAGAAGGTGGTGGAGGACGTCTACGCCGTCAGCGTGGGCGTAATGCCCGCGTTCCCCACGACGGACGTCGCGACCGTGGCGGCGACCATCAAGCTGAGCCAGAACCCGGCCGTCGTGAAGGCGGACCCGGCGAGCCTGTTCGACAACTCGTTCGTCACCGAGGCCCAGCAGAAGGCGGGCACGGGCGGCGCCTGACGCCTCCTTGACACACCGCCGAACCCGATCCTAACCTCCCGTTTTCACAGGGAAACGGGTGTTTCGCTGAAAGGAACGGATACGCAATGCTGCCACCGACGTTCCGTCTCACCCCCTCCACCCGGGCCGTCCGATGAGCACCGACGAGCGACACCCCGTCGGTGTCACGACGGCCGACGCGCCCGCCGCGGCCGAACCGCCCACCCGGATGACGGGCTACCTCTGGCTGGTGCTGGTCTCCGCGTTCCTCGCGTGGATGTTCGACTCCATCGCGCTCAACGTCTTCAACCTGATCCTGACCCCGAGCATGAGCGAGCTGCTGCACACCACCGAGCGCGCGGCGATCGTCGGCACCGGCGGGCTCATCGTCGCCATCAAGCTGGTGGCCTGGGGCATCGGCGGCACGATCTTCGGCGTGCTCACCGACCGGTTCGGCCGGGCCCGCATCATGCTCGTCACGATCGTCATCTACGCCGTCTTCACCGGGCTGAGCGCGCTCGCGCAGAACTGGGAGCAGCTCGCGGTCTTCCAGGCGATCGCCGGGCTCGGGATCGGCGGCGAGTGGGCCGCGGGCGCGGCGTTGCTCGCCGAAAGCCTCCCGGAGCGCCTGCGGCCGCGACTGATGATCATCATGCAGCTGGCGTTCTCGGTCGGCTACTTCTTCGCGGCCGTGGTCAACCTCGGCGTCGGGACGGCGAGCTGGCGCTGGGTCCTGGTGTGGTGCGCGGTGCCGGCCGTCCTGGTGATCGTGCTGCGGCTGTTCGTGAAGGAGCCCGAGCGGTGGGTCCGCACGCAGCAGCGCCACGACCGCAGGCTGGGCAGCCTCCGGCGCCTGTTCGAGCCCGACCTGCGCCGCCGCACGCTCGGGGGCCTGTTCAGCGCGATGGCGCTGATGGTCGGCTCGTTCGCCGCCACGACGTTCGCCCCGTCCTGGATCGCCGAGATGTCGGCGTCCGCGGGGCCGGCCCAGATCGCCCGCTACTCCAGCTACTTCGCGATGCTGCTCAACGGCGGCGCGATCCTCGGCTACATCGCGCTCATCTGGCTCACGGTGTCGCTCGGCCGGCGCGGCTCGTACTTCGTGTTCTGCCTCGGCTCGCTGATCACCGCGGTCGCGATGTTCACCCTGGCCCGCTCGACGGGAGCGGTGCTGTGGGCCGCCCCGATCGCCGGCTTCTTCATGCTCGGCGGGTTCGGCGTGTTCGCGGTCTACCTGCCCGAGCTGTTCCCGACCGCGGTGCGGGCCACCGGCCAGGGCTTCTGCTTCAACTTCGCGCGGATCATCACGGGCGTCGGGACGCTGACGACGGGCGTGCTCGTCGGCACGCTGGGCTCGTTCCCGATGGCGGGGCTGATCGTCTCGCTCGTGTTCGCGGTCGGGCTGTTCACGATCTGGATCGGCCCCGAGACGCGCGGCTGGCGGCTGAGTGACTCATGACGGGACAAGGGAACGGGAGGGGGTCGGGGTGACGTCGGGATCGAGCGGTTCGTTCGTCGACTACTCCGAGGACGGCCAGGTGGCGCGGATCCGCCTCCAGCGACCGGACGAGGCCAACCGGATCCACAGCATGATGATGCGCCAGTTCATCGAGGCGTTGCGGCACGCGACGGACGCCGCAGTCGACGTCGTGCTGATCACGGCGGCGGGCCCGGACTTCTCCGTGGGCCGCGACCAGCAGGAGACGCTCCCGCCCGGCATGTCGAAGCTGGACAACACCGGGCTCATCGTGGAGGCCAACCGGCTGCTCGTCGGGTTCCCCGGCATCACGGTGGCCGCGGCGCAGGGCCGCGCGCTCGGGTTCGGGTGCGGGGTCGTGGTGCAGAGCGACATCGCCCTGGCCGCGGACACCGCCCTGCTGGGGTTCGACGAGGTCCACCACGGCACCGCACCCGCGTTCGTCATGTCCTACCTCGAGGACTACGTCGGGCCGAAACGGGCGCTGGACCTCATCGTCACGGGACGGGTGCTGCCCGCCGCCGAGGCCGAGCGCTACGGGATGGTGTCGCGCGTCGTGGCCGAGGACCTGCTTCCCGCGGCCGCCGACGCGCTGGTGGAGGGGCTGCTCGGCAGCCCGGGCGAGCTGCTCGCCCGGTGCAAGGCCTACCTGCGGGAGAACCGGACGGTGGCCCCGGCGGACCGGCTCGACCACGCCTTCGGCACGTTCGCGCGGCGCCTCGGTGCCGTGGCCCCGGCGGTCTGACGGCGATGCCCGCGGCGATCCGGTTCGACCGCTACGGCGGGCCCGAGGTGCTCGCACCCGCGCAGGTCCCGCGGCCCGAGCCGGCGGCGGGGCAGGTGCGGCTGGCCGTGGTTGCGGCGGGGGTCAACCCCGTCGAGTGGAAGATCCGGCGCGGCGACATGGCAGGCGGTGACGGGGCCCGCAGCGAGCCGCTCCTCGCCCCCCGCGGGCTTGGCACGGACGTTGCCGGCGTGGTCGACGCCGTCGGGCCCGGCGTGACGGCCCTCGCCGAGGGCGACGAGGTGTTCGGCCGCGCCCACGACGCCTACGCCGAGCACGCCCTCCGACGACCTGGTGGCCAGGCCGGCGGGCCTGCCCTGGGAGGTCGCGGCGAGCCTCGCGATCTCGGGCGAGACCGCGTACCGCACCCTCGGGCTGCTGGGCGTCACGGGACGGGGCGCCGCGGGCACGACGCTGCTGGTTCACGGCGCGTCCGGCGGAGTCGGCACGGTCGCGGTGCAGCTCGCCGCGTTGCGGGGGGCGCGCGTCATCGGCACGGCCGGACCGGCCCAGCTCGACCGCGTGCGGTCCCTGGGCGTCAAGGCCGTGCCGCACGGCGCGGGCTGGGCCGGGCGGGTGCGCGCGCTCGCGCCCAACGGTGTCGACGCCGTGCTCGACCTGAGCGGCCACGACGTGCTGGAGGACAGCATCGCGCTCGCCGGCGGGCCGGACGCCGTCGTCACCATCGCCGACCGCCGCGCCGCGGAGCTGGGGGTCCGGTACTCGCGGGGCCTACTGCACCGGGTCGGAATGGCGGAGGTGTTCGCCGACCTGCTCCCGGCCCTGCTCGACGGCCGGATCACCGTGCACGTGGCGCACCGCCTCCCCCTGGCCGAGGCCGCCACGGCGCACCGCATCAGCGAGGAGGGCCATCCCGGCGGCCGGATCGTGCTCGCGGTGCGCTAGCGGCCGGGGACGCGGAAGGTCGCGAGCACCCCGGCGAGCATCCGGTAGTAGCCGACCAGCGTGACCAGCTCGAAGACCGTGGCGCGGCCGAGCACGGCCACCGCCTCGGCGTAGAGCGCGTCGTCGAGGTCGCCGGTGTCGAGCAGGGCGCGAGTGCAGCGCACCACGGCGGACTCCACGTCGTCGGCGGCCATCGGCCGCGCGGTGCGCAGCGAGGCGATCTCCTCGTCGGACAGGCCCGCGCGGCGTCCGTGCTCCTCGTGCGCGGTCCACTCGTAGGCGCTGGAGCAGTGGTGGGCCACCAGCAGCGTCGCCATCTCGCGGGCGCGGTCGGGCAGCGCGGACCGGTAGCGCAGAGCTGCGCCCAGCGCCTGCACGGCGTCCCCGACCGGCGGGCTGAGCAGCATCGCGTTGAACGGGCCGCCGAGCCCGCCCGCCTCGTCCACCAGCGAGCCGCTCACGCTCCGCGGACCGCCGACGATCTCCTCGTACAGGCGCCGCTGGTCGGCGTCGAGCTCGTCAGGCCGCAGCCGCTCCAGCCGGGGCGCGTTCACGGCCGCGCCCGGGCGCCGAGGTCCAGCGTCGCGGTGGCCAGCCGGTAGCCGGCCGCGGCGAGGATGGCGGAGGCGTCGTCGGCCGCGGAGGTCAGCGCGGTGGCGTAGCGCTGCTCGTCCGATTCGCGGAAGCGGTTGTCGGGCACGGTGAGGCACACATCACCGACGACCCTGCCGTCGGCGTCGCGGATCGGCGCGGCCACGCCGACCGCACCGGGTGTGCGCTGGCCGCGGGTCAGCACGTACCCCTGACCGCGGGCCCGCGCGCAGAACTCCTCGACGGCCTCGGCCGTGGGGAGCGTGTGCTCGGTGACCGGCTGCGGGGGGTGCTCGCGCAGCAGCCGGGCCCGCTCCCCGTCCTCCAGGAACGCCAGGACCCCGAGCCCCGCCGCTCCCGCCCAGAGCGGGCGCCACGTGTGCAGCTCGACGACGTAGCGCAGGGGATGGCTGGTCTGCACGCAGTCGACGAGCATCAGCTCGCCCCGGCGGGGGTCGAGCAGGCCGAGCATCGACGTCTCGTCGACGTCGGCCGCGAGCTTCTCGAGCACCGGCCTGCCGGCGGCCTGCACCGAGAACCGCGAGGCGAGCCGGCCGAGGCGCACCAGCTCCAGGCCGCCGTAGTAGGACCCCTGGTCGTCGCGCCGGACCAGCGAGCGCTCCTCGAAGGCCTGCAGCAGCCGGTGCACCGTGGTGGGCGACGTGCCCATCCCCCGGGCGATCTCACGCACGCCCAGCGGGCCGTCCGTGCCGTTCTCGGCGAGCCAGGTCAGCAGGTCGAGCGCCCGCCCCACCGGGTCACGCGCGGTGGACCCCGCCATCAGCGCCTCGTTTCCCGCGGAGGTGCGTTCCGTTGGACGACGCACCTGTTTCGTTGGAAGTCAACGTAGGTCGACGGACCGATCCCAGTCAAACACGCCACGCGACCACCGGCCCGGCGATCGGCCGCGGAACCGGACATCGGACGCACAGCGCCACGCCTGCTTGACAAGGCTTCCCGGCCGGAGTCACGATCCTCGGCATAACGGAACGGACGTTTCGTTGAGAGGAACATTCGTCGACGAGGTCTGCCGCAACGGCGGAACCGGCCCGTCCGGGA
>NZ_JAOPWR010000292.1 GCF_025965585.1 Pseudonocardia sp.
CGGACGAGCATGAGGGCGCCCCTGTACTGCGTGGCTGTGCCGAAGGGCCCGGCCGAGCTCGACCTACCTGGAACGGGGGCCACGTGACCGAACCCGCTGCACAGATCCCGGACCAGGGCGAGACGGGAGGCCGGCGAGCGCAGCGCGATCCCGTGGCGGTTCCCGAGCCGTGGGGTTACCGACTCAAGCGGGTGTTCCTCGGGGCACCGCTGGTCAGCGAGCGGTTGAGCGAGGAGCGGCTGCCCAACACGCTCGCGCTGGGAGTCCTGGCTCCCGACTGCATCTCCTCCTCGGCGTACGGCACCGAGCAGATGCTGGTGGAGCTGCTGCCCGTGTTCGGGCTGGCGGCATTCAGTCTCGTGCTCTCCATCACCGGTGTCGTGCTGGCCCTGCTGGTGCTGTTGACGCTGTCCTACCGCGAGGTCGTGCAGGTCTACACCAAGGCCGGCGGGTCCTACGTGGTCGCGAGGGAGAACTTCGGGCCACGCGTGGCCCAGATCGCCGCCGTCGCACTCCTGATCGACTACGTCGTGACCGTCGCGGTGCAGACCGCGGCGGGAACGGTCGCGGTGGTCTCGGCCGTCCCGGAGCTGGGCCCCTACAGCCTGGTGATCACCGTCGGCGTGGTGGTCCTGCTCGCCTACGGCAACCTGCGAGGCATCCGGGAGGCCGGACGGGCCTTCGCGCTCCCCACCTACCTGTTCGGCGGCGCGATGGCAGCGGTCATCGTGGTCGGGACGGTGCGCGGCCTGCTGGGCGACCTTCCCAGCTACGACCCCGCCGCACTCCCGGGCGCGGTCCCCGTCGGCAGCGGGGCCGGCCTCACTCTCGGGGTCGTGGTGCTGACGCTGTTGCGATCCTTCGCCAACGGCGGTTCGTCGCTGACCGGGCTGGAGGCGATCAGCAACGGCGTGAGCAGCTTCCGGCCGCCCGAAGGGGTCAACGCCCGGCGGGTGCTCGTCGTCATGGCCGCGACGTTGGCGTTCCTCGTCGCAGGGGTGTCATGGCTCGCCCACCTGACCCATGCCACGCCGTTCATCAGCGGTTACCCGTCGGTGATCTCCCAGGAGGTCCGGGCGGTGTTCGGCGCCGGGCCGGCGGGAACGGTGCTGTTCGACGTGGTGCAGGCGGTGACGGCGCTGATCCTCTACACCGGGGCCAACACCAGCTTCAACGGGTTCCCGTTCCTGGCCAGCTTCGTGGCCGGGGACTCGTTCCTGCCCCGGCAGCTGACCAAGCGGGGCCACCGGCTGGTCTTCTCCAACGGCATCATCGTGCTGGCCGTGGTCGCGATCGTCCTGCTCGTGGTCAGCGGCGGCACCGTCTCCGCGCTGGTGCCGTTCTACGCCATCGGCGTGTTCACGGGCTTCACCCTGGCCGGGTTCGGCATGGCCAGGTACCACCTCACGCACCGCGAGCCCGGCTGGCGGCCCAAGCTGGTCATCAACGCCAGTGCCGGCGCCCTCTCGCTCCTCGTCGTCCTGATCTTCGCGGTGGTCAAGTTCACCGAGGGTGCCTGGGCCGTGGTCGTGCTGTTCCCGATCCTCGTGTTCGCCCTGATCCGGCTCAACCGCCAGTACCGGGAGGAGGAGGCCGCGCTCGCGGCGCTCGCCCCGATCCTCGACGTCGAGCCCACGTGGTCACGTCACGTCGTGCTGGTGTTCGTCGACAACCTCGACCTCGCGACCCTGCGTGCCCTGCGCTACGCGCGCGGGCTGCGTGCGGCCGAGATCCGGGCGGTGCACTTCGTCATCGACGAGCCCCGGGCCCGGCGGCTGGCCGATCGGTGGGGACGTTTCCAGCGTGGCGACATCGGCCTGGAACTGCACGACTGCCCCGACCGCAGGCTGGGGCGGGCGTCGGTCGAGCTGATCAGCCGCCTGGTGGGCGACGGCCGGACCGAGATGACCGTCCTGCTGCCGCGACGCACCTACTCGCCCGTGCTCGGACGCCTCCTGCACGACCGCACGGCCGACCACCTCGCCGAACGCATCAGCAGCGTGCCGCACGCCGCCGCCACGATCATCCCGTTCGATGTGAGCGGGCCCGTGAGGCGGCTCTCCGAGGCCCGCCGCGAGGGGGAGAGCTTCGTCGACACGCAGCGGCGTCTCGTCGCCGACCCCACCGTTCCCGACCCGTCTGCCCCCGCCCCGGCGCCACCAGCCCCCGGCGCACCGGCGCGGGAAGGGCGACCCGAGCCCACGTCGACCCCGATCGGGGAGCTCCCCGACCGTGGACCGGCCACCGTCACCGGCAGCGTCACCGGGGTCGAGATCGTCTCAGCCGACGGAACCCCGGCGCTCGCCTGCACCGTCACCGACGAGAGCGGCACCATCACCGCCCGGTTCTACGGCTGTTCGTACATCAAGGGCATGGAGCCCGGCCGTGCGGTCCGGCTGCAGGGCCGTCTCTCGAGTGTCGCGGGCCGGCTGACACTCATCGACCCCAGCTACCGGCTGCTCAGCCGCCGCACCGGTGGCGACACCGGGGCTCGTCAGGATCAGAACCCGGACGACCCGACAACGTGAACATCAGGTGAGCGACGGGTGGGGCGGGGTTCCCTGGACGAAGTCCGCCGGAACCAGGACGTCCTCGGGAACCATCCGAGCCAGGCGCTTCGCGAACGACCGCGCCCCGGGTCCTCATGTCGATCTCCTTGCCGTCACCGCACACCGCTCCAGCCACCGGAGCGGCCGCAGCCCGGTCGTGATCCGGTGTCCGGCCGGGGGCGCCCCAGGCTGTACAAGGCGGCGGAGCTGGACAAGGCTCGGTAGGCATGACCGAGCCTGCTGAGCGCGTCTTCACACACCTCACGGCCGCCCAGGCCGAGGGCGTCGCCTGTGTGATGTGCGGGCGGCACTACGGGCTCCTCGACGTCACGCTCTACGACCCGGTCGGCCAGTCGGAGGCCGGCAGCCGCGTCTATGCCTGCAGCGGGGTCTGCGCCGAGCTGGCGAGCATGGACGACTGAGCCAGGCAGCTCCGTAGGTCGGATGCGGTTGTGCTCAGCGGTGGTGTTCGAGGAAGAACCGGACCATCTCCGCAGAGGCGTCGGGACCCATGGGGTCGGTGTAGGACCCGACCGGGTTTCCGCCGAACCAGGCGTGGCCGCCACCGTGCACGGTCCAGGCCTCGGCGAGGACGGTGCCGTCGAGGTCGGTGTACACCGTCCTGGTGGACGGGCGACCGGGCCCGGAGTCGTGGCGGGTGGTGTCGGACAGGGATGAGGCCGTGTTCGCCAGCCGGGCCGCGACGAGCTTCTCGGCGTTCACCGGTGCCACGATGGCGTCACGGTCGCCGTGGAACACGATCAGCGGCACCGCTGCTCCCGGCCCGGGGTTCCCACCCGTGCGCATCGCGGCGAAGGCGGACGCGACGTCGTTCGCGGCGCCGTGGGCGATTCCGGAGTGCACGCCCACCCCGGCGTAGAGCTCCGGGTGGGTCGCGGCCATGACGGCGGCCATGGCGCCTCCCGCGGACAGCCCGGCCACGTGGACGCGTCCGGGATCGACGACGTGGTCGCTCATGACGGTGCGCGTTATGCCGGCGATGATCGCCGGCTCACCGGTGTCGGCGTGCTGGTCGGCGGGGGAGAACCAGTTCCAGTAGCCGCCGCTGTTGGCCGCGGAGGACTGTTGCGGGTAGGCGACGAGAAAGGTGTGCTGCTCGGCGAGGTCGTTCATGCGGGTGCCGGCGGCGAAGTCCGCGGCGTCCTGCTTCCCGCCGTGCAGCATGACGACGAGCGGCACCGGTGCTCCGCTGTAGCCGGTGGGGATGTAGAGGTCGTAGGCCCGTGTCCCGGACGGCCCGGTGTGGCGCAGGTGGCGGATCTCGCCGCCGGGAGCTGCGGCCGCCTCGGCCGTTGCGGGACCACCGCCGCCGGCGGTGGTCGTCGTGAGGTTGCGCAGCAGGCCGCCGGCTCCGGCGCGTGCCGCGTCGGCGAGGATGCCCGCCAGTCCGCCACCGGCGCGGCGGCCCAGGAGCGATCCGGGTGTGGTCGCAGCGGTGTGTGGTGCGGCCCCGAGGGTGCGCTGCAGCAGGGCGGCCGCCTCCACCAGCCTCCCCTCCCGGGTGAGCCTCAGTGCTTCGGACATGCTGGTGGAGCGTTCGGCGTCCATGGATTTCCCTCTCGGGGTGTTCTACCGGCAGTGGGCCCGGTCGGGCGGTGCCGTGAGGATGGATGGCCCGTGCGTGGCGGTGGTCAGACCGTGCGTGGCGCGAGGGCGGCCTTGACCGCCCTCGGCGCCCGGAAGGCGCCGAGCACCTCCACCGACGCGATGGTCGCCAGCGCGAGCTCCGGGGTGACGTCGTCGGCGACCGTGGCGAGCCCCAGTACCTGCAGCTCGATCGTCTGCCCGGCGTCACGGAGCTGTTCGAGCTCACGGCGGCCGAGATGCCGGGTGCCGAGCGTCAACGTCCGGCGCTGCACGGTGTCGTTCACCGCGTCCGCCCGGCTCTCGAGCTGCCGCCGGATCGCTGTGCGGATGAAGTCCGTGCGGTTGGCGTAG
>NZ_JAOPWR010000311.1 GCF_025965585.1 Pseudonocardia sp.
ATCGCGCTCTACCTCGGAGCCGACACCAACCTGCAGGCGGGTTTCGAGATCGAGAACATGCAGTGGACCGAGGTCATGCAGTCCGACGACGCACAGCTCGCGCTCCGGACCTACATGGCCGAGGAGCTCGATTCGCGTCGCGCCTGGTTCGAGTCGGAGAACTCGAAGAATTACCCCACTTACGCCGGCCACTGAGAAAGCAACTTCACAACGGCCCCCGTGACCTGGCCCAGACACCTCCGCACCCCGTGACTGTGGTGGTACCGGCGCTCAGTGTGGTAGGGGGCCAGCGCAATACCCAGGGCCACGCGTGACCACATTTCGGACGTCTCACGGAGGGTAGGTGTTCGGTCGGGCCAGTGCTCTCGGGGAGCGGGAACTTGACCCGGTGAACGGGGAGAGCCGACCGTAGGCCGACGGAAAGCAGAGAGCCAGATGAGCGACGACGTGATCATCGGATACGAGGGAAGAGCGCGGTGCGCCTGGGCCGGAGCGGGCGACACCGCATCCAGTTACTACCACGACGAGGTCTGGGGCACCCGCACGTATGACGAGTCTGCCATGTTCGAGGCACTCACCCTCGGCGTGTCCGAGGCCGGGCTGAACTGGTCGGGTCGTCTTTGCCAAACGAGACGCCTTCCGAAAGGCGTTCCATGACTTCGACGTAGCCAAGGTCGCCGCGACGTAGCCAAGGTCGCCGCGATGACGGAACGGGACGTCGATCGGCTGCTCCAGAACCCAGCGATCATTCGCAACCGTGCCAAGATCCAGTCGACGTCGACAACGCACGAGCGATGATGTCCGCGTCGCCAGCCTGCCGACGCTCGCGAAGTCCTACGGGCCGAGGTTGTTCTAGCGCAACTGTCATAATCGTGATTATCGGCAACAAATATCGTTACGGATATCGATGGTGTAGCAGGGCGGGCAAATGCCTCCTGCGGCGACGAGCCAGAGGACCACCCCGCGAGGGCGGGGGACGACGGCCTGATCGGCTACCTCGGCGGCGGAACCGGGGACCACCCCGCGAGCGCGGGGACGACCCGATGGCGACCGTGCGGTCCCCAACGGGAGGGGACCACTCCCGCGAGCGCGGGGAGCACGACGAGACCGCGTCCGAGGTGGCGAGCCGGGAGGGGCCACCCTGCGAGCGCGGGGAGCACTCGCCAACCGCGACCAGGTCGGCATGTATGTGCGCGTCGAGACCGCATGGGACGACAACGCCGCCACCCAGCTCGGGCTGTAGCCGCACTGTCCGGCCCGCTCGCTGACTCAGCGGTCATGCCTGCGCAGCTGCCGGATCGCAGTAGCGGCCTCGTCGCCGAGGTACGGATCCGCCACCCACGGCTCGAGCAGGCTGGCTGTCTCATGAGTCCCGAGGCGTCCCAGCTCCCGGATGATGAAGGAAGTGTGGCTCCCAAGAGAGCTGAGCCGGGTGGTCGAGATGATCATGTCCGGGTGAGCGAGGCCCCACTCCAGCAGCTGTCGTACCTGCCGAGGGAACGCTTCCGTGAGGCGTAGGTAGGGGGTAGTGCCTGCATCAACGGTGCCGTGCGTGGTAGTCGGTGGCCGACACCGCGCTGCCGTGCACCACGACGAGACCGGGCCCGTTCCCGATGGAGCGGACGTCCATCTGCCGGCCGTCGGCCGTCGCCACCAGCACCACATGACCCCCTGTTGGGCTCTCACCCGGGATTCTGCGCCGCGCGGGCCCCGGCCGCGACCCCGCCCCGTCGCGACGACGGTCAGCGACGAGCCTGGGCCAGCAGGTCGACGGCCGCGTACGAGCCGGGCGCGCGGCCGGCACGGGCCATGTCCTCCACCACCTGCAGCAGGGTGGCGTTCACCGGCGTCGGGACGCCGTGCCGCCGGCCCAGGCGGACGATCTCGCCGTTGAGGTGCTCCGCCTCCACCGACCCGGCCCCGCGCTGCAGGCTCTGCCAAGTGGAACCGCCCTGCCGCGCCTGCCCGTCCACCGGGTGGATCGCGATCAGGTCACCGCGCCGGGCCTTGTCCTCGGCCCTCGACGCCACGTCGATGCCGGCCGCGGCGAGGCCGCGTTCACCCTCGTCGCGGGCGGCGGCGAACAGCTCGCGCAGCCCGGGGTCGTCGTGACCGCAGGCGGCCTCGGCCGCGTTGCCCAGGTTGCCCACCAGCTTGCGGTACTTCCACCGCATGATCGCCGGGTCGGCGCGCGAGCTGAAGCCCGCGGCGGTGAGGTCGACGGAGAGCTGCTCGGCCAGGCCGTCGGCTCCCGTGGGGTAGCGGCCGACGTCCAGCACGCCGGGCGTCGGCGCCGAGTAGCTCAGCACCAGCCCCGGCTCGAGGTGCTCGGCCGGCAGCATCACGCAGATCGCGAGCACGTGCGCGAACAGGTCGGCGGCGAGGCGCTCGTTGGTGACGCCGTTCTGCGCGCACACGACGGGGACGTCCGGCGCGACGTCGGCCAGCGCGTCGAGCAGCGCGGCGCTGTGCTGCGTCTTCGTGGCCATCACGGCGACGTCGTCGCGGCCCCAGCCGACGTCGGCGGGCGTGGCGGCGGTGGGGATGCGTAGCGTGCGGGTGCGGCCGGGCTCGGCCAGGCGCAGCCCGTCGGAGCGCAGCGCGTCGAGGTGGGCGCCCCGCGCGACGAGCACGACGTCGTGTCCGGCCTCGTGCAGCCGTCCGCCGATCGTGCCGCCGACGGCCCCCGCACCGATGATCACGTAGCGCACGGACCGACCCTTCCATGCGCGCCGATCAGCGTGCGGTCCACCCTCCGTCCGCCGACAGCGACGACCCTGTGATCGACGCCGACGCCGGCCCGTAGAGCACGGCGGCCAGCTCGGCCACCTCCGACGGTTCCACCAGCCGCTTCACGGCCTCGGGGGCGAGCAGCACCTGCTCGAGCACCTCACTCTCGGAGATGCCGTGCGCACGGGCCTGGTCGGCGATCTGCTTCTCCACCAGCGGCGTGCGCACGTAGCCGGGGGCGAGGCAGTTGCTGGTGACGCCGTGCGGGGCGCCCTCCAGCGCCACCACCTTCGACAGGCCCTCCAGCCCGTGCTTCGCGCTGACGTAGGCCACCTTGAACGGGCTCGCGCGGTGACCGTGGGCGCTCGATACGTTGATCACGCGTCCCCAGCCCCGGGAGTACATGTGCGGGAGTACGCGGCGCACCAGCCGGAACGGTGCCTCCAGCATGATCCGCAGGATCAGCGAGAACCGCTCGGGATCGAAGTCCTGCAGCGGCGCCACGTGCTGGATGCCCGCGTTGTTGACCAGCAGGTCCACCTCCGCGGGCAGCGCGTCGACGGCGTCGAGGTCGGAGAGGTCGCAGACCACCGCGTCGATCCCGGGGACCTGCTCGGCGAGGGCCTTGAGCCCTGCCTCGTCGCGGTCGACGGCGATCACGGCGGCGCCGTCGGCGGCCATCCGCGCGACGACGGCAGCGCCGATCCCGGACGCCGCCCCCGTGACGAGCGCGGTGCGGCCGGTGAGGGGAGTGGGCATGCCCCGACGTTAGGTCATGCGATCCCGCCGCGGAACGGCTCCGTGCCCGGAACCAGGGTGAGCCTGCCGAGGTCGCCGTAGCTGTTCGCGTAGGCCAGCGCGAGGGCCAGGTCGGTGACGCCGTTCGTGTGCCGGGCGTCGAAGAACTCGGTGCTCAGCACGCCGACCGCGCGGCCCTGGGCGTCGAGGAAGCCGCTGCCGGAGTCACCCGGCACCCCCGGCGGGGTGATGGCGACGCGATGGCTGCGGCCCCCGCCGGCGTCGGAGACGGCGACGCCGCTCTTGACCCCGCTGCCGCCGTTGTTGGGCTGGAAGCTGTAGACGTCCTCGCCGGTCGTCAGGCCGTCGGTGTCGAGGCCGGTGGGGCCGCCCAGCACCGGCATGCTCGGGTTGACGGCGTCGGTCTCGGCGGGGTCGAGCGCCACGAGGGCGAAGTCGTTGTAGCTGCACAGCGCGGCGGTGGTCTCGCCGCGCTGCTGCATCGTGCGCCACGAGTTGTAGGCGAGCCGGCCCTGCTCCTCGCGGCCGTTGCGGCCCCGGATCTCGATCGGCGTGCCCAGTGGCAGTGTGGAGGCCGAGCAACCGCCCGCGTTCTCGGCGTCGCTCGCGGCCGTGCAGTGGGCCGAGAAGCCGATGTAGAGCGCCGACCCGCTGCTGAACACGAAGTCGGCCGTGCACTCGGACGCGGTGCGGGCGTCGAGCTGCGCGAGCAGGGTGGCGCCCGGAGTGATCGTGGCGGTGGCCGCCGAGGCGAGACTCAGGGTGACGGGTGTTGCCCACGCCGAGGGGGCGAGCGCCCCGGCGGTGGCGATGCCGACGGCGACGACCGCTGCGATCGTGACGGCACGTGAAATGCGACCCACGGACGACCTCCCGACGAGTGAGACCCGACCGTAGACCGGGACCCGGGGTTCCGGCGGCAGTTCCACCCGACGGGACGCCGCCGGCATCCGATCGGGAGCGGGTAACGCGACCGGGCGTGCCGCCGAGCCTCCGAGGAGGTGA
>NZ_JAOPWR010000319.1 GCF_025965585.1 Pseudonocardia sp.
GAGGCCGGCACCGGTCGCTCGCTGGGCCGGCCGTCCGACGTCGCGGAGCTGGTCACCGCGGTGCGCGCGTGGCTGCAGCTGCCCCACCCGGACTGACCGGCGGCCGGTCATCGCCGCAGGTGGCGCAGCGCCGATGCGGCGGCGTTGGCGCCGCACATGCCGTGCGCCCCGGGGCCGGGCGGGGTGGCCGCCGAGCAGGAACATCCCGGGGACCCCGATGCGGTAGGGATCCAGGATCGCGCGGGGGCCGAGCACGACCTGGGCGATGGTCTTCGCCCCGGTGAGGATGTCGCCACCGACGTAGTTGGCGTTGTACGCGGCGAAACCGGTGGTCGTCCGGGCCTGGGTGCCGACGATCCGGTCGCGGAAGCCGGGCGCGAACCGTTCGATCTGTGCCAGCGTGCTGGCGACCCTGGACGGGCGCAGGTCGCGGGGGAAGTCGCGGTACTGCATGCGCTTGAACCACTTCGCCGGGACCGACGGGCTGTTGGACACCATCGGGGCCACGACGTTGGAGAAGCGCAGCCCGAACTTCGAGACGCCGGCGCCGATCCAGACGACGACGATGAGCAGCTTCAGCGCGATGATCATGTCGACGAACGGCAGTACGGCGAAGAAGACCATGGCCGGCAGGTACTGCTCGCCGCGGGCGGCCAGGAAGAGGGTCTTGTCCCGTAGCCCGCACAACACCAGCAGCACCGCCGGCGCGACCAGCAGCGCGGGGTTCACCAGGCCGGTGGTGTTGCCGGGCACCGCCGCCGACAGCGTGGCGCTCGGGACACCCGGCAGCACGATCGCCGCGAGCAGGGTCACCAGCAGCGCGAGGTACAGCACGACGTCGACGACCGTGCGGCGGTCACCACTGGTGAACGGCACCCGGCACCACGGGCGCAGCCGGATCGTGTCGGGGCGGGCCCAGAACAGGACACCGCCGGTCATCGGCTTGAACTTGCCGGCCATCGGGCCCACGACCCGGCAACGCCGAGTGCTTCGAGCAGCACCGTCCACAGCACGAGCTTCTGGTAGACCACCGGCTGGTTCCACCAGCCGACGACGTCCCAGAACGGCGCTGTGCCCGAGGTCGAGGTGGCCAGCGCGGTGCCGGCCGGCATGTAGAGGAACAGCACCTTCAGCACATAGATCGTCGGAATCATCTTCGGCGAACCGAAGCCGTACTCCACCCAGTGCAGGGCGAGAGCTTTCATGCGTTCCATCAGTGGTTTGTCGAGAAATGTCTCGACATCGACGGGAGGAAAATCGCCGGAAGTGAACCCCATCGGACTTCCTTTCTGCAGACGATTCAGGCGCGCAGGGTCCCGGCGTGCATTCAGTGGAATGCAGATCAGGTTGGTACGGGACTTGACGGCTCGTCGGGGTGTCGCCCGCAGCGCCGGCTTGTCGACCTTGCCGACCGCGTTCTTCGGCAACGTGTCGAGGATGTCGACCCGCGTCGGGATCTTGATCCGGTCCACCAGGACCAGGTAGCCGTCGGAGTCGAAGCGGCCGACGTCGCCGGTGTGCAGCCAGCCCTCGACGATCACAGCCGCGGTCTCGCCGGGGCGGTTGAGGTAGCCCCGCATCACGTTCGGGCCGCGCACGACGACCTCCCCCGGCCCCGCACCAGCCATGCGCCCGTCCGGGGACATCAGCGCGACCTGCTGGCCGGGCAGCGGGAGCCCGGCGGTGCCCGGCTTGCGCAGCCCGGCCGGCGGGTTCAGCGTCGACGCGCACGTACCCTCCGACAGCCCGTAGCCCTCCACGACCGGGACCCCGAAGCGACGCTCGAACCGGCTGATGAGCTCGGCCGGCATGGGTGCCGCACCGCAGATCACCCGGCGCAAACGAGGACAGGTCGGGAGCCACCTGCTCGGGCAGCGCGACGAGCATCGCGTAGATCGCCGGCACGGCCGAGAAGTAGGTCGGCCGCACCCGCTCCACGTCCGAGAAGAACGCGCCGGGTCGGAACCGGCCGTTGATGGTCGCCCGCCCGCCGGCCAGCAGGGGCGACAGCACGCTCACCACGATCCCGTTGACGTGGAACAGTGGCAGGATCAGCAGGCTGTGGTCGGACCCGTCGAGACCAAGGGCGTCGATGATCATGCCGGACATCGCGGCGACGTTGGCGTGGTCGAGCATGACGCCCTTGGGGCGGCCCGTGGTGCCACTGGTGTAGATGACCAGCGCGAGCCGGTCCGGAGACACGGCGACCTGCGGGGGCGCGGCCACGTCGCCGCCCCCGCCGAGGTCCGCGGCGTCCAGCGTGACCGCAGGAGTGGCCACGGCGTCCCCGACCACTACCGACGCCCCCGAGTCACCGACCTGGTGGGCGATCTCCGGCGTGGTCAGCGCAGGGTTCACCGGAGTGACCGCGGCGCCGAGGCGCCAGGCGGCGAACAGCGTCACCACGAGGTCCACACGATTCGGCAGAACGACGGCCACGACATCACCGGGCCGATGCCGTGCGATGCCAGAACCGCGGCAGCCGTCCGAACACGATCCCGGAACGAGGAATTGTCGAGCGACCGGCGATCGTCGGCCAGACAGGCCCGAACGGATTCTTCCTGGCCCGTTCCTCGGGGAGCCTCACAATCTCCATCGCCTTCTCCGCATCTCGCCGATGAGTGTGCAGAAAATGTAGGGTCCGTCCGCGCCGGCAACCATGGGACGGCGCCACGAAGTCACGCCGCGCGCCTGTGCTGCGGGCACAGTCGACGGCCCGGTCCCGGTCCATGGGTGCCGGGCCGTTGTGGCGCTGTCCTCAGTCGGTCATGGCGTAGGCCGAGAGATCGGCGATATGGGTACCGGACAGGCCCATCATCGAGAACACGTCCCGGCCGTGCATCGCCGACCAGAACAGCACCTC
>NZ_JAOPWR010000346.1 GCF_025965585.1 Pseudonocardia sp.
ATCGTGGCCTCGACGAACGCCGACTGGTTGGGGTTCGCCTCGTGGCAGTCGCCGGCCCGGCGGTCGGTGGCCGAGAGCTGGTAGGGCGTGGCGAGCCCGGCGGCCGTCAGCGGCGCGGGTGGCACCACCAGCGAGCAGTTGGGGTTCGGAGCCGGCGGGTTGGCCGGGGGCGTGGCGCCGTTCGTGGGGGTGGTGGTGTTCCCGCCCGTCGTGGTGCCGGGCCGCTGTTGGCGCTGCCCGTGCTCCGAGCCCATGGGGCCGAAAACGCCGCCGTGGCCGCGTTGTCCCGGCGGCGCGGTCGGTTGGGTGGTCGTCGGCGTGCTCGCGTTCGCGACGCCGACGAACGGCACCTGGCAGCCGGACAGCCCGGCGATCAGCGCCACGGCGGTGGCGGCCGTCGCGGCCAGCTTGGTCCGGCGCCGGAGCGCGAGATGTCGTCGTTCAGTGGCCATGTTTCCGTGTCTCTCCTGTCGCGGCCCGGACGTCGGCGACCGGCGAGTGGCGAGATCAGGGGGAGCGATCAGCCGGTCGGATGGGCGCGTCGGCGTGTGCCCAGAACGGTAAAGACGGGCAGGGGTACGAATCGGACTTCTGAGAGAGGGGGTTGCGCGGGCACGCCGGAAGTACCGTCCCACGCGCCGAGACGTGGCTGATGACTCCGGGTGGCGGACACCCGTTGACCCGAGTGCTCCAGCGGGCCTCTCAGGTTCGCGACCCCGGACCGGTCAACGGTGCGTCGTGGGCCGGTCCACGGGCCGGGCCGTCGGAACGCCATCAACACATCCGCCCGCCGCGCGTCCATCCGCGCGGATGGCCCGCTTCACCGCCGCCCGCAGCTGCGACAGGGTCAGCGTGCCGGCAAACGGGTAGTACCCGGTCAACTACCAGGTTTCGGGCGGAGATCGCCGGCTCGGGACGCTCCGCCGCAACGGTCGCGGTTCCCGGTCCCGAACCGGTGATCACGGGGTGGGATCGGCTCCGCCACACGCCGCTCCACCGCGTCGGCGTCCGGAACTGCCGCCCCCGCTCCTCCTCCAGCTCTATCGTGCTCGCCGATCCACGCCTCGTCATGGCCCGGCGCGTCGAGGTGCTCGACGGGCCTCAGGTCGCGCTGCATCGCCGGCGTCGGGTTCTGGCCGGGGGTGTGGAACGGGGCGAGGAAGGTACCGGAGCGCAGTCCGGTCATCGCGTGAGCACGACCTGGGTCACGTCCGCGTGGCTGTGCGGAAGGTCGACACCCGGCCGCGGTCCCCGGTGAACCGGGACGAAAGGCATGGACGAACGGAGAACGCCGCCGAATGGCGCGTCGCTAGCCTTTTCGTACTGCCCGTACGACCGAGGAGAACGACGATATGCGTGGAAAGACCGTGTCCGGGAACCGTGTGCTGCGGCTGCTCGTGAGCGCGGCCGTCGCCGTCGCGGTCGTCGGGCTGACCGCGGGGTGCGGCCCGAAGGCAGCCGCCTCGGCCGTCGCCTCCGGTACGCCGTCGGCGAGCGCGAGCGCCGGAGCGGGCTGTCAGCAGGTCGGCACCGTGAACTTCGACAAGACCAAGTTCGTGCTGCACGCCGGTCTGGCGTTCGGCGCGTTCCACCACTTCATCTACGCCCCGTTCAAGGCCGGGTCCTTCACGTCCGGTGCGAAGGGGCGAACGTCGGCGCTGGTGAAGGCGGGCCTGGCCGGCCTGTTCACGGCGCACGAGATGTCGGTGGCGAAGACCGACGCCGAGTCCTCGCCCACGCTGTGCAAGCTCGTGGCGCCGTTCGACCAGGCGAGCAGTGCCATCGGCGGCCTCGTCAGCAAGATCAAGAACGGCTCGGCGTCGTCCAGTGATCTCGACAAGCTCAACGGCCAGGTCAACACCCTGCAGAGCAGTGCCGCCGCGGACGGCGACGCCGCCCCGGACCAGATCCCGTCGGCCACGCAGCTCGCGACGGGATCCTGATCGCTCCTTTCCGGCGCCCGATACGAATCGCCCGGGAAAGCACTCAGAGGCTTTCCCGGTCGGATGCGGACGCGACTGCGCTGCACACGACGCGCCGGATGTCGTGGGTCGGGTGATCCCGGTGGGGTCGCCGCCGACCAGCAGCAGGTCGGTCGCGTTACGGCCTCGACGTGATCCTCGACGGCCTGGAGGGGGCGCTGCAGCGGGGCCTGACGCGAGGTCAGGTCGTGGCGAGGTCCGCGACGGTGCGGTGCGCGCCCGCGTCCCTGAGGTCCGCCGCGTCCGACGTCGTGGTGATCCCGATGATCGTGCCGACCCCGGCGGCCACGAGCGCGCGCACCCCTGACGGCGAGTCCTCGACGGCCGTGCAGTCGCCGGGTGGGACACGGAGCCGCTTGCAGGCGAGCAGGTAGCCCTCCGGCGACGGCTTGCCCTCGGCCACCGTCTCGGCGGTCACCAGGACCGGCGCGCGGACGCCGAGGACGTCCTCGAGCACCTGCCGGGCCCACGCTGCCCCCGCACTGGTCACGATCGCGACGGGTGTGCCGGCGGCGGCGAGTGCGTGCAGCGTCTCCACCGCCCCGGGGACGACGTCGACGGTGCCGGACGGCTGGTCGGCGAGCACGGCCAGCGCCGTGCCGACGTCGGGCCAGGGCCCCTCCATCCGCGCGAGCACGTCGCGCGCCCGGCGGCCCTTCACCGTGCGCTCGTAGGTGTCCTCGTCGATCGCGACGGCCCAGTGGTCGAAGAAGCCCTGCCACGCCACCCGGTGGACGTGCTCACTGCGCACCAGCGTGCCGTCCATGTCGAACAGCACGGCGCGCGCGGCCGTCAGGTCCACGTGAACAGGGCCTCGCCGGCGCCGATCGGGCTGCCGGCCGCGGGCCCGGTGACACTGTCGGGTGCCGAGTCCATGACCACCACGGGGCAGATCGCCGACAGCTCACGTGAGCGGACGAGCGCCGGGTCGAACGTGACCACCGGGTCGCCCGCCGCCACTGCCGCGCCCTCGGCGGCGTGCAGCGTGAAGCCCTCGCCCGCCAGGTGCACCGTGTCGATCCCGAGGTGCACGAGCACCCCAGTGCCCGACGCCGTGAGCACCACGAACGCATGCGGGTGCAGCTTGACGAGCGTGCCGTCGACGGGGCTGCCCACCTCCACCGGCCCGGCCTCCGGGGGCTCGACCGCCACGCCGGCGCCCACCATCTGCTCGGCGAACACCGGGTCGGGCACGGCTGAGAGCGGCTGCACGGTCCCGGCGAACGGGGAGCCGACGATCACAGGAGGTCGTTGATGTCGTCGGCCAGGCTGTCGGCCTCGGGACCGACCACGACCTGCACGATCGTCCCGGCCATGACCACGCCGTGCGCGCCGGTGGCCTTGAGCGCCTTCTCGTCGACCTTGGCGGGGTCGGTCACCTCGGTGCGCAGGCGCGTGATGCAGCCCTCGACGTCGACGATGTTGGCGGCGCCACCGAGCCCGGCGACGATGTCCTCGGCCTTCGACATGGTGATCACTCCTCGATGTGAGCTGTTGACACCGCCGGGCCTTCCGGCCATCCTTCGCTCACTGGTTATGACCGGACCGTACCGGTGGTGCAGCCCCCACGGCAACGGTCACCCGAGAGCTCGGAGGCCGCCCATGACGACGACTGTCGACACACCGTCCGCACCGCCGAAGAGTCGACCGGGACTGGCCGGTCTGCAACGCCTGGGCCGCAGCCTGATGCTGCCCATCGCCGCCCTTCCCGCCGCCGGCCTGCTGCTGCGCCTGGGACAGGACGATCTCCTGGGACACTTCGGCGCCCTCAAGACCGTGGCCGCCGTCCTGTCCGGGGCCGGTGGCGCGCTGTTCGACAACCTGCCGCTGATCTTCGCCGTCGGCATCGCGATCGGCTGGGCCCGCAAGTCCGACGGCTCCACCGCGCTCGCCGCCGTGGTCGGCTACCTCGTGCTCAAGGGCGTGTTCACCGCCATGAGCCCGGTGGTGCTGGCCGGCCAGGTCGACTCCGACGGTAAGGCCGCCGTCGTCGACTTCGGGGTGCTCGGCGGCATCGTGGTCGGTCTGCTCACCGCGATCCTGTGGCAGCGCTTCTACCGCACGAAACTGCCCACCTACCTGGGCTTCTTCAACGGGCGCCGGTTCGTGCCGATCATCGTCGCGATCACGATGATGCTGCTCGGCGTGGTGCTCAGCTTCGTCTACCCGCTGTTCAACTCGGGCCTCACCGCGCTCGGCGACGCCGTGCAGGCCAACTCCGTGGTCGGTGGCGGCGTGTTCGGCGTCGTCAACCGGCTGCTGCTGCCGCTGGGCCTGCACCACATCCTCAACTCGGTGGTCTGGTTCATCCTCGGCGACTACAACGGTGTGCACGGCGACCTCAACCGCTTCTTCGCGGGTGACCCCACGGCCGGCACGTTCATGACCGGCTTCTTCCCGATCATGATGTTCGCCCTGCCCGCCGCGGCGCTGGCCATCTGGCACGAGGCGCGGCCCGCGCAGCGCAAGGTGGTCGGCGGCATCATGCTCTCGGTCGCGCTCACGTCGTTCCTCACCGGCATCACCGAACCGCTGGAGTTCTCCTTCGTCTACGTCGCGTGGCCGCTCTACCTCATCCACGCCTTCCTCACCGGCACGTCGCTGGCGCTGACCAACGCCCTCGGGATCCACGACGGCTTCACGTTCTCCGCGGGCCTGATCGACTACCTGATCAACTTCGGGCACGCCACGAACGCGCTGTGGCTGATCCCGATCGGACTGGCCTACGCCGCGATCTACTACGTGGTGTTCCGCTTCGTCATCCGGCGCTGGAACCTGCGGACGCCGGGCCGGGAGGTGGAGAACGACCCGGAGACCACCACCGAGACCGCATCCGAGACCACGCCCGAGACCGCAGCCGTCGCGAAGGAAGCCTGATGACGACCCGCACCGTGACCGTGGCCTCGAAGGTCGGGCTGCACGCCCGGCCGGCCGCCACCTTCACCCGCGCCGCAGCCGGGGCCGGACTGCCGGTGACCATCGCCGTGCCCGGCAAGCCGCCCGTCAACGCGGCGAGCGTGCTGGCCGTGATGACGCTCGGCGTCGAGCACGGCCAGGAGGTGATCCTCGCGGCCGAAGGTGACGGCGCCGACTCGGCACTCGACACGCTGGTGGAGCTGCTGGCCACCGACCTCGACGCGTGATGCGCACGATCCTGCGCGGGAGAGGCGTCAGCCCGGGGGTGGCGTGCGCGCCGCTCGCGCGGCTGGCCGCCCCGCTGGTGACCTCGGCGGAGGATCCCGTCGGCGCCGACCCCGCCGCCGAGCGGGTCCGGGTGCGCGAAGCGTTCGCCGCCGTGGCCGCGGACCTCGAGGCCCGGGCCGGCCGCGTGCAGGGGGAGACCGCCGAGATCCTCACGACCACGGCCGCGATGGCACTCGACCCGTCGCTGCTCGCCGCCGCCGAGGACCTCATGGGGGCCGGGACGCCGACCGGGCACGCCGTGACGCTCGCGATCGAGGGGTTCTGCGAGCAGCTCGACGTGCTCGGCGGCTACCTGGCCGAGCGGGTCACCGACCTGCGCGACGTCGGGCACCGCACGGTCGCCCACCTCGCGGGCGTCCCGATGCCCGGTGTCCCGGCCCCGGGGTACCCGGTGGTGCTGGCCGCGCGGGACCTCGCCCCGGCCGACACCGCGAGCCTGGGCGCCGACGTCGTCGCGCTCGTCACCGAGGAGGGCGGGCCGACGAGCCACACGGCGATCCTGGCCCGCTCGCTCGGCCTGCCGGCCGTGGTCGGCTGCCCGGACATCGCGTCGGTGGCCGAGGGCACGACAGTGCTGGTGGACGGCACGACCGGCGTCGTGGAGCCCGATCCTCCGGACGAGCGACGGGCCGTCCCCGCCGCGATGGTCCCCGCCGCGGACACCCCCGGCGCCACCGCCGACGGCCACCGGGTGGCCCTGCTCAGCAACATCGGCACGCTCGTCGACGCCGAGCAGGCCGCGGCCACCGCGTCCGAGGGCGTGGGCCTGTTCCGCACCGAGTTCCTGTTCCTCGACCGGCGCACCCGCCCGGACGTCGCCGAGCAGACCCGCACGTACGCCGCGGTGCTGCGCGCGTTCGGCGACCGCCGGGTGGTCGTGCGTACGCTCGACGCCGGCTCGGACAAGCCGCTGCCGTTCCTGCCGCTCGGGCACGAGGAGAACCCCGCGCTGGGCATGCGGGGGCTGCGGACCGCCGCCGTCCACCCCGGCGTGCTCGACGACCAGCTGACCGCGCTCGCCGCGGCGGCGGAGGAGACCGGGCGCGCGGTCGACGTCATGGCGCCGATGGTGGCCACGGCTCAGGAGGCGGAGCGGTTCGCCGCACGCGCCCGTGGGCACGGGCTGACCCGAGTCGGGGTGATGATCGAGGTGCCCGCGGCGGCGCTGCGGGCCCGTGAGCTGCTGGAGGTGGTCGACTTCGTGAGCATCGGCACCAACGATCTCGGCCAGTACACGATGGCCGCCGACCGCACGGCCGGTGCGCTCGGCGACCTGCTCGACCCGTGGCAGCCCGCGCTGCTCGACCTCGTCGCCATGGTCGGCGAGGCCGGTCGCACCACGGACAAGCCCGTCGGGGTGTGCGGCGAGGCGGCGGCCGACCCGCTGCTCGCGGCCGTGCTCGTCGGGCTCGGCGTCACGAGCCTGTCGACGGCACCCGCATCCCGGCCCGCCGCGCATGCGCAGCTGAGCGCACTGACGGCGCAGGAGTGCCGGGTGGCGGCCGACCGCGCCCGGTCCGCCCGCAGCGCCGACGCGGCCCGGGCGACCGTCGCCGAGTGCGTGCACGATGCCGGCGAGGCGCGGGTGGCCGGCGCGGAGCCGACGGGCGCGGTCGGCCCCGCGCGTTCCGCTCGCGCGGACCGCCAGGGGCGGGCGTCGGCGGAGGCGGCCTCGTGACGGTACTGCGCGGCACCGTGATCGCCGGCGGCACCCGCATCGACGACGGTGCCGTCGAGATCGAGGGCGAGCGCATCGTCCGCGTCGGACCAGCCCGCGACGGCGACGGACCGGCCGAGCCCGGCACCCTCCTGCTCCCCGGGCTGGTCGACGTCCACTGCCACGGCGGTGCCGGCCACGGCTTCCCCGATGCCGGAGCCGACGGCGTCCGCGCGGCCGCCGCCCACCACCTCGCCCACGGCACCACGTCGCTGCTCGGCAGCCTCGTCTCGGCGTCGGGGGAGACGCTGCTGGAACGGGTCCGGCTGCTCGCGCCGCTGGTGGATGCCGGTGAGCTGGCCGGCATCCACCTCGAGGGCCCGTTCCTCGCCGCCGCGCAGTGCGGGGCGCAGGACCCCTCCGCGATCGTGCCCGGCGACCCCGGCCTGCTGGCCCGGCTGCTCGACGCCGGCGCCGGCCACGTCCGGTCGATGACCCTCGCCCCGGAGACCCCGCGCTACCGCGACCTGCTCGCCGTGATGCAGCGCCACGGCGTGGTCCCGAGCCTCGGGCACACCGACGCGAGCGCTGCGGCCACCACCGCCGGCATCGCGCAGGCGGGGCAGCGCCCGCTGAGCGCCACGCACCTGTTCAACGGCATGCCGCCGCTGCACCACCGCGCCCCGGGTCCCGTGGCCGCATGCCTGGCCGCGGCCGGGCGCGGCGCCATGGTGCTGGAGCTCGTGGCCGACGGCGTACACCTGGCCGACGAGACCGTCGCGATGGTGTTCGACCTGGTCGGGCCGGACCGGATCGCCCTGGTCACCGACGCGATGGCCGCCGCGGGCATGAGCGACGGGCGCTACCGGCTGGGCGCGCTCGACGTCGACGTGGCCGACGGGGTCGCCCGCCTGGCCGCGCAGATCGGGCGGCCCGCCGAACGCGTCGGCGAGCATCCGCCCGGCGGCACCGGACTCGCGCCCGGCGGGGGTGTCGAGCGTCCGCTCGCCGGCGGCACCGCCCGCCTGATCGACGTCGTCCGCCGCGTCGTGCGGCACGCCGGCGTCCCGCTGCCCGCCGCGGTCACGGCCGCCACCGCCACGCCCGCCCGGCTGCTCGGCCTGCACGACGTCGGCGCCCTCGTCGCGGGCCACCGTGCCGACGTGCTCGTCACCGACGCCGCACTCACCCCGCGGGCCGTGATGCGCGCGGGCCACTGGATCACCCGCGAACGCCAGAGAGAGGTCGTGTAGCTCGATGGAGGTCCTCATCCACCGCAGCGCCGAGGCGGGGGGCCGGGTCGTCGCCGACGTCGTGGAGGACGTGGTGCGGCGCGGGCCGACCGTGCTGGGGCTGGCCACCGGCTCGTCGCCGTTGCTCGCCTATGCCGAGCTGATCCGCCGCCACCGCGAGGAGGGCCTGTCCTTCGCGCGGGTCGAGGCCTTCCTGCTCGACGAGTACGTCGGCCTGCCCGCCGGGCACCCCGAGTCCTACCGGGAGGTGATCCGGCGCGAGCTCACCGGCCACCTCGACATCGACGCCGATCGTGTCCACGCGCCCGACGGAAGCCACCCCGACCCGCCCGCGGCGGCCGCCGAGTACGAGAAGTCGCTGGTCGGGGTCGGTGTGCAGATCCTCGGGATCGGCACCAACGGCCACATCGGGTTCAACGAGCCGGGCTCCTCGCTCATGTCGCTGACCAGGGTGAAGACGCTCGCGCGGCAGACCCGCGACGACAACGCCCGGTTCTTCGGGGACAGCATCGACGCGGTGCCCCGCCACGTGATCACCCAGGGCCTCGGCACGATCGCCCGTGCCGGGCACCTCGTCCTGACCGCGGCGGGCGAGCACAAGGCGGCCGCGGTCGCCGCCGCCGTCGAGGGACCGCTCACGGCGTCCTGCCCGGCGTCGATCCTGCAGTGGCACCCGCACGTGACGGTGGTGCTCGACGACGCCGCGGCGTCCCGCCTGGAGCGCGCCTCCTTCTATCGCGAGATCGCCGCGCAGAAACCCGCCTGGGCCTGAGGCCGTGTCCTGACGAAGGAGATCCACAGGACACGGCTTTCTGTGGTTTCATCTGGTCATAACCAGGAGGAGACTGCGTGGCGAAGATCGTCGAGGGGATGGTGCCCAAGCACGAGCAGCTGCGGGCCATCCTGGCCGAGCTGGTCTCGGAGCACCTCTCGCCCGGTGACCTGCTGCCCAGCGAGCGGCAGCTGTGCGTGGACCACGGTGTCAGCCGCATCACCGTCCGCGACGCGATCGGCCAGCTCGTCAGCGAGGGTCTGCTCGTCCGGGTGCGGGGCAAGGGCACGTTCGTGGCGCAGCGGGCGGCGCGCTCGCGCCTGCACCTCGCGTCGTTCCACGAGGACATGCGCCGCCTGGGCCTGACCCCGACCACCGTGGTGCTGGTCGTCGAGCGAACCGTGCCCCCGGCCGCCACGTCCCATGCCCTCGCCATGCGCGCCGGCCGGCAGGCCTGGCATGTGCGCCGGCTGCTGCTGGCCGACGGCTCGCCGATGACCGTCGACGACGCCTGGTACAACGCCGAGCTCGTGCCCGACCTCGATGCGCACGACCTGAGCCGCTCCATCTACGACACCCTGCGCGACCACTACGGCCTCCTCCTCGACCGCGCCGAACAGACCGTCGCGGCGGGCGAGGCGGGGGAGGAGTTCGCCGTGCTTCTGGGCGTGCCCGCGTCCCGTCCCGCGCTGGT
>NZ_JAOPWR010000358.1 GCF_025965585.1 Pseudonocardia sp.
CCACCTACGTCATCCTCGGCATGGGCGAAGACCCCCAGCTCACCATCGACGCCTGCAAACGCGCCATCGACATCGGCGTCTACCCCTTCGTCGTACCACTGCGACCCGTCGCCGGCTCACTGATGGAGAACGTCCCCGCCCCCTCCCGCGACTACACCGAACCCATCTACCGCAAAGTCGCCGGCTTCCTCGCCGAACGCGGACTGGGCGCCGACACCGCCATCGCCGGCTGCGCCCGCTGCCAAGCCTGCTCCAGCCTCAACCTCGTCCAGAACGCCGGCGCACCCGCACCATGCGGCCCCACCGGTGGCGCCCCCGCCGCGGCCCCCCTGCTCCAGATCGGCCGGCGCCCGGCATGAGCGGGCGCCCACCGTCGACGACGGGCGGCACTCTCGTCTCATAGGTTCCGACGGGAGTGCCGCCCGTCGGAGCACGCCGGGTGACGAGGCGTGGATCGAGCGCCCGATACTCTGCGGCCGCCCCAGGTCCAGTCACGACGGCCGGTGGCCGCCCCGGCAACCGGGCCGCGTCATCGGACACCGCCACGAGCTCGACGAGCTCCAGCAGGCGGTTGGCGTAGGCCCATTCGTTGTCGTACCACCCGTAGACCTTCACCTGGTCGCCGTGGACGACGGTGTCCATCGCCGACACCCACCCCCGACCGCGCGTCGCCGAGCACGTCGGAGCTGACGAGGGGTGCTTCACCGAGAGGAGCTGTGGGGAGAGGTCTCCGACCTGCAGGTGGTCATTCGAACTCCGCGGCGCGCCGATCGACTCCCCACAGCCAGGGGGACGCGCGGGGGATGCGCGGGGTCCGCCGCGTTTCATATGATGTTCGTAATTCTAATTTGCGACACGGGGCTCGGATCCCTAGGAGAATTCATGACCCAGCTGGCGTTCCCCGATGAGGTCCAGGTGGTCAACATCGGACTACCGATGTTCGCCGACGCGGTACGCAGCCAGGGACGTCCCGTCCAGCACGTGGACTGGCGGATCCCCGCTGGCGGCGACCGGACGGCCGTGCGGGCGCTCAGCCGCCTGTACGGCGACTCCGCGGCCGCGATCGACGAGGCGAACACCGAGGTGGTGCGCCGGCTCAACGAGGGCGTGCCCCAGCTCGTGGCGGTCTCCACCGTCCGCGAGGCGGTGCCGGGCGTGGAGGGCCGCACGATCCTGCACAGTGGTCCGACCCTCCCCTACGCCGAGCACTGCGACCCGCTGCGCCGCTCGATGCGGGCCGCCGTAGTCGCCGAGGGCTGGGCATCCGACGTCGAGCAGGCCGACGGCCTGCTCGAGCGCGGCGATGTCGTCCTCGACGCCGCCAACCACCACGACACGGTGGTACCGATGGCCAGCGCGATCGGCCCGTCGCAGCCCGTGCTCGTCGTGGAGAACCGGGAAGGCGGTACCCGGGCGTACTCGTCGATCAACCAGGGGCCCGGCGAGGTGCCGTGGTTCGGCCGGGACACCGATGCCGCCATCGAGCGGTTGCGGTTCCTGGCCGAGATCGCCGGGCCCGCGGTGAGCCAGATCCTCGGCGCGACCGGCCAGCTCGACGTTCTCGCCATCGCCGCGCAGGGCATCACCATGGGCGACGACCTGCACATGCGCACGCAGGCCGCCACCAACCTGCTCACCCGCACATGGTTGCCGCACATCGCTACGCTGTCCGACGCCGTGCGGGCACCCTTCGCGGCGTTCCTGTCGGCCAACCACCTGTTCTTCCTCAACATGGCGATGGCCGCCGCGAAGTCGCTCCAGCTGTGGGCTGAGCAGGTGCAGGGGTCGAGCATCGTGACCACGATGTCGCGCAACGGCACCACGTTCGGCATCAAGTTGGCCGGTTCGCCGACGTGGCACATCACCGGGGCTCCGCCGGTGGGCGAAGCGATGTACTACTCGGGTCACGGCCCGGAGACGAGTGCACGCGACATCGGCGACAGTGCCGTCCTCGAGCTCAGTGGGATGGGCGGACCTGCCGCAGGCGGTTCGGCGGCCGTTGCGGCCTTCCTGGGCGGAACGATGGCCGACGCGGCCGCGGCGACGAACGGTTTCCGCGCCATCTGTGCGGGCACCAGCAGCCGCTTCACCCTCCCGCCGATGGGCTTCGCGGGAACCCCCCTCGGCGTGGACGTCCGCAAGGTCGTCGAGCTCGGGATCACCCCCAAGGTCACGACCGGGATCCTGCACGCCACCGACGGCAGCGGGCAGGTGGGAGCCGGCGTCGCCACCGCTCCGATCGAGTGCTTCACCGCCGCCCTCATCGAGCTCGACGCCACGCTGGCCAAGGACTGAGAAGGCCGTCGGCAGACCGTGCGACCGCTCGGTTCCTCCGCTGTCGCCGAGTCCGAACGCATCGTCACCGAGAACCATCTCGCAGATCAGACCACCGACCACTGAACGGGTGCATCACGTGATCCACAATCTGACCGTCTACACCGACACCTACGTGGACTCGGTGGTTCAGCTGTCGGGTACACGCTCGCTGAGGGGCGTCGACGGTGTCGACTGGGCCGCCGCGGCCATGGCCACGCCCGGCAACCTCGAGACGCTCCTCGCGGAGGGCTTCGACATCGGCGCGCTCGATGACGCGGGTCCGAACGACCTTTTCATCGCCATCCGGGGTGACTCGGAGGAGTCGGTGGCTGCGGCGCGAGAGGCCGGCCAGGCCGCGATGTTCGCCGAGCGCGGCACGGGCGGCGACAGCTCGGCCGCAGTGCCGGACGCGCGAACACTGGGCGATGCGGTGGGCCGCCAGCCCGACAGCAACGTCGCCGTGATCTCGGTGCCCGGTGACTATGCGGCCCTGGAGGCGCACAAGGCGCTTTCGGCAGGTATGGACGTGCTGCTGTTCAGCGACAACGTGCCCGTCGAGGAGGAGATCGAGCTCAAGGACCGAGCGAACCGGTTGGGCCGACTGGTGATGGGGCCGGGCGCCGGCACCGCGATGCTCGGTCAGACCTGTCTCGGTTTCGCCAACGTCGTGAAGCCGGGCCGCGTCGCCGTCGTGGCGGCCGCCGGGACCGGCGCCCAGGAGGCGGCGAGCCTGGTCGACCGCTGGGGCCTGGGCGTGTCACAGGTCATCGGGCTGGGTGGGCGGGACCTGACGGCGGCGATCGGCGGCCGGATGGGTATCGCGGCGGTCAAGGCGCTCGTCGACGACGACGGCACCGACATCATCCTTCTCGTCTCGAAGCCACCCGCCGTCGAGGTGGCGCGCGCCGTCGTCGAGGCTGTTGCGGGAAAGACATTGGTCGCAGCGCTGGTCGGTGTGTCGAAGGACTTCGAGGCGCCCGAGGGCGTCACCGTCACCCGGACGCTGGAAGCCGGTGCTGTCGCGGCCATCGCGGCAGCGGGGAAGCGTGTGCCTGACGTCACGGAGGGGCTCCTCGACCTGGTCAGCGAGCGGCTGGGGACGCTGCCGGACGGCCGCACCCTCGTGCGCGGTCTGTTCTCCGGTGGGACGCTCTGCTACGAGTCTCTGGTGATCCTGGCCGACGTGCTCGGCCCGGTGTACTCGAACACGCCCATCGCGAAGGACCCGGGGCTGCCGGCCCCTGCGGGGGCGCACATGTGCCTCGACCTCGGCGAGGAGGAGTACACGAAGGGCCGCCCCCACCCGATGATCGATCCGGAGGCGCGGATCGAGCTCCTGCGCGAGCAGGGCACCGACCCGGCCGTCGCCGCGATCATCCTCGATGTCGTGCTCGGCTACGGTGCCCACCCGGACCCCGCCGCCGAGCTGGCCCCGATCTGCCGCGACATCATCGCCGGCGGTGGCCCGCAGATCATCATCTACGTGCTGGGTACCGACCAGGACCCGCAAGATCGGGCAGCACAGGTGCGGGCATTCGTCGATGCCGGCTGTGTGGTGACAGCGACCGCGGCGCGTGCGTCGCTGGTGGCTGCCGCACTGGCGTCGCGCAAGCCCGAGATCGCAACCAAGACGCTGTGAGAACAGCGGACCGCAGCGACACGGCGGAGCTGTCCTGATCGACGCGCGGTCGGACTGGTGTGCACGGGTTGGTCACCACATGCACTCGCCTGCGCCATCGGGACCCTAGCCACGTCCACTGCGTTGCAACCGCGGGAACCGGCGGTGATACGCGTCCCCGCACCGCCGCCCGGCTCGTCGCTGAGCGCCACCGCCGTGTTATCGGGAGTGGTGATGACGGCGGTCCGGCCGCCGCCGGACAGGAGGGCGATGGCGGCGCGGATCTGGGGACCCCTGCTTCCCTCCGGGCACCGGGCCGTCCCGCAGGTGGCCCTCGACGGTGGCCACGTCGATGTCGGGGTGTTCGCCCGCTGTGCAGGAGTCCCGAAGTCCCACGCGACACATGTGCCACTCCGGTGACGAGCAGGAGCGCCTCGGCGGCATCCGCGTGGTCGCTCGCTCGATGCGCGACGACGCACACCCCCCGGCCCACCCTCGTGGGGGATGGCTTGCCGCCCGCCGCACCGCAGGCTGATTCCCACGTCCACAGCGCCATGCGTCGTGGTTTCACGACCGTCACAGGTCTGGGTTTGTGGAAGTGATCGCGCGCCGGACCGGCCAGGAGAGAACGCATGCTCACCGACCACACGACCATCGCCGAGTTCCTCATCGAGGAGCGAAGGCGCTACCCAGGATCGAGCGGCGAACTGAACGCGCTGATCCTCGATGTCGCCCTCGCGTGCAAGACGATCGCCGGACGAGTGGCCTTCGGGGCGCTCGCGGACGTGCTCGGCACGGACGGCAGGACGAATGTCCAGGGCGAGACACAGCAGAAGCTCGACGTGCTGGCCAACGACATCTTTCTACGCACCAACGAGTGCAGCGGTCTCGTGGCGGGGATGGCCTCCGAGGAGCTCGATGACCCCTACCTCATCCCGAAGCAGCCTCCGCGAGGCGGGTACCTCCTGGCGTTCGATCCCCTCGACGGCTCTTCGAACATCGACGTCAACGTCTCCGTCGGCAGCATCTTCTCGATCCTGCGGGCACCTGCTGCGGGGGCGGACCCGGCGGTGGAGGACTTTCTGCAGCCGGGATCAGGGCAGATCTGCGCCGGATACGCGATCTACGGTCCGTCCACGATGCTTGTCCTGACCGTCGGTACCGGCGTGTACGGCTTCACCCTCGAACCCCGACTCGGTGAGTTCGTCCTGACCCACCCGAAGATCCGGCTGCCGGAGGCAGCATCGGAGTTCGCGATCAACGCCTCGAACCGCCGTTTCTGGGAACCGGCGGTCACGCGTTACGTCGACGAGTGCCTCGCCGGGTCTGCCGGGCCGCGTGGGAAGGACTTCAACATGCGGTGGGTCGCGTCGCTCGTCGCGGAGACCCACCGCATTCTGACCCGTGGCGGGGTCTTCCTCTACCCGCGCGACAGCAAGGACCTGACGCGACCAGGCCGGCTGCGGTTGCTGTACGAGGCGAACCCCGTCGCGTTCCTCATCGAGCAGGCCGGCGGCCTCGCGATCACCGGGCAGCAACGCATTCTGGACGTCGAGCCCGAGAGTCTGCACCAGCGTATCCCGCTCATCTTCGGGTCGACCGAGGAGATCGAGCGGATCGAGACCTATCACGGTGAGAGTGGGGGCGTGTTCTCCGACCAGCCGTTGTACGGCACCCGTGGCCTGTTCCGCACATGCAACTGACCGATTTCAGGGAGAACGGATTGTCAGGAAAGCACCCGATCATCGCAGTGACCGGCGCCTCGGGCGCCGGCACCACATCGGTGATGCGTACGTTCGAGCAGATCTTTCGCCGCGAGCACGTGAAGGCGGCATATATCGAAGGTGACAGCTTCCACCGGTTCGATCGGACAGAGATGAAGGCGGCGATGACCGCGGCCCAGGCTCGTGGCGATCACAGTTTCAGCCACTTCGGGCCGGAGTCCAATCTGTTCAGAGAGCTGGAGGACCTGTTCCATCAGTACGCCGAGAGCGGTGGCGGAAAGGTGCGCAAGTATCTACACGACGATGTTGAGGCGGCCCGCTACCGTCAGCCGGCCGGCACCTTCACGCCGTGGGAGAGCCTCGAGGACGACTCGGATCTCCTGTTCTACGAAGGACTGCACGGCGCGGTCGCAACCGATGACGTGAACGTCGCCCAGCACGCGGATCTACTGATCGGTGTGGTTCCGGTGATGAACCTGGAGTGGATCCAGAAGCTCCAGCGCGACAAGGCGATGCGCGGGTACTCCACCGAGGCGGTGACCGAAACGATCCTGCGACGCATGCCCGACTACGTGAACTACATGTGCCCGCAGTTCTCCCGCACGCACGTCAACTTCCAGCGCGTGCCGATGGTGGACACCTCGAACCCCTTCATCGCCCGGTCGATCCCGACGCTGGACGAGTCGATGCTCATCATCCGCTTCGCCGATCCGAGGGGCATCGACTTCTCGTACCTGCTCTCGATGCTGCACGACTCGTTCATGTCCCGCCCGAACACGATCGT
>NZ_JAOPWR010000366.1 GCF_025965585.1 Pseudonocardia sp.
AACTCACGGATGTGGACAGCCGGGTCCACGAACTCCGTTGTGCCGCCGGGCGAGGTGGCCGGCGGGGCGGACGAGCAGAGCGCCTGACTGATGGATCTCACCGAGCAGAGTGACCGGATGGTGATCGATGCAGGAGTGATTTCGGTCTTCGACGTCCTGGCCTTCGGTCGGTTGACGACAACGGTCAGCGGGCACGGGGAACGGCAAGCATGAATGGACCATGGCGCAGGTTGGATGAGGTCAAGATTGCCGATGGCTTCGCACCACGCGATGGCGCCTCATGCACGCCGGGGACCAGAGGCGCCGACGGTCCCGCGAAAGGGGGCGCACGCAGCGGCCGTGAGCCTGGTTCCTGCGTACGTTGGAGGACGTGGAGACGTGGGACGCGATCAGATCTCGGCGGAACGTCCGTGTGTACGAGGACCGACCGATCCCGAGAGAGGATCTGGTGCGGATCCTGGAAGCCGGCCGCCGCGCTCCGTCCTCGCAGAACTGGCAGCCCTGGGACTTCGTCGTCGTCACCGACAGGGAGCAGCTCCGGCAGCTCGCCGGCGTATGGCAGGGCGCGACACACGTGGCGGCGTCCGCCGCGACGATCGCCCTCATCGCGCCGCAGCCCGAGGACGCCCGCCAGCGTGACTGGATCCACTACGACTTCGGTCAGGCGACGATGAACATGATGGTCACCGCGACGGACCTCGGCATCGGCAGCGGCCATTCGGCGGTGGCCGACCAGGACCTCGCCCGCCGGCTCCTCGGCAACCCGGAGCCGACGTGGTGCCAGAGCCTGATCGCGCTCGGCTATCCCGCGGACCGGCCGCTGACCCCGATCCTGCGGCCGAACCGCCGGCCGTTCGACGACGTCGTCCACTGGGGGCGCTGGTCGCGGGGATGAGGGCGGGGTACGCATGCCACCCCCGGGCATCGGTGGACCTCTGATCGTCGATCTTCGTTGGGAATCATGATCGACCGGGGCGAGCTGGAGGGTCCGGCGGTCGCCGGCCATCGGGAGAACACCGTCGGGGACGAGGTCCCGCACATCGACGAACGGGTCGCCCGCGGTACTGACCGGTGACCCGAGGTTTGGCGACGGGGGCGGCACGGGACCCTGTGCGGATGGAGATTCGGCGGCTCGGCCCGGAGGGCACGGAGGTGCCGGTCATCGGCCTGGGGACCTGGCGCCGGCTGGAGGCGGCGGCGACCCGCGGCGAGCACGTCGCGGTCGTGACCCGTGCCCTCGACGCCGGGGTGCGGTTCTTCGACTCGTCGCCCATGTACGGCCGAGCCGAGGAGCTGCTCGCCGAGGCCCTGGGCGACCGGCGGAGCGAGGCGGTCGTCGCGACCAAGATCTGGACGACCTCGCTCGCGGAGGGACGGCAGCAGCTCGCCCGCGCCCTGCGCCTCTACGGCGGTCATGTCGAGCTGATGCAGATCCACAACCTGGTGGCATGGCGCGAGCACCTGCCGCTGCTGCTGGCGGCGCGGGAGGACGGTCTGATCGACCGGATCGGGGCGACGCACTACGCGGTGATCCGCGAGCTGGAGGCCGTGATGCGCACCGGCCGGATCGACGCCGTCCAGATCCCGTACAACCCGCGACAGCGCGAGGCCGAGCAGCGCATCCTGCCGCTGGCCGCCGACCTCGGCCTCGGCGTCGTCGTCATGCGTCCCTTCGGCGAGGGTGAGCTCCTCGACCTCGACATCGGCGAGGCCCAGCTCGCGCCGCTGCGCCCGTTCGGCGTCCGCACCTGGGCGCAGGCGCTGCTCAAGTGGGGGCTGAGCGATCCGAGGTGCACCGTCGCCATCCCGGCGACGTCGCGCCCGCCGCGGATCGACGAGAACGTCGTGGCGGGGGAGCCTCCCTGGTTCGGCCCCGACGAGCGGGAGCTCGTCCACCGGCTGGCACTGTCCGCCTGACGGCGGCGGGGCCACGCGCCCCGGCCGACCCAGCGCCCGTGCGACGTCGTGCCCTCTGCAGGGGTGAACACGACGACGTCCGCCGCGCTCACCCGGCTGCCGTGAGCTGCTCGTGCAGCAGTCCACGGGGCGTCCCGGGCCGGATCCTTCAGCCGGTGGACGACGCGCCCGTCATGCTTCACCGGCGGTGACGCCGCCGATGTCGGTGACGTTGTCCTCCGACGCGATGTTGTCCGGGGTGATCCGGACCGCCATCATCCCGTCGACGCTGTTGAACCGGGCGTACTCCTCGGCCTTGTCCGAGCCCATGTAGCGCCGCGCGATCCGGGTCGCCGTGATGAGCACCGCGTGCGAGTCCTCGATGACGGTGGCACGGCCCTCGATCATCACGAACGCAAAGGGCGGGCGGTCGTCATCGATGCACGCGGCAACCCGGGGGTCGCGGCGGATCGCGCGGCCCTTCACCGACTTCTGCGCGGTCGTGAACAGCAGGTCGTCCCCGTCGAGGACGAACCAGACCGGCACCACGTGCGGCCTGCCGTCTCGGCGCAGGGTCGCCAGCTTGGCGGTGCGGGTGCCTTCGGTGAGGAAACGGATGTACTCGGCGGTGGTCATCTCGGACATGTCGTCTCCGTCGTCTCCATGAGTGAGAAGTCCGACCCTGGCCCGCGATACGCCGCGTGACCGCCCCGCGCCGCCTGGGGGACTCCGATGACCTACGCCGCACTCAGTGCGCACGCAGGTCGTCGGTATCCACGACTCTCGCGAGTCGGACGGCCCGCGGGCGCCGACCCGCGATGACGAACTCCCTCACCACTATTGGCGCGCCCAGACCGAGGTGGTCCCACCGCCGCGGTCTCCTGCTCCCTGGTCGGGCAGAGCGGCCGTGCGAGGACACGGGGTCCACACCCGAACACCCGAACACCCGAACACCCGCCGGCCCGCCGCGCGATCGTGCGCTTCCGCGAGAACGGGCGAATGGCGCACGGCTCATCGGTGAGGACCGAATCACGGTATACGGCTACATCCGATCGGCCGTACCGGCGCCGTGGTCTGCGTCACGTCCTCGAGCGGCAGGAGTCAAGAGGATGTGACGTGGGTGACAATTGCTGCGATTGTATCGTTTTCCTTCGCCGTGATCGAAACGAGATACTGACCGTCTGACCTGCGGATGGGACGTGTGTGAACGGCGACCAACGCAGGCGGGTGACGGCGGTCATGTCCCGATCATGGCACTCACGGCCTCGGCATTACGTAGTCTCAATAACTGGTTGGCCCGGTACGGGTCGATCGGAAAAGCATCCGGACCGCTGCGCCTGACCCTGTTCCGCGGTTTCGGTCCGTAGACAAAAAAGAGGGAACAGGGACGAGGAAGTACCGGCCGGCGTTATCCCCAAACGCTGGCTGGGCAAAGTTTCGGCATCAGCTCCCCAAGCTGCTGAGTAACCCGATCTGTGCAGGAATCTTCTCGACGGCGCAGATGGAGCAGACTCCCCATGACTTCTCGACGCTCGATTTTCTCTGGTCGTAATCTGCTGGGCATGGCTCTGGCCGGCGCCATTGCGGTCGGCGGTCCGCTCGCCGTTGCCGGCACCGCGAATGCTGCCCCCGCCTCGACGTGGGACAGGCTGGCCCAGTGCGAGAGCAGTGGTAACTGGAGCATCAACACCGGCAACGGATTCTCCGGCGGCCTGCAGTTCACCCCCTCGACGTGGGCGGCTTTCGGTGGCCAGGGCGCACCGGAGAACGCCACCCGCGAGCAGCAGATCGCCGTCGCCGAGAGGGTGCAGGCCGCGCAGGGCTGGAACGCCTGGCCGTCGTGCGCGCGCCAGCTCGGCCTGATCTGAGGGCCCGGACGCCCCGATCTTCGGGGCGGCGTCAGTTTGTTCCGCCCCCGGATTCCGGAAGACCCCCGTTGGCGGAACGACCCGTTCGACCTCGGGCAGTGCCTGATCTCGTCGGGAAGACCGCCGCTCCCGGGAACGACTCGGCCCGGATCTGACTCACGCTGGGGCCCGGCCGGTGCAAGCAACCGGTCGGGCCTCGCGTGCGTGGCTCGACCGATCTCGGCGACAGCGACGGCGAGGGCTGCCGGGTTCGGGAACGGACAGAACTGCGATGGGCCTCCTGCCGGGTCGCGGTCCGAGCTCGGCAGCCCGAAGCACACCCGCCCCTGCACACCCGCCCCGGGCCGGTCGACGCTTCGGAACAGACACGAGCGGCCGGTCGGTCCGGGAGCCAGGCCCTGTCGCCCCGCGTGAGGAGCGGAGCCCAGCCCGTTGCTGCGCTATCGCGGGGGTTGCGGGCGGAAGGACGTATCGAGATCGGGCCCGTCCTGCACGACCAGGGCCGTGGACGGGGGGATCTCCTGCCACAGCCCGGGCAGGTCGATCAGCGGTTCCGAGACCACGACGCGAGCGTCCTGCGAGAGGTGCCGGAACCGCTCGTCCTCCGGATAGAGCAGCCGTAGGTCCTGGACGGAGGAGCTCACGAACAGCGTGTTGGCGACCGGTCCGCTCGCGTACCGCACCGCGTAGATCCGCTCGCCGTCGCTCAGACCGATGGTCATCTGCAGCGGGTGCTCGACACCGATCCGGTACCCGGCGGCCTCGACGAACCCCGCCATCCGCTCCAGGCCGCCCAGTGGGTCCTCGGCCAGGCCGAACGTCAGCGCCAGATAGAACATCACCTCCGAGTCCGTGGAACCCCCGATCCCGGTGAACAGCCCCGGGTCCACCGTCAGCAGGAGGTCGCGGCGGAGTCGCGGATACTCGGCGATGAAGCCGTTGTGCACGAACAACCAGCTGCCGTGGCGGAACGGATGGCAGTTGGTCTGCTGTACGGGTGTGCCGGTCGCGGCGCGGACGTGCGCCAGGAAGAGAGGCGAGCGTATCTGCGAGCTCAGCTCGCGCAGGTTGCTGTCGCCCCAGGCCGGCGACGCGCTCCGGAACAGGCCCGGGCTCTGGTGGAGGCCGTACCAGCCCAGGCCGAACCCGTCGCCGTTGGCGATGGCCGCGTCCGGGGTCGCCCGACGGCTCTGCTCGATCAGTGACCGGCTCGGCTCGTAGAGCAGCTCCTCCGGCCGAACCGGATTGCCCGAGTACGCCAACCAGCGGCACATGCCAGCTCCTCACCCGTGTCCGCCCCGGCTCACTGTCCCACCGCGGACGGCATCCGGGCGATCGGAACGGATGCGACCGCGCCGGCTCGCCGGGGCGATCGTCGACGCGGATGCGGAGGAGTTTCCCGTGGCACGCGAACGGCGCGATCACACCGCTGCGATTGTTCGCGTGGTAGGACCGAGGCGGCACTGAGGGGCCTGGGGGGCGTCGTCCATCCAGCCGCCCGCACTCGGCCATGACCTGCGCCGACAAGGTGTGAACCAACCCGGTGACCGTGGAGACCGTTATCAACCGGTGACCTCGTCTTGCGCCCGCCAGGGTCAACCCTCGACGCCGGATGTGACCCGGCGGGCGGAAGCGCAACCGTCCCCTCCGGACGAAACCTTGAGCCGTCGGATTACCGCAACAGCGGGCGACCGATCGGAGGTCGATCGCATGAGCGTGCTCTGACGTCCTGCTCGAGCGGACCGTCAGAACCAGCGCGTGATCATGCGGGCTCTGTCCTTGTCGGTCCGCCGGTGCCGGTGTCCTGAGCACCGGTGGACAGCCCATGGACGTGGAGCCGCGCACACCCGCACGAACTCTCCGACGCGACTCGGCAGCAAGATCTGAGCAGGAAGGACCGGAGGACCAATGAAGGCAGTCGTGTACCACGGACCGCGCGACGTCCGTGTGGACAACATCCCGGACCCGAAGATCGAGAAGCCGACAGACGCCATCGTGCGCATCACCAGCACGAACATCTGCGGCTCGGATCTGCACATGTACGAGGGCCGAACCAGCTTCGAGCCCGGAAGGGTGTTCGGCCACGAGAACCTCGGCGAGGTGGTCGAGGTCGGCAGTGCCGTGGAGAAGGTGAAGGCCGGCGACATGGTCTCCGCGCCGTTCAACGTCAGCTGCGGGCACTGCAGCAACTGCGAACACGGCCTGACCAACTACTGCGAGCGCGCCAACGCACCCGGCATCGCCGGCGCCGCCTACGGGTTCGCCGACATGGGCCCCTGGCAGGGCGGACAGGCCGAGTACCTGCGCGTGCCGTGGGCCGACTTCGACGCCCTGCGGCTGCCCGAGGACGCCCGCGAACGGCAGAACGACTACGTCATGCTCTCGGACATCTTCCCCACCGGGTGGCACTCCACCGAGATGGCCGGCCTGTACCCCGGCGACACCGTGGTCATCTACGGCGGCGGCCCGGTCGGCCTCATGGCCGCGCTGTCCGCCGTCCAGAAGAGCGCGTCGAAGATCATGGTCGTCGACCGCCACCCGGACAGGCTCCGCCTGGCCGAGGAGATCGGTGCCATCACGATCGACGACTCGAAGGTCGACCCGGTCCAGGCCGTGATGGACGAGACCAACGGCACGGGTGCCGACTGCGGCTGCGAGTGCGTCGGCTACCAGGCGCACGACCCGCAGGGGCACGAGCACAACAACGCCACTCTGGACAGGCTGGTCCAGTCGGTGAAGTTCACCGGACGGATCGGCACCGTGGGTGTCTACGTCCCGGTGGACCCGAACGCTCCCGACGACCTGGAGAAGGAGGGCAGGGTCCCGTTCGACTTCGGGCTGCACTGGTTCAAGGGCCAGTCGATGGGCACCGGCCAGTGCCCGGTGAAGCGGTACAACCGCAACCTGCGGAGCCTGATCGCGCAGGACAAGTGCAAGCCGTCCTGGATCGTGTCCCACGAGCTGCCACTGGAGCGCGCCCCCGAGGCCTACAAGAACTTCGACGCCCGGAACGAGGGCTGGACGAAGGTCGTCCTCAAGCCACAGATGCAGTGACGTGACCGCGCCGGAGGGCCCGGGCTTCGGCCCGGGCCCTCCTTGCGATCAGCAGGTGACGTGGAGCGACTCCAGCCCGCGGAAGAAGTAGCTGGCGATGTACGTCGGTTCGTAGCCCTCCGCCAGCCGCAGCCCGGGCAGGCGCTGCATCAGGTGCTCCAGCGCGACGCGGATCTCGGCGCGGGCCATCGGGGCCCCCGGGCAGACGTGCAGCCCCCGGCCGAACGCGAGGTGGTCGCGGACGTTCGGGCGGTCCAGGTCGACGGCGTCCGGGTTCGGGAACACGGTCTCGTCCCGGTTGCCCGACCCGAACAGCAGGAGCAGCGGTGTCCCGGCCGGGAGCGGCGTGCCGCCCAGCTCGGTGTCGCGGGTGGTGATCCGGAACAGGCCGCGGTGCGGGGCGTCGCGGCGCAGCACCTCCTCGGTGGCCTTCGGGATCATCTTCACCGGGTCGGCCAGCACGCGCTCGCGGATCGACGGGTCCTGCAGCACGGCCAGCATCGTCGAGGTGATGGCGTCGCGGGTGGTGTCGAAGCCCGCCACGCGCGCCGCGCCGCGCACGATGCACTGCGTGTAGTCGTCGGGCAGGCCGGGGAAGCCGTTCGCGCCGTGGACGAGGTCGGAGATCAGATCCTCGCGCGGGTGGGCGCGGCGGTCGTCGATCAGGGCCTGCAGGTAGCGCGTGTACTCGCCCATGCGCTCGGCCGAGGCCAGGTGCTGTTCGACGGGGGCGAGGACGTTCCACAGCGTGTTCTGATCGTCGGTCCAGATCTGGATCTGCGCGGTGTCCTCGGGGGGGAAGCCGATGATCGCGCTGATCACCGTCTGCACGAACGGGATCGCGTAGTCGCCGACCAGGTCCGCGCCCTCGGCGGGGAACGCGTCGATGAGCGCGTCGGCCGTGGCGTGCATCGTGGGCAGCATCGCCCGGACCCGCGCGCCGGTGAACCCGGCGTCGAACACCCGGCGGATCGGGGTGTGCTCGGGCTCGTCCTCGTTGACCACCGCGCTCGTCTCGGGGACGTTGCCGCGGCGCAGCACCTCGACGACCTCGGGGGCGTTCGAGTAGATCTTCGGCACGGCCGGTGCGGAGGAGTAGGTGGCCGGGTCGTCGATGACGGTCCGGAGATCCTCGTACCGGGTCACCATGTACGCACCGAGCGTCGGGCTCATCTGCAGCGGACGGGCGCGGGCGGCCCGGTAGAACAGGTGCGGATCCTCGCGGTGCGGTGAGACGAGCGGGTTGAAGTCGAACGCGGCTTCACCGGCGGGCGCTTCGGTCGTGGTCACAGCGGCGTCTCCTTCGACGGCTCGGGTGGCGCGCCGACGGTAGATGTGGGCCGGATCACGGTCGATCCGCTGGGCGCACTCGGCCGATCCGATGAACGCACCCGGGCGTCAGCCGGACTCCCGGAGCGTCCGGGACGGCGGGTGGCCGTAGCGCTCGCGGTAGGCCGCGGCGAACCGGCCGAGGTGGGTGAACCCCCACGACCCCGCGATGTCGGCGACCGAGCAGCGGGCGGCATCGGCGACCTGGAGCTCCAGGTGGGCGCGGGTGAGCCGCACCTGCCGCAGGTACGCCATCGGAGCGACGCCGACGTGGCGGGCGAATCCGGCCTGCAGGCCGCGCGTGGTCAGGCCGACCCGCCGGGCCAGGTCGGTCACGGTCCAGTGGTGCTCGGGCTCGGTCTCCAGCAGCTCGACGGCCTCGCGGATCGTCGCCGGCCGGGGCGACGCCGGTCGGCGGGCGAGGAGGTCGCGGTAGGGATGGTCCGCCGCGTGCAGGAACCCGGCGATCACGCTGCGCGCGAGGGGACGCGCCACCACGGGGCGTCCCAGCGGGCCGTCCGGGTCCTGGGCGAGGTCGACGAGCGCGCGGGCGAGGCCCCACCACTGGCGGCCCGCGCCGCTGCGGAGGTCCAGGCTCGCGCCGAACGGGACGGTCGAGCGGATGCGCCGGTCCGTGAGCTCCTCCAGCGTCTCCTCCAGCGCACTGCGCTCGATCTTCAGGCCGAAGAGGCGCCCGCCGCCCGCCCAGCCGTGCAGCCGGGTGCGGCCGTCGGGCCGGTAGACCGCCGCGACGCCCGGACCGGCGCAGACGTCGGCGTGGCCGGTCCAGGTGCGCAGGTGCCCGTCCAGGGGGACGTTGATCTCGTAGCCGGTCTCCAGCTCGCCGGTCTCGAGGCGCACCTCCCCGGCGTAGCCGAGCAGCCCGGCCGACACGGCGCCGAGGGTCGCCGCCGACAGCGACATCGCGAACGCCTCGGGGTCGTGGAGGACGACCATCCGGTGCGGGAAGTAGACGCGAGCACACTCCTGCCGCGCCACGGCCTGGTCCGTGGTCGTGATCGAGATGCTCGGCATAGTCGCCTCCGCGTGCTCCTCGACCCACCTTCCCGGGTCGTGCCGCGAGGTCAACGACGTCGTTCGGGCGTGCCGAACGACGCGATATCCGGTCCCCGCTTCCGGAGGCGGGGACCGGGTACCGGGTCGTCGCGCCGTCGGTCCGTCACGCCGTCGGCTGTGTGCCCGTCACCAGGCTCGATGCCCACCCGGTCGGCCCTGGACGATCTGGTGGCGTCCGGTCCGGGCGGGTCGCTCGGGCAGCGCGTGGGCCCCTGCCGACGGCAGTGCCGGCGCGGACGCGCAGGGCACGGCGGGCGCGCGGCGGATCTGACGGACCACGGCCGCGCCCGTCGTGGGTGGCGCGGCGTAGGCCTGGATGGGGATGGGAGCCGTCAGCGGATCACGACGGAACTCGCTCAGCGGGTCGGCCCGGGGTGCGTGCCGTCCGTCGGGGGCGGGGTTCGGCGCCTCGGTCTCGTGCCGCCGGCCGCGCCACTCCCCGACGGTCAGCGAATGGAAGATGGGGGTCTCCGCGGCGATCTCCGTGTGACTCGCGTGCCGTCCCGGGAACGGTCCGGTGTCCTCGACACCCGGAGACCGGCCGATCCACCACCGAGTCGCCTCACCGTTCGGAACGCTGTCGACAACGGACACGAGATGTACCTCCGCGATGCTCCTCAAGGGCTTTGATGCGCCGGGCGGATAGTGCCACCGCCCCCGGTCGTGAGGACATCTCCGGCACGCCTTCCACCCACATCGGTGTCACCTGATCGTGCGCAGGACCGGGCGCGGTCGTCACCGCCCTCCCGGCCGGGTGGTCCCGGAGGGGTGAGATCACGCGCATCGATGCAACGGTGAGTGATGACATCACCGACCGGGGCCCCGGTGGACGTCGGAAACGCCGCGCTCGCCCTCCGCGTTGCTCCGGTCAGGGGTTCCGGAGCGATGGGGCTCGTCGATGCAGGCGTCGGCGTCCGCGACGTCCGACTCCGCCCCCGTCGGACGTCGTGAGCCCCACCCGTCGCGGGCACCGCTGCTGCGGCGGGCGAGGCCCTCGTGCGTTCGACCTGCACTCCTTCCCGCTCCGGCCGCAGGGCCGGTGGCGGGCGCGGCGCGATACCGTCGGGTCGAGCCCGTCCGACCGGGCCGGTTGCGGGCTCCGCGTATCCGTGACCGCGCGGTCGGCACGGCTGTCCTGTGGCCCTCCGTAGTGGGGGGTCCCATGACGTGGTGGCGCGGTGCCCCTTGTGGGCGTCAATCACACGGGTGTCATTCGACGCACCGTAGCCGAGCCTCGCCGCTGCTAGGCCACTCCGGTCACGGCGGGGCCCATCAGCCGAGCCGACTCCGGCGGCCGGTCACCGGGTCGGCCGCTCGCTGAGCACGACATCTCCGAGGCTGCCGCCGCCGGTTGCATCGTCGGGCGGATCGAGTGCAGGCGCTGGGCCCGCGAAGGCGGCACGCAACGCTGCCTTGTCGATCTTGCCGACCGGAGTCTTGGCGAGGGCGTCGACGAACACGACCGCTCGCGGCTTCTTGTAGCGGGCCAGCCGCTCGGCACAGAAGTCGACGAGGTCGGACTCGGTCGCCACGGCGTCCGGCCGAAGGGCGACCACCGCCAGCACGGTCTCACCCCAGGTGTCGTCGGGGACGCCGACGACCGCGGCCTCCGCGACCGCCGGATGCGCGTAGAGGACGTCCTCGACCTCGCGCGGGTAGACGTTCGCCCCACCCGTGATGATCATGTCGTGCTTGCGGTCGACGATGTACAGGTAGCCGTCCTCGTCGCGGATCGCGATGTCGCCGGTGTGCAGCCAGCCGGCCTTCACGGCCAGCTCGCTCGCCTCCGGGAGGCCCCAGTAGCCGGACATCACGTTCGCACCGCGCAGCAGCAGCTCACCGCGCTCACCGGGCGGACACTCCTGCTCGACGGTTCCGATCCGCACCTC
>NZ_JAOPWR010000382.1 GCF_025965585.1 Pseudonocardia sp.
GTGGCGGACCGGCCGGCTGCCGATCGAGAAGCTGATCGCCGGCACCGCCGACCTCAAGGCGATCAACGAGGTCGTCACGGCCCAGCGGGACGGCTCGGTGGTGAGGACCATTCTCACCATGGACTGACACGTGCTCTGTGGATCTCCGCTCGACGGCCGGCGTGAGGGTAGCGCGGTGTCCGCGCGTGCCGAGCGTGCGGACCTTCGACCGAGCCTCGTGATCACCCGGCCGCCCGGCGTCAGAGGACGGCCTGGACGAGCAGGTTCGCCCGGAGGATGTCGAGGTCCTCCCTGGTGAGCCCGCATCGGTGCAGGAGGTACTCCGGAGCCGAGCCGAACTCGGTGTCCAGTTCGGCGAGCGCACCGGCCATCACGACCGCAGGCGCGTCGAACAGCACCGCGATGTCGGCGAGGTCCACCCCGGAGTCACCGAAGAGGGACGCGTACGCCGCCACCCGGTTGGGACGGAGCGTCCCGGTCAGCGCGTACTCGGCCACCACGACCTCGCGGAGCACCCCGAGCGTCTCGAGCAGCAGCGCCACCAGGAGGCCGGTCCGGTCCTTGCCCGCGGCGCAGTGCACGAGCACCGGGAGCCGATCGGCCTGCGCGATCACCCGCAGTGCCGCGCCGAACTCCGCGGGGCGGTTGCGCAGGACGAGGCCGTAGTAGCCGACCATCTCCGCCACGCCGAACGCCGTCCGCGTGCCCTCGCGGATCTGCCGGACATAGTCGGTGTCGCCCTCGCCGCCCTCCTCGATCGGGACGGCGACGTGATCGGCTCCGGTCGCCACCGGCCACGCGGAGGGCACGCGCTCCTGCTCCCCGGCGGACCGCAGGTCGAGGACCGTGCGGACCCCCAGCGCGCCGTACGCCTCCGCGTCGGCCTCGTCCCAGATCGAACAGGTCGTCGGCGCCCCGGGCCGGACCAGCGCCTCGGCGCGGTAGACCCGGCCGCGGCCGATCACCCGGCCGTCGGCGGTCGGCACCCCTCCGAGGTCACGGAGGTTCGCCGTGGCACCGACGCGGAGGTGAGTGGATGCGGGGGACCATTCCGGAGCTGTCCTCGAGCTGGGCTTCGACATGCGCTCTCCATTGCATTTGCGGTCTGACCATTGTAACTTCCGACCGAAGAGCCAGCTGTGTCCGGCGTCACGAACACCGGATCCCCGATCCCAGGACGGCATCGATGCAGACTCCCACCGTCGGCGACCGCTACTCGCCCGCCGAGATCGAGCGGTACTACGCGGCGGAGTGCTGGGGGACGGACACGCTCGGGCAGCTGCTCGCACGGCAGGCCCACGAGCGGGGGGACAAGACCTTCATCACCGACGGCACGCAGTCCCTCACCTACCGGGAGGTGCACGAGCGGTCGCTCCGGCTCGCGGCCGGCCTGCGCGCGCGCGGGGTGGCGGCAGGCGACCGGGTGGCGGTGCAGCTGCCCAACTGGTCCGAGTTCGCCGTGATCGCCGCGGCGATCGCCCGGCTCGGCGCGGTGCTGGTGCCGATCATGCCGATCTACCGCCGCGACGAGGTGGGGCACGTCCTCGACGACGCCGGGGTGAGCGCCGTGGTCACCGCCTCGGTGGTCAAAGGCTTCGACTACCTGGGGATGTACCGGCAGCTGCAGGCCGAGCGACCGGCGCTGCACTCCGTCGTGGTGGTCCGCGACGACGAAGCGGCCACGTCGGAGGGGACGTCGGACCATGTCGTGACGCTCGGCGCCACGACCGCGGACGTCGACCCGGCCGCCGCCGAGGCGGAGATCGGCGCAGCCGTGGGACCGGACGACCCGTTCGTCATCGTCTACACCTCCGGGACCACCGCCCGGCCCAAAGGGTGCGTACACACGTTCAACACCTACGTGAGCGGCGCTCGCGCGCTCGCCGTCGCCTTCGGCTACCGCGAGTCCGACGTGCAGTTCGGCCCGTCCCCGGTCACCCACACGACCGGCCTGGTCACCAGCATCCTGCTGCCGATGATCTCCGGCGCCGCGACGCACCTGATGGCGGACTGGGAGCCGCGGCGCGGGCTGGAGGAGATCGCCCGGTACCGGTGCTCGGTCAGCGTCACGGCCACCACCTTCATCCAGATGCTGCTCGACGCCTACGACCCCGACCGCGACGACGCGTCGAGCCTGCGGGTCTGGGTGTCGGCCGGCGCGCCGATCCCCCGGGCCGTCGTCGAACGAGCGCAGGCGCTCCTGCCGGACGCGAAGATCCTCAGCCTCTACGGGCGCAGCGAGAACCTCACCACCACCACCTGCACCGTCGACGATGATCCCGAACGTGCCCTCACCTCGGACGGCGCCGCCCTCCCCCATGCCGCCGTGGCGGTCGTCGACGAACTCGGCGCGGAGGTCCCCGCAGGGACCGAGGGCGACATCGCCTACCGCGGACCCACCCACATGCTGGGCTACCTGGGACGGCCGGACGAGACGGCCGACCTGTTCACCCCGGACGGCTGGTCGCGCTCCGGCGACCTCGGCGTGATGGACGCCGACGGGTACGTGCGCGTCACCGGCCGCACGAAGGACATCATCATCCGCGGCGGCATGAACATCAGCGTCCGGGAGATCGAGGACCTGCTCGCGGCCCATCCCGGTGTGCGCAACGCCGCCGTCGTCGGAATGCCGGACGAGCGGCTCGGCGAGCGGGTGTGCTGCTACCTCGTGGCCACCGACCCCGCCGGCCCGCCGACGCTGGACGACATCACGACGTACCTGCAGGGCAGAGGGGTCGCGGTGCAGAAGACACCGGAGCGGCTCGAGGTGGTCACGGAGCTGCCGACGACGGCGACCGGGAAGATCCAGAAGCACCTGCTGCGCCAGGACATCGCCCGCAAGGTCGGCGAGCCCGCGGGCGTCGCCTGATCGACCGCACACCCGACAACCAGCGGAAGGATCAGCCCGATGGCATCCGTGAGCACCCCGGCGCCGACCCTGTCGTCGATCTTCTCCTTCGACCACGACCACGGCGTGCCGGCCCGGACCCTCGCCGATCGGCTCGGAGGGAAGGGGGCGGGGCTCGCCGAGATGACCACCGCTCTCGGTCTCCCGGTGCCTCCGGGCTTCACCATCGCGGTGCCGGTGTGCCGCGACTACCTCGCCGGCGGCTGGCCCGACGGGCTGAGCGAGGTGATCGACCGGCACTGCGCCGACCTCGGACGGCGGCTCGGCCGCAGCTTCGGCGACCCCGAGGATCCGCTGCTCCTGGCCGTGCGCAGCGGCGCGCCTCGGTCGATGCCCGGCATGCTCGACACCGTGCTCAACCTCGGCCTCACGCCCGCGACCGTCGACGGCCTCGCCCGCGCCGCCGGTGACGACGTGTTCGCGTGGGACTGCTACCGGCGCTTCGTCCGGATGTACGCCACCACCGTGCTCGGCTGCCCCCACGACCGGCTGGGGGAGGACCTGGCCACCACCGACGCCGACGACCTCCGCGCGGACGTCGAGCGCCTGCGCGGCGAGGTCCGCGTGGCCTGCGGGGCCGATGTCCCCGACGATCCGGCCGTGCAGCTGCGCGCAGCGATCGAGGCCGTGTTCCGGTCGTGCGGCAGCGCGCGGGCGCAGGCCTACCGGCGGCGGGAGCGGATGGGCGAGGACCTCGCGACCGCGGTGAACGTCCAGACGATGGTGTTCGGGAACCGGGGCACCGACTCGGGCACCGGTGTCGTCTTCACCCGCGATCCGGCCACCGGCCACCCCACCCGCTACGGCGACTACCTGCGCCGCGCCCAGGGCGAGGACGTCGTCGCCGGCATCGCGCACACGCAGCCCATCGATGAACTGGCCACCGAGATGCCCGCCGTCTGGTCGGACCTCGACGCGATCCTGTCCCGGCTCGAACATCACTACGCCGACATCTGTGACGTCGAGTTCACCATCGAGCAGGGTCGGCTCTGGGTGCTGCAGACGCGGGTCGGCAAGCGCAGCGCCGTCGCCGCGGTCCGCGCCGCCGTGCAGATGGCGGAGGAACCCGGCACCCCACTCACCCGCCAGGAGGCCGCGGCCCGCGTCGGCGACGACGTCCGTGCGGCGGCGCGTGCGGCCGTCGTGGCCGCGGCCGGCGCGCAGAACCGTGGAGTGGCCGTGGCCCGCGGCCTGGGGGCGTCACCGGGCCGGGTCACGGGCCAGGCGGTGTTCACCTCCGAGGCGGCCGCGGACCTCGCGGACGAGGACGAGGACGCGTCGATCGTGCTGCTGCGGCCCGAGACCAGCCCCGACGACGTCCCCGGCATGGCGGTGTCGGCGGGCGTCGTCACCGCGACCGGTGGCCTGGTCAGCCACGCCGCGGTGGTCGCCCGCGGCTGGGGGCTGCCCGCCGTGGTCGGGGCCGGGTCACTGGTCATCGACGAGACCGGCGCGCGCACAGCGGACGGGCTGCACCGCATCGCGCCCGGCGACGACGTCACCCTCGACGGGACCACCGGCGAGGTCTGGCTGGGAGGCGACCCGGACGCGCTCGACGCCGAGCCACCCGACGTGCAGGCGATCCTGGCCGACGCGCTGCCGGAGCTCCTCCGCCTCGAGGAATGGTCCGCGGTCCCGTCGGCTGCTCCGCCGAACAACGAGCGTCCGCAGGGCTGATCACCGACGAGATCGGGGAAGCGCTCGTCACCGCCGTCGACGCGGGACGTTCAGGGAAGGCGGGCCAGCTCGTGCCGCCACGCGGTGTCCTGGTTGAACCCGCTACCCAGGTCGGGCAGCTCCGCCAGGTCCTCATTCGAGATCGCGCTCGGGACGCCGCCCGCACCGGCCACGGCGAGGGTCATCCGGGCGATGGTGTCGACGCTCAGCGCGCGGAGCACGGCCTCCGCCGGCAGTTCGCCGGTGGCGGTCAGACCGTGGCCACGCAGGACCACCACGGGCCGGTCCCCCATCGAGGCGACCATCTCGGCCGCGAGGTCCCGGTTTCGCACGAGCACGCTGCGCGGGTGCACGGGGACACCGCCGGCGGCGAGGTGCGCTCCGGGGATGTCGAAGGCACCCAGCACCGGCCGGATCGGGTGGCCCGCGAGGTCGGCGGCGACCACCGCGAACGGGTGGGCGTGTACGACGGCGCGCACCTCCGGCCTGCGGCGCAGCACCTCGGCGTGCAGGGGCAGCTCCGCCGGCACGGCGTAGCCCCCGGCCAGGTCGCCGTGTCCGTCGAGGTCGACCAGCCGGATGTCGTCGGGCACCGTGAAGACCAGGCCCCGCTCCCGCGGGCCCCGGCACCGGATGAACATGTGCTCGTCGTCGACGCGCACGCTCACGTGGCCCAGCACCCCGTCGGCGAGCCCTCGGGCCGCCATGACGCGGCAGGCGTCGGCGACGTCCTGCCGGATCGCGTCCAGGTCCTCCATGGTCCTCCTCAGATCACGTAGCTCTCGTGCGTCTCCGGCACGAACAGCTCGTCGGGCGTGAGCAGGCGGGCGGTGAGGCCCTGCTCGTGGGCGTAGCGGAGGAACACCTCGAGGGTCGGCCGGTTGGGCCCGAGGCCGTAGGACCAGAAGTCCGGCCCCAGCAGCTCCTTCGTCCGCTCGGTCTCGTCGTAGAGCCACGGGACGAGGTAGGGGTTGGCCGCCGTCTCCGCCATCCGCGCCAGCGTCAGGGCCTTCGCCTGCTCGAACGCGCCGAGAAGCGAACCGGCGATCCAGGGCCGCGCCTCGTACACGTCCCGCCGCAGCACCACGACGTGCATGATCGGGAAGATGCCCGTCTCGGCGGCGTACTGCTCCTCGACGGCGCGGGCGTCGGGGAAAAGACGACGGACCTCGGGCCTGCCCTCCAGCACCGGCCGCGGCGTGCGGGGGGCGTAGAGCGCGTCGATCTCGCCGGAGACGAGCATGTCCGCCAGCGTCCGGTCGGACGGGATGGGCGCCACGTCGATCTCGGGCGGCAGGTGCAGCACCTGCTTCTCGACCCGACCCGGCGTGTGCATCCCGCCGGTCCGGTAGCGCACGGACGCGACCGGGACGTCGTGGCGGTCGGCGAGGATCCCGCGGATCCAGACGACCGCGGTGAGCTGGTACTCGGGGACGCCGACGGTCCGGCCCACGAGGTCCGACGGCTTCTCGATACCGCTGCCACTGTGGACGTGGATGCCGTGGTGGCGGAAGGCCCGTGACGGGAACACCGGGATCGCGACGAGATCGCCGCCGTCCGGGGCTGCCGCAAGGCCGGTGACGTAGGAGGACAGCGACATCTCCGCGGCCTCGAACTCCCGGTGCCGCAGCATCCGGAAGAACGTCTCCTCGACCGGCAGGCTCAGGTAGGTGAGGTCGATTCCCTCGGGCCGGACCGTGCCGTCGGCGAGCGCCCGGGTCCGGTCGTAGTCCCAGCAGGCCAGGGTGATGGGGACTCGGCTCATGCGGCCCTACCTTTCACCGGATGTCCCCGGTCGTCGGAGGAGACGGGAATGTGCGGGTGGGGCAAGGACGGCCGACCGGGACCGCCTGCGCGATCCGGGGCGACCCGCTCTCCCGTGCCCACCACGACCGGGAGTTCGACCCGAACCTCGGGCGGGTTGCCGCTCGACAGACGCATCAGACAGCACCTCCGGCCCTGGCGAGGTCGCAGAAGTACGCCCATCGCCCCTCGACGCCGGCGACCTGGCCGCGGAGCGTCTCGATCTCCGCGGGCGTGATCACCCGGGGTTTCGCCCCGGTCCGCGCCCCGGCCAGCGCCGCCTCGGCGAGCTGTTCGAGCATGGCCGCCCCGACGGTCGCCTCGCGGACGTCCGCCGCGACGCTGACGATCCCGTGCCCCTGCAGGTGGCAGTAGCGCTCGCCACCGAGCGTGGCCGCGAGGTCCCGGCCCAGCTCCGCGGTGTCGACGAGCACCGGGTGCGGCCAGGTCGGCGGGTCGGCGGGGACGAACGTCGCCGGGACGTGCAGCACGGGCTGGATCGGCAGCCCCAGCACCCCGGCGAGCGTCGCCGACCGCTGGTGGGTGTGCACCACGGCCGAGACGTCGGGCCGAGCCCGGTAGATCTCGGTGTGGATGAACACCTCCGCAGGCGGACGAGCGGTCCCGTCGACCAGGGAGCCGTCGAGGTCCACCACCACCATGTCGGCGGCCCCGAGCGCAGCCATGCTCCGCACGGCGGGCGAGTGCTTGGGCTTGACCACGACCCGGTCGGTGCCGGGGATCCGCGCGCTGGCGTGACCGAGGTAGTCGACGAGCCCGAGCGCGGTGAGCACCTGACCGGCCAGCGCCACCACCTCGCGGAGCTCCTCCTCGGGGGCGCTCACCGCTCCTCGACGAGCGTGCGCGTGGCGACGTACCGGCGGACGGTCTCCGCGTCCAGCACCACCGACGGGTCGTACTCGGGGGCGTCCTCGAGCTGTTCCAGGTCGTCGAGCCCGCAGTGCTTGTAGATCCGGTTCGTCGCCGAGATGAGGCGGGCCGGGCGGGACGGGTCCGCGTTGACGTGCTGGTGGATCGTGTTGGGCGGGATGTAGATGACGTCGCCCGCCTCCCAGTCGAAGCGCTGGACCTCGTCCTGCGGCTTCCAGAAGTAGGTGTCGGTGATCTCGACGTCGCAGTCCTGGTGCAGGTCGTAGCCGGTGCCCTCCAGCACGTAGAGGCACTCCTCGGCCAGGTGGCGGTGCCGGCCGGACCGGCTGCCGCCGGGGATGATCTGCATGTAGGCGTCGACCGTCTCCATGCGGGTGTCGAGCTCCTCGTTGAGCAGGTGCTTGAGCAGCCCCTGCCGGGACATCTCCCACGGCATGTCCTGGGGCCGCAGCACCTTGCGCCGCCCGGCGTTGCGCTCGGGCGCCTCGGCGGCGCGTTGCAGCCGGCGGCCGTAGATCTGGTCGTTCTCGTCGCCGGCCACCCAGCTGCCGGCCTCGTCCCAGGCCATCTCAGTACCCCTCCGGCGGGTGGTTGTGGTCGGTCTCCTGCTCGCGGGCCACGAAGCCCTCGCCCTCCGGGGTCGGCGTGGT
>NZ_JAOPWR010000388.1 GCF_025965585.1 Pseudonocardia sp.
GGGGAGGCCGGAGCGCCCCCGGTCCGGGGGCGGCCGGGCGCCGGCCCGTCCCGCCGAGGTCACCGTCACCCTGAACGCCACCGGCGACGGCGAGTGGACGGTCGAGGTCACGGTCGGCAAGAAGCGCACCGTGCGGCCGATCCCCGTGCAGCCGGGCGACGTCGCCGCGGCGGCGCGGGCGCTGCCTCCCGCGGTGGCGGAGGCGATCGCGTCGTCGCTCGAGGCCGCGCGCCGGCGGCGGCAGGACCAGGTGGAACGGCTGCGCGCCGAGCTCGAGGCGGCGGAGCAGGCACTCCACGAGCTGAGCGACTGATCCCGGGAGGAGCGGCCTCCGGGGGATGGCACCCGGGTCAGGGTGACCCGGCGTCGCCGCGACTGCACGACGGAGGCTGGTCATGGTGGCGCTACCCCGGCCGAGAAGGCCGTCAGCCACTGACACGACCCCCGATCTGTGTCGGGTCCGGCCGGACAAGCCCCGTCCGGCCGGACCCGACACGTCACATGTCCAGCCCGCCGTTGACGGAGATCACCGAACCGGTGATGTAGCCGGCCTCGTCGTCGACGAGGAACTGCACGGCGCGCGCGATCTCGCTGGCCTGCCCGAGACGGCCCACCGGCACGCCCGTGAGCAGCTTCTCCAGCACCTCCGGCGGCATCGCCGCCACCATCTCGGTCTCGATGTAGCCCGGCGCCACGCAGTTGACCGTGACGCCCTTGCGCGCCACCTCCTGCGCCAGGCTCTTGCTGAACCCGATCAGGCCCGCCTTGGACGAGGCGTAGTTGGCCTGGCCGACCGAGCCGGTCTGGCCGATCACCGACGAGATGTTGACGATGCGCCCGAAGCTGTTACCCGTCATGTGGTCGAGCACGGCCTTGGTCATGTAGAACGCGCCGGAGAGGTTGATCCGCAGCACCGCGTGCCAGTCCTCCACGGACATCTTGCGGACGGTCTTGTCGACGGTGATGCCGGCGTTGTTCACGAGGTAGTCGATGCGTCCGCGCTGGTCGAGCACCTCGGAGACCACGCGCTCGCAGTCGGCCGGCTCGCCCACGTTGCCCTGGTGCACCGACACCGACGCGCCCTCGGCGCTCAGCTTCCCGGCGAGCTCCCCGGCGGCCTTGGCGTTCGAGCTGTAGCCGGCGGCGACGTGCGCGCCGGAGCGGGCCAGCGCCGTGGTGATGGCGGCGCCGATCCCGCGGGCGCCACCCGTGACGAGCGCGACGCGCTGCTCCGGGTTCGTGTCGGTGATCGCGGTCATGGTCCTCCTCATTCGCCGAACGCGACACGGACGTCGTCGCTCGTGGTGGGTGCTTGCGCAACAGCCGTGCCGGGGCGCGCAGGACGCCGGTCGGCGGGGGAGAGGACGACCTCGGGGGCCACGATCGACGGGTCGACGGTGAGCACGGCGTACCCGCCGACGGCTCCCGCACCGAAACCGGGCGCGAACACGCGCACCGGACCGGTGATGACCTTGTCGCGCACCGCGTCGAAGATCGCGATGGGGATGGACGCCGCCGAGACGTTGCCCATCGTCTCGATGTCGAAGTACAGCTGGTCGTGCGAGAGGCCCGCCTTGTCGGCCAGCTGGAGGATCATCGTCTTGTTCGCCTGGTGCGGGACGATGAGGTCGATGGAGCCCACCAGGCCGAGGTCGTCGAGCTCGGCGAGCATCTGGTCGAGGTAGCGCGACACCAGCGCCTTGACCTCCGGCCCGTACACGGTGATGTCGTTGTCGAACTCGCGGTTCGGCCAGATGATCGAGTTGACCTGGCTCGCCGGGCCGCTCGCGTAGGTCTGGAGGATGTCGACGTCGCCGGGCTCGCCCTCGGGCGCCGGGCCCACCACCATCGCGGCAGCTCCGTCCCCGAAGATCATCCGTGACGTCCGGACGGCGCCGATCTTGTCCGAGAACTTCTCGACGCACACCAGCAGCACCGGCCGGTCGACCTCCTGCAGCTGGCGCACGGCCTCGGCCAGGCCGTAGGGCAGCCCCGCGCAGGCGGCCACGATGTCGGCCGAGCAGTGGGTCTGCAGCATGCCCAGCTCGCCTGAGATCCACGTGGACAGCGACGGGATGAGTCGCTCGCTCGTGCAGGTGGCCACGAGCACCGCGCCGATCTCGTCGGCCGTGCGCCCGGCGTGGTCCAGAGCTGCCACGGCGACCTCCAGTGCGAGGTCGCCGATCTCCTGCTCGGTGTAGCGCCGCTGGTCGATGCCGGTCTTGGTGCGGATCTCCTCGGCGCTCATCGGCGACCACGAGAAGCTCGCGTTGCGCACGACGTCGGTGTTGGAGCAGATGTGCTCCCCGCGTACCACGGCGAGCGACTCCAGCCGCGGCTGCACGCGGAAGGTCTCCCGGACCTTCACCGGCGGAAAGGCGCGCACCGGGGGCCGTGCCTCGGCGGTAGGCCGGGCGCGGCGGGCGGGGACCCTACCGGACTTCACGCGTTCGATGAACGCCGAGACGTCGCGGTTGCGGGGATGAAAAGTGATCACGAAGTCGTCGTCGCCGATCGCCGACGCCGGGCGCAGTTCCGCGCGGGACCGGTCCCAGGGGTACTGGTTGTGCAGCACCATCGCCCAGCGCGTCAGCGCCTCGAGCTCGGGGACGGATTCGTCGGCGTCGAGGATCTGCTGGTGGGTGAACACCGGATAATCCGGATCATGCTCGGGGAGGACGAATGTCAGTGACTCCCGCTGGGTGCGGAATTCCGCCACCGTGGGTTTGATCGCCGGCAGTTCGGTGGCGTGGTGCAGCTTGTTGCGGAAGAGGTCGAACAGCAGCGCGAACACGCGGTCCTCGGCCCCGGTGTCCCACGCCGCGGGCAGCTCGCGGTAGGCGCGCTCCACCGCGGCCACCTTCTTGTCCCCGTCGATCCAGGGGATGAGCACGGGCAGGTACACGTCGTCGCGCTGCCGGGCGACGTCCCGCCAGCGGGTGGGGCGCTTGTCGTACATGGTCATCGAGTAGCGGTTGACCCAGAACAGGTTCTGGCCGACGTCGCGCAGCAGTTCGAAGCGGCTCGGGTAGGCGCCCGACTCGACGCGCGCGAGGATGTCGCTGCCGGTCGGCGCCTTCGCCTCGAAATCGCGCCCGATCACGGCCGTGAACTGATCAAGGGTGTCGAGCACGGAGAAATCGAGTTCACCGAGGAAGTTGGCGGGAAAGACCAGGCGGCCGCGAGAGTTGAGCACGAACGGCTTCATGGGACGAACATAGACCCGATACCGGGTGATCGATACGTGATGCCGGTCCATGCCCTGGCCTACATTCCCCGGGCCATTCCGGTTACCGACCGGTGTTACTTTCCGGTGTTACTTTCAGGTACTACTCACGGGCGGCCGCCGGCGGTGCGAGGAATCCGATCGTCTCGCGTGCCACCGCCCGTTCCTCGACCACCATGGGGCCATGCGCCGGAGGGCGTCGACCAGCCTGTCCACGAGCCCCGGCGGTGCCGACCGGCTCGCTCGGGGTGCCTACGGCGACGACTCGTTCCCCGTCGTTCTCCGGGCCGACCCCGCCGGGAATGCGCGAGCTGGACACGGCGGCCCGGAACTACGCCTGCTTCCTCGACGACCTGTTCTCCGATCAGAAGGAGGTGCAGTCCGACGGGGAGATCCACGACATGGTGCTGGTGGTCGAGGACCTCCTCGACGTCGACCGGATGACCGCCCGCGAGGTCGCGGCCGAGCTGATGGGGGCGCGGATGGAGCAGTTCGAACACATCGTGGCCACCGGCCTGCCGGCACTGTTCGAGGGGCGCGCAGCTCGACGAGAACGCGCAGAAGAGCCTCACCCGGCACGCAGACGACCTCGAGGAGTGGATGCCGGGGATCCTCGAGTGGCACCGCCGTTGCCCGCGCTACATCGAGGCGGAGCTGATCCGGATGCGCGCTCCCCGAGGCGCCGCCGGGTTCTCGTCCCTCCCCACCGGGCCGGGCACCTGGGCGCTGCGACCGCTGGAGCCGGGGCCGGCCGTCGGCTGACCGGAAACGTCTAACCCCGCCGGAACCGGTCCGCGATCTCGGGCACGTCCTCCCACCACAGCCTCGCGGGTGCGGCGGGCTCGTCGGCGGGCCGGACCGCGGCCTCCGCCGCCTCCACCGCGTCGAGCTCGGAGTCGATCTGCGCGGCGCGCGTCTCGTCCTCCCTGATCATCCGGGACAACACGATCCCGATGAACGGCAGCCCGACCACGTCGCCGCCGATCCACAGCACACCGGCGCCGAGGATCTGGTCGGTGCGCAGGTCCGGGCCCCAGTCGCGGGCCAGTGCCGCGTAGAAGCCGGCCGCCACGAGCGGGCCCAGCCACAGGACGACGCCGAGCACGGCGTCGCCGAGCATCTCGACCACCGTGATCCAGATCGTGACGCCGTACGGGTCGGCGCGCGGGGTGGGGTCGATCCGGAAGCGCGTCCAGAAGTACACGAAGCCGACGAGCACCAGCACGAGCCCGCTGACCGCGCTCGCGCCGCCGTTGCGCAGCGTCAGTTCGTAGAGCGGGCTGAGGTAGAGCACCAGCATCGGGACGACCAGCAGCACGGTGATGATCAGCGGGAACGTCACCAGCCGTGCGACGTGGCTGCGCAGCACCCGGCCGAGGGGGGCTCGGATGCGCGGAGGCAGCAGGTCGGCCACGAGCCGCAACGGGGCTCCCATCGCCAGCAGCATCGGCACGACCATGAGCAACGCGATGTTCTGCACCGCCCGCACCCAGAACAGGGTGTCGTCGTAGACGCCGAGGAACGAGCACCCGATCACGACGACCGCGACGATCCCGGCGGCGAAGCACGCGATCCGGCCCCCGGGCCACGGGCGGCCGGCCCGGCGGGTGGCGCGCACCGCGGCGCCGTAGCCCGCGCCGAGCACGACGGCCGCGGCGAGCGTGCCGGGTTCCGCGCGCCACGCCGTGAACACTCGCAGCGCTGTGAGCGGCGGGGGTGGGGAGAGGGCCAGCATGGTCACCGCCTCGGACATCACGCTGCGAACGGTACGCCCGAGGCCGGTGCCCCCGACGGCGGTGACAGGACGTCCCATTTGGGGTGGAGTAGCAGGTCACGGCCGGTTTCGGCCCATTCCGGGATGATCATCGGACCGCATTACTGTCCGTGGCATGGCCGTTCTCGAGCAGCACGACGACCCGGCGCTCCGGCGGCGCCGGTGGCCGTGGGTCGTGCTCGCGGTGCTGGCGATCGTGCTGCTGGGGGGCTTCGGCGTGGTGGTCGACGCGCTGCGGACCCCGGGCACCGAAACCGTGGCGGCGAAGCTGGCCGAGTGGAGCCGCGACCACGGGCTCGGACCGGAGATCACCTGGCTGGAGGAGATCCAGTACGAGCGCGACAAGCCCGCGGTCGGCGGGGCGCCCGACGGCGGCATCCCCACGGCCGGCGGGGTGCGTCCCGGCGCCGCCGCCGCGTCCGCCGAGCTGCCCGCCGTGCCGCTGCCCCCCCTCGCGGGCGAGGCCCAGCTGCCCGGTGAGGGCGTCTGGCAGACCGTGGTGTCGGTGGGGAAGCGTCCTGCCGTCCAGGTGGCGTCGCTGCGGCCGGACGACCAGCACACGTCGTTCGTGGTCGGCGTGATGCGGATGGACCCCACGCTCGTCCGCGGCGAGCTGCATCCCGGCACGCTGGATCCGGGGGACGGTCGGTGGAAGGCGTCCACCTCGCTCACGGGCACGGCGCAGAAGGGCATCGCGGCGGCGTTCAACGGCGGGTTCCGGCTGAGCGACCCCAGCCACCCCGGCTACTACAGCGAGGGCCGCACCGTCCGGCCCCTGGTGGACGGCGCTGCGAGCCTGGTCCTGCGCGCCGACGGCACGGCGGACGTCGGGGCCTGGGGCAGCGAGGTGCGCATGGAGCCCGGCGTGGTGAGCGTCCGGCAGAACCTGCTCCCGCTCGTCGACGGCAGGCGGGTCAACCCCACCTGCGCCACCGGCGGCACGAAGGAGTGGGGCAGCACCGTCGGGCAGGCCGCGTACATCCACCGGTCGGGGTTCGGCGTGACGGCCACGGGCGTGGAGGTCTACGTCGGCGGCCCCGCGCTGTCGGTCTGCACGCTCGGCCGGATCCTCCAGGACGCCGGAGTGGTGCGCGGCATGGAGCTCGACATCAACCCGAACTGGGTGAGCGGTACCTACTTCCACCCCCGCCGGGGCGCCCCGCCGCAGGGCTTCAAGCTCTTCCCGGCCGAGCAGGTGGCCCCCGAGCACTACTTCAGCCCGACGAGCCGCGACTGGTTCGCCTGGTACATCCGCCCCTGAGGGGCGCGTGGGCGGGGTGTCGTCAGACGGCCGGCTCGGGTGTCGGACGTCTCGCCTGGTGGGCCGTGCGCGAGAGCACGGTGAGCCCGGCGACGGTCAGGCCCAGTCCGATGACGCCGAGCATCGCGTCCATCGGGGTGACCCGCACGGTCTCGCCGAGCAGGACGATGCCGAGGACAGCGGCCGACAAGGGGTCCACCAGCGTGCAGGTGGCCAGGGGCGCGCCGAGCCCGCCGTCGCGGTAGGCCGTCTGGATCAGCACCATCCCCGCCACGGCCGCCACGGCGCAGGTGGCGGCGGCCAGCACGACGGTGCTCGAGCCCGCGACGAGCAGCCGGGCCATCGCCGACGCCATCCCGAACAGCACCGCCGCGGCCGCGGCTCTCAGCACCGGCCCGGCCGGACGCGGGAGCCGTGAGCCCAGCAGCACCAGCAGCGCCACCACCACGGCGCAACCGCCCACGGCGATGCCCAGTGAGGCGTCGGACACCAGTGGCGGGCGGACGTGGTGCGGGGCCATCGACAGGATCCCGAGCAGCCCGAGCGCGACCGCCACGGCGGCAGCCCACTCCCCGCGCGTGACGGTGCGCCCGGCCAGCGCCGCGCCCAGGGGCAGGGCGAGCACGAGCGCCGAGACCCCGAGCGGCTGCACCAGCGTCAACGGCCCGAACCGCAGCGCGACGAGGTGCAGCAAAGCACCCACGACGGTGGCCGACACCGCGAGCCACCAGCGGGGGCGCCGGAGAAGTCTGCTGAACAGCGTCAGGCCGCCGGCGTCGGCGTCGGCCTCGTCCCGCGACGCCTCACGCTGCTGGAGCACGGCGGCCACGGCGTAGCAGCCGGCCGAGGCGAGAGCGACGCCGATCGCGACAGCAGGATGTTGCACCCCTCCACGGTAGAGGTTCCCCGTACTGCCGTGCGGGCGACCGGCAGTCGCAATGTGACCACAGCCGGTGCACAGGAGCGCCACAGGGAGGCGACAGTGCGTCCACCCACGGTGGTGACGAACGCCCGGACACGTCGCCCGAGCCGTAGCGCTCGAGTCGCCGCGTCCGAGCCACCCGTCGAACCTCAGGAGATCCCGTGAGCACCGCGACGCTGTCGCCGCCGAACCCGACCGCGGGGGAGGCGGCCCGCACCGGCCGGCACCGGCCATCCGATCCGCCCGAGGACCGCGGACGCCTCGCCCGCCTGTGGCGGGGACGTGCGGGCGACCCGGCGTGGGTGCGGCCCGCGCTGCTGGCCCTGCTGCTCGGCACGGCCGTGCTCTACCTCTGGGACCTCGCGGCCTCCGGCTACGCCAACGACTACTACGCCGCCGCGGTGCAGGCGGGGACGCAGTCGTGGAGGGCCTGGCTGTTCGGCTCGCTGGACTCCGGCAACGCGATCACCGTCGACAAGCCGCCCGCCGCGTTGTGGGTGATGGGCCTGAGCGCCCGGATCTTCGGCTTCAGCTCGTGGAGCCTGCTCGTGCCGCAGGCGCTGGAGGGCGTCGCCGCGGTCGGGCTGCTGTACGGCGCGGTCAGGCGCTGGGCAGGCCCGGCCGCCGGGCTGCTGGCGGGGGCCGCGCTGGCGCTCACACCGGCCGCCGTGCTGATGTTCCGCTTCGACAACCCCGATGCGCTGCTGGTCCTGGTGCTCGTCGCCTCCGCGTACGCCGTGGTGCGGGCCGTCGACGCGGTGGCGGTGACGGCCTCGACCTGGTGGCTGGCGTTCGCCGGGGCGCTCATCGGCTTCGGCTTCCTCACCAAGATGGGGCAGGCGCTGCTCGTCGTCCCCGCGCTGGGGCTCGTCTACCTGGTGGCCGGCCCGACGCGCCTGCACACGCGGCTGCTGCAGCTGCTCGGCGCCGCCGCCGCGATGGTCGTCTCGGCGGGCTGGTTCATCGCGCTGGTCGAGCTCTGGCCCGCCGCCGACCGGCCCTACATCGGCGGCTCCACCACCAACTCGCTGCTCGAGCTCGCCCTGGGCTACAACGGAATCGGCCGCCTCCTCGGCGGGAGCGGCAACGGCGGGGGCGGTGGCGGCGGCGCCGCGGGTTCGTCCTTCGGCGGGGCCACCGGGCTCACCCGCCTGTTCAGCAGTGAGATGGGACTGGAGATCTCCTGGCTGCTGCCGGCCGCGCTGATCGCGCTGGTGGCGGGCCTGTGGCTGAGTTCGCGGGGGAGGGGCCGCCGCGCGCCGCACACCGACCGGCTGCGGGCGGCGATGCTGCTCTGGGGCGGCTGGACGCTCGTGACGGGCCTGGTCTTCAGCTACATGAGCGGCACGATCCACCCCTACTACACGGTGGCGCTGGCCCCCGGCATCGCCGCGCTCGTGGCGGTCGGTGCCCGCGAGCTGTGGGTGCGGCGGGCGTCCGTCGCGCCCCGTGCCGGGCTGGCGCTCATGACGGCGGCCACGGCCGGGTGGAGCTTCGCGCTGCTGGCGGGGTCGTCGGAGCCGTTCGCGTGGGTCCGCTGGGTGGTCGCGGCCCTGGGCATCGTCGCGGTGGCGGGGCTGCTGCTCGGCGCCGGACGGCTGTGCCGGGCCGCGATGGTCGGCGTCACGGCCGCGGTGATCAGCGGTATCGCCGGCACCGCCGCGTACGGCGTCGCGACGGCGTCGACCACGCACGCGGGCAGTATCCCCAGCGTCGGGACGATGTCCAGGGCGATCGGTGGCGCTGGCATGGGCGGCGGCCCCGGTGGCCGCCCGGGCACCCCGCCCGACGGTGGCTTCGGTGGCGGTCAGCGCCCGGCCATGCCCGGCTCGACGACGACGTCCGGCACCATGACGAACACCGGCACCACGACGACCACGGGCGCGGACGCCACGCAGGCCGCCGGGATGGGCGGCGGGATGGGCAGCGCCACGAGCACCGAGCTCACCGCGCTGCTCACGCGCACCGACAGCACCTGGTCGGCAGCGGTCGGCACCTCGCAGAGCGCGGCCTCCCTCGAGCTGGCCAGCGGTACGGCGGTGATGTCGCTCGGCGGCTGGAGCGGGTCGGACCCGGCGGTGACGCTGGCGCAGTTCCAGGCCGACGTCGCGTCCGGGCAGATCCACTACTACATCGCGGGCGGCCAGGGCGGCGGCATGGGCGGCCCCGGCGGCGGAACCGACAGCACCGCGAGCCAGATCGCGACGTGGGTGGCGGCGAACTTCACGGCGACGACGGTGGACGGCCAGACGGTGTACGACCTGACCACCTGAGCCGATCTGCGCGCGATTTTGCGTCCTCGCACCGCCCACGGACGGTGCGAGGACGCAAAACGGCGAGCGGATCGGTCTACAGCGTCGTCCAGATCCCGCCGTCGACCGGGAGGATCACGCCCGTCACCCAGCACGACATGCCGCCGCGCGGCCGTCCGCGGGGGTATCAACGGCGGTGTTGACGGCACCCTGTGAGGTCATTACCGTCGGTGGCGTGACAGACACCCGCGATGTGGACGTGCTGGTGATCGGAGCGGGCTTCGCCGGGCTGCGGACCCTGCACACGATGCGGGGCCTCGGGATGAGCGTGGCCGTGCTCGAGGCCGGCGACGGCATCGGCGGCGTCTGGTACTGGAACCGCTACCCCGGCGCCCGCTGCGACGTCGAGAGCTACGACTACTCCTTCGGATTCTCCGACGAGCTGCAGCAGGAGTGGCGCTGGAGCGAGCGGTACGCCACGCAGCCGGAGATCCTGCGCTATGTCGAGCACGTGGCCGACCGGTTCGACCTGCGCCGCGACGTCCACCTCCGGCAGCGGATGACCCGCGCGGAGTTCGACGGCACGCGCTGGCAGGTCGAGACCGAGTCCGGCGAGCACTGGTCGGGGCAGTACCTCGTGATGGCGGTGGGCAACCTGTCCACCGCAAAGGCGCCCGAGTACCCCGGGCAGAGCGAGTTCGGCGGCCGGATCCTGCACACCGCGACATGGCCGCACGAGGGCGTCGACCTCGACGGGCAGCGCGTCGGCATCATCGGCACCGGGTCCTCCGGCATGCAGATGACGCCGGTGGTGGCGAAGCAGGCCGCCCACCTCACGGTCTTCCAGCGCACGCCGAACTTCAGCATCCCCGCGTCCAACGCGGCGATCGACGACGCCACCGATGCCGAGGTCAAGGCCCACTACGCCGAGCGCCGCGAGGCGGCCCGCAACTCGCCGAGCGGCCTGGGCTTCGAGCCCAGCAAGCTCTCCGCCCTCGACGCCACCCCCGAGGATCGCCGCGCCACCTACGAGGCGGCGTGGAAGCGCATGGGCTTCGGGTTCGTCCTGGCCTACTACGACCTGATTCTCGACCAGGCGGCCAACGACACCGCCGCCGACTTCATCCGCGAGAAGATCGGCGAGCAGATCGACGACCCCGAGACGCGCGAGAAGCTCATCCCGCGCGGCTTCCCGTTCGGCACCAAGCGCCCGTCGGTCGACAGCGACTACTACCCGACGTTCAACCGCGAGAACGTCACGCTCGTCGACGTGCGCACCGACCCGATCGAACGGGTCACGCCCACCGGCATCCAGACGGCACAGGGCCACCACGACCTCGATGTGCTGGTGTTCGCCACCGGCTTCGACGCCATGACCGGCTCGCTGCTGCGCCCGGAGATCATCGGCCGCGACGGCGAGACGCTGCGCGAGCACTGGAAGGCGGGCCCGCGGACCTACCTCGGTCTGCTCACCTACGGCTTCCCGAACCTCGTCGTCATCGCGGGCCCGGGCAGCCCGTCGCTGCTGTCGAACGTGCTGCTGTCGATCGAGCAGCACGTCGACTGGCTCGCGGCACTGCTCGTCCACCTGCGCGAGACCGGCGCCGACCTCGTGGAGGCCACCCCGGAGGCGGAGGAGCGCTGGGTGGCGCATGTCAACGAGCGTGCCGCCGCCACGCTGTACCCGAAGGCGCAGTCGTACTACATGGGCGACGAGGTCGAGGGCAAGCCGCGCGTGTTCATGCCCTACTCGGGCGGCGTGCGCGGCTACCGGCGGATCCTGGAGAAGGTCGTGGCCGACGGCTACGAGGGCATCGTGACCAGCAAGGCGCAGGCGCTCGCCTGATCTGCCAGGAACGAACGGGCAACTGACGTACCGCGGGCGCCGCTGCCCGCAGGGAAGGGGCACGGGATGCATCCGCTCGTCGGACTGATGCGGCGCTTCGCGCTCGACTGGCTGGGGCGCGCCGACGTCGACACGTGCGCCGAGATCATGGCCGCGGACTACTCGATCCTCATCGGCGGCCACACCCTGGCCGGCCGTGACGACGCCTACATCCCGGGCACCCTCGCCCAGCTGCACCGCTTCCCGGGCCTGCTGCTGTCGGTGCAGGACCTGTTCACCGACGGCGACCGCGTCGCGATGCGCTTCGCCGAGCACGGCCCCTCCGAGGCCGACGACATGGCGCCGGCGGCGTGGAGCGGCATCGGGCTGTTCTGGTGGGACGGCGAGAAGCTCACGCGCAACGTCACCGAGGAGGACTACCACTCCCGGCGGCGCCAGCTCGCCGAGCGCGCCAGCGATCCCGTCGAGAGCCCTGCGCCCGCGCCGTGGGCCGCCGAGCCGCAGGCTGCCGACCCGGCCGCGGAGGCGGTGGTGCGTACCTGGCTGGAGAGGGGCTCGCTCGAGGGCGTCGTCGTCGACGACGGCTGGACCGGGCAGCCGACGCCGCCGCTGCTCGACGTCACGCACGTCGAGGTGGGCGAGCTGTTCTCCGCGGGCGACCGCGTCGCGTTCCAGGTGGTGCAGACCGGGCGCTACCTCGGCGGGCTGCCCGGCACCGACGGACGTGGGGGACGCGAGGCCTCGATGTCGGTGGTCGGGATGGTCACGGCCGGCGCCGACGGCACGGTCACCGGCCGGGCCGTGCGCGACCGCGTAGGGCTGCGCCGGGCGGTGCGGTCGTGAGCGAGGTCGCGAGCGGACCGACGGCGCCGAGGGAGCTGGACCCGGAGGCCGCCGATCTCCTGGCGCGGTTGCAGGAGATGGGCATGCGGCCCTACGAGGAGCTCGGCGGCGTGCTGCGCGCCCGCAGCGCCATCGAGGGCGGGCGCTGGATGCAGGAGGAGAAGGCCGAGATCCGGACTTGTGACGTGCTCGTGGCGGGTGACGCGGGGCGGCTCCCCGCTCGCGTCTACCACCCCGAGCCCGGTGCGGTGCTGCCGCTGGTCGTCCACCTCCACGGAGGGGGCTGGGTCGGCGGCAGCATCGCGGCGGCCGACCGGCCGTGCCGCACGCTCGCGCTCGCGTCGGGGTGCGTGGTGGTGTCGGTGGAGTACCGGCTCGCGCCCGAGAACCCCTTCCCGGTGCCCCTGCGCGACTGCGTCGCCGCCACCCGCTGGCTCGCCGAGCACGCCGCCGAGATCGGTGCGGACGGCCGGCGGATCGCCGTGATGGGCGACAGCGCCGGGGGCAACCTCGCCGCTGCCACCGCGCTCGTCCTGCGCGACGAGGGTGGCCCGGCGATCAGCCACCAGGTGCTGCTCTACCCGGCGCTGGACCAGGGCGGCTCCTACCCGTCACGGGAGGAGAACGCCACCGGCTACCTGCTCACCGCCGGGTCCATGGAGTGGTTCCGCGAGCACTACTTCGCCGACCCGGCGGATCCGCACGCCTCGCCGCTGCGGGCCGACCACCTGCGCGGCCTGCCGTCGGCCACGATCGTCGTGGCGGGCTTCGACCCGCTGCGCGATGAGGGCGTCGCCTACGCCGACCGGTTGCGCGGCGACGGCGTGGCCGTCGAGCTGCTCGAGTGGCCGGGCATGGTGCACGGCTTCTTCTGGATGGCGGGGGAGCTGCAGGCCGCCCGCGACCTGGCGGCGGACCTGGCTGTGGTGCTCCGTCGCGAGCTCCGCGCGGCCCACGACGCTGATCAAGGCACAGATGCCGTGAGTGGATCATGAATGACGACGTCAACGCCTTGATCAGCGCACGCGGAGGGTCGGCATGAACGGGGTCGGGGTCATCGGCGGCGGGACGATGGGGGCGGGTATCGCGTACGTCTTCGCCACCGCGGGCATCGCCACCACCGTTGTCGAGCAGGACGTCGGACGGGCTGCCGGGCTCGTGGTGTCGCTGCGGGCCCGGGCGCAGCGGGGTGTGGAGCGCGGCAAGCTCGACGCGGCCCGCGCCGACGCGCTGGGGGACCTGCTCGCCGTCGTCGAGAAGGTGGACGCGCTGGCCGAGGGGCTCGACGTCGTGATCGAGACCGTGCCGGAGCGTCAGGCGCTCAAGCTCGACGTGCTCGCCGCCGCGGAGGCCCGCGGGCCGGCGCTGCTGGCGTCCAACACGAGCGCGCTCTCGATCGACGCGCTGGCCGGGGTGCTGATGCGCCCGGAGGCGTTCCTCGGGATGCACTTCTTCAACCCGGTGTGGTCGCTGCCGCTGGTGGAGATCGTCCGGGGCGAGGCGACCTCGGACGGGGCGATCGCCGCCGCACAGGCCACCGCGCAGGCGATCGGCAAGGAGTCGATCCTGGTGCGCAACGTGCCGGGGTTCGCCACGAGCCGGCTCGACAACATCGCGGCGTTCGAGGCGATGCGGATGCTGGAGCAGGGTGTGGCCAGTGCCGAGGACATCGACAAGGCCGCGGTGCTCGCCTACGGGCACCCCGTCGGACCGCTGCACCTGTCCGACATCGTCGGGCTCGACGTGCGGCTCGACATCGCCCGCAACCTCTCCGCGATCTATGGCGAGGCCTACGCCCCGCCCGCCATCCTGGAGCGGATGGTGGAGCGCGGCGATCTCGGGCGCAAGACCGGGCGCGGGTTCTTCGACTGGGATCGTTGACCCCTGTCACCAGCGGTTCTATCGTCAACGCGAGAGTTGATTCGACCAGGAGGCGATGTGGCCGACGGACAGGTGCGCGACGCGCTGCTCACCGAGACCGACGAGCGCCGCGCCCTGCGCGACGCGGTCGGCAAGCTCGTGGGCAGCTACGGACGCGAGTACTTCCAGGACGTCACGCGCAAGGGCGAGAAGCCCGACGCGCTGTGGGCGGACATGGGCAGGCACGGGTTCCTCGGGGTGCATCTGCCCGAGGAGTTCGGCGGCGGTGGCGGCGGTCTCGAGGACCTCGCGCTCGTCATCGAGGAGACCGCCGGCCAGGGCTGCCCGATGTTCATGCTGGTGATCTCGCCGGCCATCGCGGGCTCGATGCTGATGGCTCACGGGTCGGAGGAGCAGAAGCGGAAGTGGCTGCCCGGCATCGCCGACGGCACCAAGAAGGTCTGCTTCGCCATCACCGAGCCCGACGCCGGTACCAACACCTACAACATCACCACCACCGTCCACGGCGTCGGTCCCGACGACGGCGGCGGCTGGCGGCTGCGCGGGCAGAAGTACTGGACCTCGGGCATCGACGAGGCCGACGCCGTGCTCGTCGTCGCCCGCGGCGCGGAGGCCGACGAGCGCGGCCGGCACCCGATCTCGCTCCTCCTCATCCCCACCGATGCCCCGGGCCTGTCCTGGCAGAAGATCGACTCGGCGCTGCAGATCCCGGAGAACCAGTACACGACGTTCTACGACGACGTGGCCGTGCCGGCCGACGGCATCGTGGGCGCCGAGGGCGCGGGCCTCAAGGCGATGTTCGCGGGGCTGAACCCCGAGCGGGTCACCGCGGCCGCGCAGGCCAACGGCATCGCCCGCTACGCCCTCGAGCGCGGCGCGCGGTACGCGAGCGAGCGCACCGTGTGGTCGGCCCCGATCGGCACGCACCAGGGCATCTCGCACCCGCTCGCCAAGGCCTACATCGAGGTGCAGCTCTCGCGGCTGATGACCCAGCACGCGGCCCGGCTCTCCGACGCCGGCGCCGATGCGGCCGAGGCGGCGAACATCGCCAAGTACTCCGCGGGCGAGGCGGCCGTCGCGGCGCTCGACCACGCCATCCAGATCCACGGCGGCAACGGGCTGTCCAACGAGTACGGCCTGGCGGACCTGTGGTTCACCGCGCGGATGTTCCGCACCGCGCCGGTGAGCAAGGAGATGGTGCTCAACCACGTGGCCCAGCACAGCCTGGGCCTGCCACGGAGCTATTGAGAGAGATGGGCTACTGATGCTGGGGCCGCTGCTGTCCGACCTGGCGGCGCTCGGGCCCGCCAGGCCGGCGATCACGTGCGGGGAGCGCACGCTCTCCTTCGGGGCGTTCGACGCCCGCGCCTCGCAGGTGGCGCACGCCCTCATCCGCGACGGCGTGGCGCCCGGCGACCGCGTGGTGGTACTGACGAAGAACCGTCCCGAGTTCTTCGAGCTGCTCTTCGGGGCCGCCCGAGCGGGTGCGGTGCTGGTGGCGATGAACTGGCGGCTGGCCCCGCCCGAGATCTCCGCGATCGTCCACGACGCCGAGCCGTCCGTGGTGCTCACCGGCGCCGACCAGCGCGGGCTGCTGCCCGTCGACCTGGCCGTGGATCTCGGTGAGCGGGTCGTCGACCTCGACACCGGCTTCGAGGCCTGGATCGAGGGGCTCCCGACCTCACCGCCCGATGTCGCGGTGGTCCCGGACGACGTCGTGCTGCAGCTCTACAGCTCCGGCACCACCGGCGTGCCCAAGGGCGCGCGGCTGACCCACGCCAACCTGGAGTTCACGCCGCGGATGGGCCGCGAGTCATACCGGATGAGCGCGGAGTCGGTGAACCTCCTGGCCTCGCCGCTGTTCCACATCGGCGGCACGGGCTACGCGCTGACGGCCATGGGCCAGGGCGCGCACACCATCCTCATGGCGGAGGTCGACCCGGTCGCGATGGTGAAGGCCGTCGAGCGTCACCGCGTGACGCACGCGTTCTTCGTCCCGGCGGTGGTGAAGCTGCTGCTCGACGGCGCCGCGGGTGCCGACCTGTCGAGCCTGCAGGTGATCGCCTACGGCGGCGCCCCGATGACCGAGGCGCTGCTGCTGCGCGCGATGGGCACCCTGAGGTGCGCGTTCATGGGCGTCTACGGCATGACCGAGACGGCCGGCAGCGTCACCGCGCTCGCGCCGGAGGACCACGGCCCGGGCGGCCCGCGCGCGGGGCTGCTGCGGTCGGTCGGCCGGTCGCTGCCCTGGCACGAGGTGGTGGTGCACGACCCGATCACCGGCGCGCCGTCGGGCGTCGGGGAGGTGGGGGAGATCTGGGTCCGGTCGGGCCAGAACACCCCCGGCTACTGGCACCGGCCCGGGGAGTCCGCGGCCACGCTGACCCCCGACGGCTGGCTGCGCACCGGCGACGCGGCCTACACCGACGCCGAGGGCTACCTGTTCCTCCACGACCGGATCAAGGACATGATCATCTCGGGCGGGGAGAACATCTACCCCGCCGAGGTGGAGAACGCGGTGGCCTCGCACCCGGACGTCGCCGACGTGGCCGTGATCGGGGTGCCGAGCGAGCGGTGGGGCGAGACGGTCAAGGCCGTCGTGGTGCCGGTGGCGGGCAGGAACCCCGACGCGGCCGCGATCATCACCCACACCCGCGCCCGCCTGGCCCACTACAAGTGCCCGACCAGCGTCGACCTCGTGGCGGAGTTACCCCGCAACGCGAGCGGCAAGATCCTGAAGAAGGTGCTGCGCGAGCCCTACCGGGCGACGGCCACGACGTCCTGACGATCGGTGCACGTCGTGTCACCGGCGCGCGTGCAGCTGCGCGCGCGCCGGGAGGGAACGCGCGCGTGGGGTCGGGACGTCGCGGATCATGAGCGCGGCGCCGTCGGTCGGTAGGCGGAGGCGCCCTCAGCGGCGGGCGCGGGCGCCCAGGGGCTTCAGCTCTCGGGCCGGTTCCACGCGGGCCACCTGGGCGCCCAGGCCCGCCACCTCCAGGCGCACCTCGTCGCCCGCCGCCAGCCAGGGGTACTTCTCCGTGCCGTGGACGCGGGAGAGCTCCAGGATGCAGCCGGTGCCCACCGTGCCGCTGCCGATCACGTCGCCGGGCACGAGGCGGGTGCCGCGGGAGGCGTAGGCCACCAGCTGCGCGAAGCTCCAGTAGAGGTCCGACAGGTTGCCCGCGCTGTACGGCGTGCCGTTCACCGACGCCGTCATCGCGAGGTCCAGCGAGCCGAGCTCGTCGGGCGTCACCAGATACGGGCCGAGGCTCGTGGCGGAGTCCTTGCCCTTCGCCGGGCCCAGGCCGAGCGCCATCTCGCGCATCTGCAGGTCCCGGGCGCTCCAGTCGCAGAGGATCGTGTAGCCCGCGATGTGGGACGCCGCGTCCGCCGGGTCGAGGTCGGAGCCGGGCGTGCCGATGACGGCGGCCACCTCCAGCTCGTAGTCGAACATCTCCGAGCCGGGGGAGATCTCCACGGCGTCGTGCGGGCCGAGCACGGCGGCAGGGTTGGTGAAGTAGAAGACCGGGATCTCGTACCAGGTGGGGTGCAGCTCCTGCCCGATCGCCTGCATCGAGGTGACGACGTGCTCCTCGAACGCCATGAAGTCGCGGATCGACGGCGGCACGGGCACCGGCGCGCGCAGCACCACGCCGGCCTCCGGCACCACCTCGAGGGGGTCGGCGACGGCCTGCTCGGCGGCGGCGGGGAGCCGGTCGAGGAGGTCGATCAGCTGCTCGTCGCCGCGCAGTCCGTGCAGCACCCCGTCGACGACGAGGGCGGGCCGCTCGGTGCCGGCGAGTGGCGAGACGTAGGTGGCCCAGCGCATGTGTGCTCCTCAGGCGTAGCAGCTGAGCGGCTGCCCGCCGTTGTAGGTGACCATGTCGCCGATCGCGCCGGGGATGTCGATGGGGGCGCCCGGCTCGGCGCCGTCGAGCTCGGCGTACGCGCGGTGCAGGTTGCCGACGATGCGCTCGGCGTCGAGCCAGTCCTCGTACGGCCCGAGGTCGGTCTCGAGTCCGGTCTGCAGCGGCGTGAGGCCCGCCTCCTTGCCGCGCCGGGCAACGTCCTGCACGAACCGCAGGTAGCCCAGCACGTCGTCGATCAGCTCCGGGCCTGCGGGCTCGCCGTGACCAGGCACGATCGTGGCGGCCGCGAGCGGTGCGAGCACCTCCTCGCACACCTGGATCGCACCGGCCACCGACCCCATGACGAGGAACGGGGTGCCGCCGTTGAAGAGCAGGTCACCCGCGAAGAGCAGCTCCTGCCCGGGCAGCCAGATGATCGAGTCGTTGGTCGTGTGCGCGGCCACGCCGACGTGCCGCACGTCGCAGCGTAGGTCGTCCGCCCCCAGACGGTCCATCCACAGCGTCACGCCCTCGGTGTAGGTGAGGAACGGCGGCGCGATCTCGATCTCGCCCCACTCCACGGGCGCCCAGACGCCGGGCCAGTTCGGCTTGCCCGCGGCGATCACCTCGGCGCGGGTCCGCTCGTGGCCGACGACCGTGGCGCCGGCGAACAGGTGGTTCCCGTGGGTGTGGTCGCCGTGATGGTGGGTGTTCACCAGCGTCCGGACGGGAGTGCCCGTGACCTCGGCGATCGCGCCCTGGAACGCGCGGGTCCGCTTCTCAGTGGAGCACGAGTCCACGACGGCCGCGCCGGTGCGGCCGACCAGCAGGCCGGTGTTGTTGATCCACCAGCTTCCGTCGGGCTGGATGTAGGCGAACACGCCGTCGCCCACCTCGCGCAGCGCGCCCGGCGGCAGGCCGTGGTCATGCTGGGACGAGCTCACGGTAACCTCCGGCAACAGGTGTGTTGACGAGCGTGATCCTGCCGCAGGGTCGGGGTCCCGGCGCCAACGCAGGGTAGGCTCCTCGGATGTTTCCCGCGCGGGGGGCGACGAGGCCGCACCATTGCCAGGTACGAGCGGGTGAGGGATGACGAGCGGAATCGGCCGACGGCGGGCCGCGGCCCGCGACGAGGGCGGCGCCGCCTATCAGGAGCGGCGCGAGGAGATCGTCCGCGCTGCTGCCGAGATGTTCAAGAAGAACGGCTATCGCGGCACCAAGCTCAACGACGTCGCGGAGGCCATGAACCTCGACCGCGCGTCCCTGTACTACTACGTGGGCAGCAAGGAGGAGCTGTTCCACGACGTGGTGGGGGGTGCGGTCGAGACCAACGCCGACACGGCGGAGGCGATCCTCAACGGTCCGGGCTCCGCGCCGGACAAGCTGCGCACGCTCGTCACGGGACTCATGGTCTCCTACGCCGAGAGCTACCCGTTCCTCTACGTCTACATCCAGGAGAACCTGGGCAGCGGCGGCGCGCACGACCGGTCGGACTGGGCGCGGGAGATGCGCCGCCACAACAAGCGCTACGAGAACGCCGTCGTCGCCATCGTGCAGGCCGGGATCGACGAAGGAACGTTCCGCACCGCCACGCAGGCGTGGGTGATCGCGTACGGGGTCATCGGCATGGTGGCCTGGTCGAACCGGTGGTTCAACCCCAACGAGTCCACGGTGCCCGCCGCCGAGATCGGTGCGGCCTACGCGGAGACGCTGCTCAAGGGCCTGATCGTCTGATCCTGTGACGTGGGATCCTGCGACGTCGATGCGTTCGACGTCGACGGGCGACCGGTAGGGTCGTATGATGCCGCAGGGACCGCCCACAGCCGCGCCGATCGGGCTGGAGCTGGCGAGCGTCTCGCGCGCGGTCGGCCGGGCCTTCGACGACGCGCTGAGCAGCGCCGGCGGCTCCCGCCCCACCTGGCTCGTGCTGCTCTCGCTCAAGACGCGGCCGATGGCCAACCAGCGCGAGCTGGCCGCCGCCGTCGGCATCCAGGGCGCCACGCTGACCCACCACCTCAACGCGATGGAGTCCGACGGTCTGCTCACCCGCCGCCGGGACCCCGCCAACCGCCGCGTGCACCTGGTCGAGCTGACCGACGCCGGCGAGGAGGCGTTCCACCGCCTGCGCCTGGTGGCGATGGAGCACGACGCCCGCCTGCGCGAGGGGTTCTCCGACGAGGACCTCGAGCGCCTGCGCGGGTTGCTCGGCCGGTTGCGCGCGAACGTGGCCGACGGCGCCGGGGCCTCGGCGGGGGCGGCAACCGGATGAGGGTCCAGGACATCGCCGAGGCTGAACCCGAGCCGGCGGCGCTCGTGCCGGATCTGGAGCAGCTCAGGGGCTGATCACGGGGTCAGGATCAGCCGGACGGGATTCCCCGTCTTGTGCTCCGGTGCCGCCACCGCGTCGGCGGCGTCGGCGTCGGCGAGCGCGCCCGCTGATCGACGGACCGAGGGTCCAGCCCCTCGACCGTCTGGAGGCGCGCGGCCCGCTGCGGCGCGCGCCGGACCCGGCCGACCGGCGCAACCGGGTCGTCGCCCCGACCGACGCAGGCCGGGACCTGCTCGGGGACTGCCGGGCCTGCGTGCGGGCGCTGGAGGAGGAGCTGCTCGGGCCGGGCGAGCGGGACGTCCCGATCCGTGCCCTGGAGCGGTTGACGAGGCCGGTCAGGGCCGGGCGAGCGGGTAGCTGCTCCCGTCCCGCAGGGAGGTGACCGTCAGCATCGCGGCGAGCTGGTCGCACAGCCACGTGACCAGCTCGTCGCGCGGCACCGCCCGTTCCTGCAGCCAGGTCAGGCTCGCGCCCTCCACCAGCGCGACCCAGCCCCGCAGCGTCATGAGCGTGAGGGGCGACGGATCGGTGATGCCCGCGCGCTCCCGCAGGAGCGCGACGATGTGGTCGCGCACGCCGTCGACGATCGCGTCGGTGCGGTCGGTGGAGATCACCGAGCCGCTGCGCAGCAGGGCCACGTAGGCGGCCGCGTGCCGCTCCACCACGCCGAGGAACTCCTCGACGGCGTTGCGCAGCTGGTCGGTCACCGATCCGCCCGCGGGCATCGAGATGCGCTCGATCATCTCCGCGACGATCGAGCCCAGCGCCGCGACGTGCAGCTGCTCGAGGCCCGGGAAGTAGCGGTAGAACAGCGCCCGGGAGACGTCGGCCGCGCGCGTGACGTCGTCGACGGTGACCTGCTCGGGCGGCACCTGCCCGTAGATCTCGATCGCGACCCTGATCAGGTGCTCGCGGCGGCGCTCGGGTGTCATCCGCCTCGACGGCGCTCTCACGACGCCGCCTCCGCGGGGACGAGCACGTCGGCGGTCACAGGTCCACGATCACATGCTCGCCCGTGGCCCGTCCGACGCACAGGGCCGTGCGCCCCGGAGCCGCGGTGTCGTGCTCGGTCCCCCCGCCCAGCAGGCCGACGTGGCAGGTGCCGCAGAACCCCTGCCGGCACGAGTACGCGACATCCGGCCGGACGGCGAGCAGCGCGTCGAGGGCGGAGCGGTCGGCCGGGACGGCGATCTCCGTGCCGTCGCGCAGCCCGAGCGTGAACGGGCGCCCGCCGCGGATCGGGGGTGGCGAGAAGCGCTCGGCGTGGAAGGGCTGCCCGGCGGGCATCGCGCGGCGCACCGCGTCGATCAACGGGGGCGGCCCGCAGCAGTAGACGGTGGTGCCGGGCGTCAGGTCGTCGAGCAGTTCGGCTGCGGTGGGCGGGCCGCCGTGCTCGTCGTCGGGACGCAGCACGACCCGTCGCGGATCGAGATCGCGTGACAGCGGCAAGGAGGCGCGGTCACGACCGGTGTGGATCAGGCGCCAATCGGAGGTGGCCGCCCGCGCCATCGCCGCCAGCGGCGTGATGCCGATCCCGCCCGCGAGGAACAGGTAGCGCGGCGCGGCGACGAACGGGAAGGCGTTGCGCGGTCCGCGGACAGTCAGGGGCGTGCCGGGTCGCAGCGCATGCACCTCCGACGATCCCGGCCCGATGCGGCGCACGGCGATGCGGTACTCGTCGCGGCGGTCGGGGTCGCCGCACAGCGAGTACTGGCGGACGAGCCCGGAGGGCAGGACGACGTCGAGATGGGCGCCGGGCCGCCAGCCGGGCAGGGGACCGGCCCCCACCAGCGTCACTCCCGCGACGTCGGGCGCCTCGGCCCGGACGTCGGCGACCACGAGCCGCAGGTCCCGGTCCACCGGCGGAGCGGGACGGCGACGCCGTCCGGAGCGCACTGCCAGCCGCGCGGTGAGGCCGACGACCGCGTCGACCCGGCGCATCGTCGCGTCGGTGTTCTTGGCGCGGGCGTCTCTCACGCGGCGTGCTCCTCCCCGCCCGCGGCGCGCGCGTCCGCCGCCCGGGCCGCTGGCGACGTCGCCAGGTAGGCGACCGCGGTGTCCGTGGAGCCGTGCTGCGAGGGGTGGTAGCCCGGACGCAGGTACGCGGCGAGCGAGCGGAGCAGCGGACCGGCCGCCGGGCAGAGGTCAAGCCGGGCGGCGCGGCGCAGGTCGCGCCATCGCGGCCGGGACGGCTCCGGGTCGCGGGCCAGCAGGAACGCGGTGCCCTTGGCCCACAGCCGGAACAGGATCGGCACCGCGGGCAGCAGGGCCCGCACGCGGCGGCTGTAGCGGGAGTCCAGGTGCACGAGCAGGTCGTGGGCCACCGAGCGGTGCTCCACCTCCTCGGCGCCGTGCCAACGCAGGAGGTCGAGCATCGTGGGGTCGGTGCGTGCCGCGTCCAGGCCCCGGGAGCCGAGCACCCACTGCCCGAGGAACGCCGTCACGTGCTCGATGGCCGCGATGAGCGCCACGCGCTCCACGAGCCACTCGCGAGCCGCGTCACCGGTGAGGTCGCGCTCGCCCAGCGCCTGGCGGAACATCCACTCGACCTGCTCGACGTACGGGCCGGTGTCGAGGCCGCGGGCGGCGAAGTGGTCGAGCACCCCCTGGTGCGAGGCGGCGTGCATGGCCTCCTGCCCGATGAACCCGCGCACGTCCTCGGCCAGCCGCGGGTCCTCGACCAACGGCAGCGCGGCGGAGAACACGCGCACGAACCAGCGCTCGCCCTCGGGCAGCAGCAGGTGCAGCACGTCGAGCAGGTGCGTGGCGAACGGCTCGCCGGGGATCCAGTGCACCGGCAGCGCGGACCAGTCGAAGGTGACGTCCCGCGCCTGCAGTGCGATGTGCTCCGCGGTGCTGTCCTCGTCCATCAGAGACTCACGTCCTTCCGCGCGACCGCCCGCAGCAGGCCGGGGGTCAACCGGGACAGCGCCAGCCCCACGTGCGCCTCGGGGGTGACGGGCGCCAGCGCGACGTCCTTCTCGACGGCCCGGACGACGGCCTCCGCGACCCGCTCGGGCGTGTAGTTCCGCTTCGCGTACGCGGCGGTGGTGGCTTTCTGCCGCTGCTGCTCGGTGGCCGCGTCGGTGCCGACGAACCGGGTGGTGGCGGTGATGTTGGTGTGCACGAAGCCCGGGCACAGCGCCGTGACCCCGATGCCGTCGTCACCCAGCTCCGCGCGCAGGCACTCTGAGAGCGTCAGCACCGCAGACTTCGTGGTGGCGTACGCCGAGAGCGTGCGCTGCGGCAGGTACGCCGCCGCCGAGGCGACGTTGACGATGTGGCCGCCCTCGCCGTGCTCCTTCATCAGCGGGGCGAACTGCCGGCAGCCGTGGATCACGCCCCACAGGTTGACGTCGACGATCCGCTGCCAGTCGGCCAGTGTGGTGTCGGCGAACGACCCGGCCATGCCGATGCCGGCGTTGTTGATCACGACGTCGGGCACGCCGTGCTCGGTGACCACCAGCTTGGCGAACTCCTCCATCGCCCCACCGTCGGACACGTCCACCTGGTGGGCGGTGGAGCGGCCGTCCCCGATGAGGTCGACGGTCCGCTGCGCGGTGTCGAGGTCGCGGTCGGCGACGACGATCTCCGCGCCCCGCCGCGCGAACGCCAGCGCGGTGGCCCGCCCGATGCCGCTGCCCGCGCCCGTGACGACGACGAGCCGGTCGGTCCAGCGCCCGGTGCCCGCGCGGGCCCGGCGCAGCGCCGGCGCCTCGGTGCCGCCCTCGACGTGGGTCACGAGCTCCCGGACCGCGCGCGCGATCACGTCGGGGCGCGACCGCGGCACCCAGTGCCCGCCGGGGATGTGGCGCACCCGCAGGTCGGGCACGAACTCGCCGATGCCGGTCTGCATGGGTGGGGTCACGTAGCGGTCGCGCGTGGGCGCCAGCACCTGGACGGGCAGGTCGGTGCGGCGCGGCTGCGGATCGGCGATGCGCTCGGCGATGTTGGCGCGGTAGAGCTCCAGCCCGTTCACCGCGTCGCGGGTGACGGCGCGCGGCACGCCTTCCATCGCGCTGACTAGCCGGGCGCCGAGGCCCGATCGCCAGATCAGCTCGGGCAGCCTCGGGGTGCGGAACAGCACCGTGTACCAGGAAGCACGGGCCTGGCGCAGCACGTCCCGCAGCGAGGAGCGCCGCCGGAACCAGGCGCCGATGTGGTCCAGGTCGGGCCCGGAGATCGACGTGTAGGACGCCACCCGGCCGGCCAGGCGCGGGTCGGTGACCGAGTGCCAGGTCTGGATCGCGCCCCAGTCGTGGGCGAGCAGGTGGACCTTCCGACCGGGCGCCACCTCGTCCAGGACCGCGACGAGATCCTCGGTGAGGTGGTCGAGGCGGTAGCCCGAGCGGTCGCGCGGGGCCTCGGACCCGCCCGCACCGCGCACGTCGTAGGTGATGACGTGGTGGTCGACGGCGAGATCGGCGACGACGCCGTCCCACACCGTGTGGTCGTCGGGGTAGCCGTGGACGGCCACCACGGCCGGGGCCGCGGGGTCCCCGGTGGTCTGCACCGCGAGCCGCACGCCGTCGGGGCTCGTCACCGTAGGGGACCCATCGCGCTTGTTGGACACCGCGTCATCGTAGAAAACCTGTCAATAGCGCGCCAGTCCTCCGATCCGGGCGAGCCGGTGCTCGAGCGTGGCGATGCGCAACCGGTCGTCGACCACCACGGCGATCAGCTCCCGGAACGCGTCGACCACGCGGAGCTCGCCGGGCAGCAGCACACGCCCCGGTGGCATGACGAGGAACAGCGTGCCCAGCGTGCGGTCCCAGCGGCGGAGTGCGACCGCGAGCCCCTGGCCAGTCGACCGCGGCTCGGGGAAGGCGGTCGCGGCGGCGTCGAAGAGGCGGTGGTGCCGGGCGTCGAGCACCTCGGCGATGATCGACGGCGGCTCCGCGGCGGCCAGCCGTTCGGTGAGCCAGCGCGGCACGCCGAACGAGGCACAGAAGCGCAGTGACCGCGGGCCCGTGCCGTCATGTGTGTCCTCGTGCAGCAGGTAGACACCTCCGCTGTCGGCGTCCAGGGCCCGGACGAGTGGCCGCACCACGTCGCGGACCGCCTCGGAGACGTCCAGCGACGCCGCGGGCCCGGCGGCCTCGGGGACGGGGGAGGTGGCGGGGGCGGCCGTCGCCGTGCCGCCCGCCTGTTCGAGGTAGCGGTGCAGCTCGGTGGGGCTGTAGCGGCGGTGTCCGCCGGGCGTGCGCATCGGCGCGACGAGCCCGGCCTCCTCGGCCGCGAGCAGCGTCGTTCGGCTCATGCCGAGCGCGCGGCTGGCTTCGCCGACCGACAGCCAGCGCGCGCCCGGGGTCATCGCGG
>NZ_JAOPWR010000452.1 GCF_025965585.1 Pseudonocardia sp.
CTCGTGATCAACGGGCACGAGCCGGGCGTCGTCGACCTCACCGGCCGGACGCTGCGCAAACTCCTCGGCTGAGGGATCACGGGAAGGCCGGGGCGTCCGGTTCCGACAATCCTGGATCCGTCCTTTCGGGCGGGCCCGCCGCCGTCCGACGATGGTGCTCCTGGAACGGATGCTCGGTCCCGGTCGATGGGCCGTCGCGTACCTCGGCGCCGGGCCGGCCGGGAAGGCCGCCGGGTGGCTCGGCTGGGAGCCCGTCGGTGCGGGCAACCCGGTGGCGGTCTGCGGCCGGCCGTCGCGCACACGCGCCGGCCCGGGCTGCCGTGGGTGGGTCCCGCGGCGATCGCGGTGGGCGTCGTGGATGCTGGGCGGCCTCGTCGCGTCGGCGGTGGTGACCGCCGGCCTCCGCGTGGCCGTCGTGGTGGTCGTCGACCTCGCCGAGGGCGGGCGCTCCCGGCCGTGGTGACGGCGGCGTGCGTGGTGCTGGTGGTGTCGGTGGCGGTCGCCGTCCTCCTGCTCGCCCGGGCCGACATCCACGGCGCCGCCCTGGCCGCGGGGCTGCTGATCGGCGTCTCGGAGGGAGTGTCGTTGGTCGCACACCGGCTCCCATCGGTGGATAGTGTGCGGGAAGAGCCGGCTGGACGGGCCGGATTCAGAGACGGCAAGGAGCGGCACGTGGTTGTCAGTCTGGCCAAGGGCGGGAACGTCAGCCTCTCGAAGGAGGCGCCGGGACTCACGAACATCGTCGTCGGCCTGGGATGGGACGTCCGGACCACCACCGGTGCCGACTACGATCTCGACGCGTCGGCGATCCTCCTCAACGAGAGCGGCAAGGTCATCTCCGACCGCCACTTCGTGTTCTTCAACAACCTCACCAGCCCGGACGGCACCGTCGAGCACACGGGCGACAACCTGACAGGTGAGGGCGAGGGCGACGACGAGGCGCTCAACGTCAACCTCGCGGCGATGGCCCCCGAGGTCGCCAAGATCGTCTTCCCGGTGAGCATCTACGAGGCCGACGCGCGGTCGCAGAGCTTCGGGCAGGTCAACAACGCGTTCATCCGCGTGGTGAATGCCGCAGACCAGCGCGAGATCGCCCGCTTCGACCTCTCCGAGGACGCATCCACCGAGACGGCGATGGTGTTCGGCGAGGTTTACCGGCACGGCGGCGAGTGGAAGTTCCGCGCGGTCGGACAGGGGTACGCGTCGGGTCTGGCCGGCATCGCGCGTGATTTCGGGGTCAACGTCTGATCGCCGGTTGCGGCCGTGCGAGGAGGTCCATGGTCCGATCCGGCGACGACCACTACGATCGGTGCACCGGACGTTCCCTCCAGAGGACGGTCGACAGGCCTGGTCTACGACGAGCTGAGGGCGCTGTCCCCGCGTCCTCGAACGGAGATGACGTCGTGAGCGCTCCGGCGGGCCCGGCGTTGATGTCGTTCGACGAGGCGTGCGGGCGGGTGGTCGGCCACCTCAAGGAGCACATCCCCCTCGCGTTCTGGTCGGTGAGCCGCTTGGACGGCGACCACCAGGTGCACGACCACGTCCGCGACGACGCCTACGGTATTCCTGCCGGCGCCGCACAGCCCTGGTCGGAGACGTTCTGCCGGTACATGGTCGCGGGAAGCGCCCCGCAGATCGCGCCGGACGCGATGGCGGTGCCGCAGTACGCCGCCGTCGCCGAGTCCGTCGACATCCGCGTCGGGGCGTACGCGGGCGTGCCCATCCGCGCAGGCGACGGCTCGCTGTTCGGCACACTCTGCGGGTTCGACCCCCAGGCCCAGGACGCAGACCTGCTGGAGCACGCGCCCCTGCTGCACCTCATGGCCACCCTGCTCGGGCAGATCCTGCAGGCCGAGCGCATGCGCGCCGAGGCCACCGACCGCGAGGCCGAGCTGCGCTGGACCACCCTCCACGACCCGCTGACGGGCCTGCCCAACCGTGCGATGTTCCTCGACCTGGTCGCCCGCGCCCTGGGCCGCGACGCCGGCAGCGCCGCGCCGCGCCCCGCCGTCCTGCTGCTCGACCTCGACGACTTCGCGGCCGTCAACGACACCTTCGGGCACGCCGCGGGCGACGACCTGCTGGTCGAGATCGCCGGTCGGCTGTCGACTGCGCTGAAGCCCTTCGACTCGGTCGCACGTCTGAGCGGGGACGAGTTCGCCATCCTCCTGGACGACGGGGAGGACCTGGCGGCAGCCGGCACCCTGGTGGAGAGCGTGCTGGCTGAACCGTTCATGCTCGACGCCGTCCGTATCCCGGTGTCGGCGACCGTCGGGGTGGCGCCCGTGCCGGCCGACCCCACGCTCGACGTCGACACGGTGCTCGCCCGGGCCGACATCGCCAAGCACGCGGCGAAGTCCGGCTCCCAGGGCCGGTTCGCGATCTACGACCCCACGATGACGCTGCCCGCCGTCCGCGACCTGAAGCTCCGCGAGCCGCTCCGCGAGGCCATCCGTTCCGGGGCGGTCGAGGCCGTCTACCAGCCCATCGTCGAGCTCGACAGCGGCCGGGTCATCGCGTTCGAGGCGCTGGCCCGCTGGACGCACGACGGGGCCGCGGTGCCGCCGGACGTGTTCGTGCCCGTCGCCGACCGCAGCGGACTGCTGCCGGAGCTCACCGACCACATGATGGAGCTCGCGGCGTCCCAGCTCGTGCGCTGGTCGACGATCCTCGGCCATCAGCGTCTGCAGGTGGGCGTCAACGTCCCGCCGTGCCTGATCGTCGACCCGACGTTCCCGGACCGCGTCGAGCGCTGCATCCGGCGCCACGGCCTGACCCCGCAGCAGCTGATCCTGGAGATCACCGAAGACGCCCTGCTCACCGATCCTGCTGCCGCCCAGGCCGGGGCGCGCCGGCTCCACGAGATCGGCGCCACGCTCTCGCTCGACGACTTCGGCACCGGTTACTCGTCGCTGCTGCACCTGCAGCAGATCCCGCTGCACTCGGTGAAGATCGACCGCGGCTTCACGAACGACCTCGAGGCGAACGACGCCACCCGCCGGTTCATGCGCGCGGTGCTCGCGCTCGGCCGCGACCTCGGGCTGCGTGTGGTGGTGGAGGGCGTCGAGCGGCACACGCAGGCCGACGTGCTGCACCGGCTGTTCGGCACCCATGCCCAAGGCCACTACTTCGGCAGGCCCGCGCGTCCCGAGGAGATCGACGTGCGGCCCGACGAGGACGAGACGGGCCCGGAGACGGACGGCATGGAGCTGGACGGCACCGAGCTGGACGGCACCGAGCTGGACAGCACCGAGCTGGACAGCACCGAACTGGACAGCACCGAACAGCACAGCACCGAACAGCACAGCACGGAGCAGCACAGCACTGAGCAGGACGGCACCGGGCAGGACGAGACCGAGCTGCACGGCGCGGAGCAGCGGCGCGCCGTCTGACCGCTCATCCCGGAGGCTTGCGCCACGGCACGGTGTACCCGCCGCGCAACACCGTGTCCCACGCGACGAAGGTGGCCGCGAGCCCCTCGAGCACCGCGGGGTCGTGCTTATCCCGCGTGCCGGCGGCCACGGCGTAGAGCAGGTAGACGAACACGCCGTGCAGCTGCTTGCCACGCTCGCCGGCGTTGTCCTGGAGCTCGGCGAGCATCGCCGGCATCAGCCGCGACACCGTCAGCGACACCCCCGGCCAGCCGTTGTTCGCGAGCTCGTGGGCACCCTCGACGAGCCGCGTGCGGGCCGCCGCGATCACGTCGGTGACCTCGGGCTGCTCCGCGGGCTGGAACGTGCGTGCCGACTCCACCGCGCTGAACAGCGTGGAGACCATGTGGCCCGCGTGCTCGTCGCCGTAGCCGTCGCCCGGGTTCGCGTCCGAGAACAGCCAGTCGGCCACCGCGTCGATCAGCATGATCTCGAGGCCGGGCACGTCCTCGCTGGTCAGGGCCTTGAAGCCGTGGACGATGTCGTCCTCCCAGGCAGCGCTGCCCGTCATGACGTCTCCCTCGGTCGGTTGCCCCGACCGTAGTGGCAAAGCGGGCGGGTGTTCGTCGCAAAGGGGTACACAGCTGTGGGTAGGCGCCGGTCCGGTCCGTGCGCGCGTCGCGGAGGGCGTGACCGACTCTCAGACGTGCACTACGACGAACTCGCGGTCGACCTCCACCGCGTAGCGCTGCGCCGTGTACGGCCCCGGCTCGTAGCCGGCGGCGCCCAGTTCCTCGTCGGACAGCGCGTCGCCGGGCTCCACCGTCGCCTCGTAGGCCCGCACCCGCGTCCGCGCGGGGTCGAACCAGGAGCGGCCGGTGGCGATGTCGAACTCCCAGCCGTGCCACGGGCAGCGCAGGATCTCGCCGCTGCGCGCGTAGTCGTACTCGCCCGGAGCCGTCGACGTGACCAGCCCCGACAGCGTCCCCTCGCACAGCTGCGCGCCGGCGTGGGGGCACTGGTTGCGCAGCGCGTAGAAGCGCCCGTCGACGTTGAACACGCCGATGGAGCGGCCGTCGATCTCGACGATCTTGCGTTCGCCGGGGCGGATCTCGGCGGTGGTGGCCACCACGTGACGGGGCATGCTCAGCCCAGGCCGTAGAGCGCGCGGGCATTGCCGCCGAAGATCTGCTCGCGCACGGGACCGGGCAGCTTCGCCCTGATGGCGCGCTGCGGCTCGTCGAAGTCCCAATGCGGGTAGTCGGTGGAGAACATGATCTTCTCGACCCCGCCCATGTGGTCGAACACCGTGAGCAGGTCCTCCCGCTCCGGTGGCTCCTCGATCGGTTGCGTGGTGACCCAGAAGTGCTCGCGGATGTACGCGGACGGCGGGCGCGTCAGGTGCGGCACCTCGTCACGCAGCCGGGCCCAGTGCTTGTCGAGGCGCCACATGAGCGACGGCAGCCAGCCGAAACCGCCCTCGATGAGCACCACCCGCAGCGTCGGGAACTCCTCGAAGACGCCCTCCACCACCATGCTGATCACCTGGGCCTGGAAGGCCTGGGCCATCGCGGTGTGGTCCTCGATGTAGAACGACGGCCAGCCCGCGGACGTCAGCGGGTTGGCCCGGCCGCCGCCGAAGTGGATGCCGATCGGCAGGTGGTGCCGCACGGCGGCCTCGAGGATCGGGCGGTACCGGCGGCGTCCCAGGGGCTCGTCGGTGCGCACCAGCAGCAGCACCTGGACGAAGCCCGGGTGGCCCGCCGCCCGGTCGATCTCCGCCGCCGCGAGCTGGGGGTCCTCGTAGGGCACCGAGATGCCGGCGCGCAGGCGCGGCTCCTTCTCCAGCCACTCCGCGATCTGCCACTCGTTGACCGCGCGGCACAGAGCCGCAGCGTAGCCGGGGTTCTGCTGACGGTTGGCCTTCGTCAGGCAGTTGAGGATCCCGTACTCGATCTCCAGGGGGTCCAGGTGCTGCTCGCGCATGAACTCGAGATCGGCGCCCGCCGGCAGGCCCGACGGCGGCCACGCGTCGGCGCGCGCCGCGTTCGGGGCGCCCTTCGGGTAGGGGAAGCCGCCGTCGCCGCGCTGCCCGTAGGTCTGGTCGTAGTGCCGCCAACGGTCGGGGAGGTACGGGTCGAGCGAGCCGGGCGCGAGCTCGTTGTGGATGTCGCAGTCCACCAGTGCGGTCATGCGGTGCTCCCGTCGCCGAGCCGGTACGTGGCGAGCGCGTTGCCGCCGAGGAACTTCGCGAGTGCGTCGTCGGAGAGGCCCTGCGGCGCCGCCTGCTCGGGATCGTCGAACTGGTGGTGCGGGTAGTCCGTCGAGAACATCAGCATGTCGTCGCTGCCGAGCTGGTCGATCACCGCGAGCAGCCGCTCGGGCTGCGCGGGCTCGTCCAGCGGCTGCGCGGTCAGGCGGACCGACCGCCGGATGATCTGTGACGGCGGCCGGTCGACCCACGGGATCTCGCGGCGCAGCCCCTTCCAGTTCTTGTCGAACCGCCACATCAGCGGCGGGAGCCACGTGAACCCGGCCTCGATGAGGACGATCGGGAGGTCCGGGAAGCGCGCCGGCACGCCCTCGCTCACCAGGCTCACGAGCTGGCCCTGGAACGCCTGCGCGATCAGGACGTACTCCTCGAGGTAGTAGCTCGGCGCGCCCACCGGGCTCAGCGGGTTGCCGCTGCTGCCGCCCGCATACACGCCGAGCGCCAACCCGTGGCGCTCCGCGGCCTCGTAGATCGGCCAGTACTGGCGGTTGCCCAGCGGCAGACGCGAGCGGACGGGCATGAGGACCTGGACGAACTCCCGGAGCGGCCCGAGCCTGTCGACCTCGGCGGCCGCGCGCACCGGGTCCTGCGCGGCGACCACGATCGAGCCCCGCAGCCGCGGCTCGCCCGCCAACCACTCGGCGCGCTGCCAGTCGTTGACCGCGGCGGCCATGGCCACCGCCCAGTCCGGGTTGTGGATCCCGTCGACGCCGTAGATGCAGTGCGTGACGGCGAACCGGGTGCGCCACGGGTCGAGGAGCTGGGCGCGGAGCAGGTCCGGGTCGGACGCGGGCGGCCCGCCGTCCGGACGTGACCCCGGCCGCGCGCTGAGCGGCGAGCCCGGGGGATAGAGGTCGGACTCCAGCCCCCGGACGCCGCTCTCCCGCACGTAGTCGCGCCACCGTGGCGGCAGGTGGGGCAGTAGCGCCGCGATCGAGCGGGGCGTGATGTGGACGTCCGTGTCGACGAGATCGACGTCCGGCCACGCTGCCGGACGCCCGAACACCGCCGCTGTCACCAGATCCGCACCCGCTTCTCGGGCGACGTGAACAGCGCGTCGGTCTCCTGCACGCCGAAGGCCTCGTGGAAGGCGTCGAGGTTGGTGACCACGGCGTTGCAGCGCAGGTCCGGCGGCGAGTGCGGATCGACCGTGAGGCGGCGGACGGCCTCCTCGTCACGCGTGACGGCGCGCCACACCTGCGCCCAGCCGAACAGCACGCGCTGGATGCCGGTGAGGCCGTCGAGCACCGGGGCCTCCGAGCCGCCGAGGGAGATCGCGTAGGCCTTGAGCGCGATCGTGAGCCCGCCGAGGTCGCCGATGTTCTCGCCGACCGTGAGCGCTCCGTTGACCTTGTGCTCGGGCATGCCAGCGGGGGAGAGCGCGGAGTACTGGTCGATCAGGGCCGCGGCGCGGCGCTCGAACTCGGTGCGGTCGGCCGCCTCCCACCAGTCGGTCATGTTGCCGTCGCCGTCGTACTTGGAGCCCTGGTCGTCGAAGCCGTGGCCGATCTCGTGGCCGATCACCGCGCCGATGCCACCGTAGTTGGCGGCGTCGTCGGCCTCGGGGTCGAAGAACGGCGGCTGCAGGATCGCTGCCGGGAAGACGATCTCGTTCATCCGCGGGTGGTAGTAGGCGTTGACCGTCTGGGGGGTCATCAGCCACTCGTCGCGGTCGATCGGCTTGCCGATCTTCGCCAGCTCCCGGGTGGTGGACCAGATTCCCGCGCGCGCGACGTTGCCGAGCAGGTCGTCCGGCCGGATCTCCAGCGTGGAGTAGTCCTTCCACACGTCCGGGTAGCCGATCTTGGGCGTGAACCGGTCCAGCTTCTCCAGCGCGCGCTCGCGGGTGGCGGGGCTCATCCAGTCCAGCGTGGAGATGCTCTGCCGGTAGGCCTCCACGAGGTTCGCGACGAGCGTGACCATCCGCTCCTTGCTCGACGCCGGGAAGTGCCGCTCGACGTAGAGCTTGCCCACGACCTCGCCCAGCGCGCCCTCGACGAGCGAGACGCCGCGCTTCCACCGCTCGCGCAGCTGCGGGGTGCCCGACAGCGTGCGGCCGTAGAAGGCGAAGTCCTGCTCGACGATCTCCTCGGTGAGGTAGTCGGCGGAGACGGACGCGGTGCGGATGGCGAGCCAGGCCTGCCACTGCTCGAGCGGACGCTCGGCCCACAGCTGTGCGGCCGCGGCGACGAAGCTCGGCTGCTGCACCACCACCTCGTCGAACGCACCCTCGGGGGCGCCGAGCGCCTCCAGCCAGGCGTCCCAGTCGAAGTCCGGGGCGCTCTCGCGCAGCTGGGCGTTCGTCATGAGCGTGTAGGTCTTCTCGGCGTCCCGGTTGGCGACGCGGTCCCAGGACGCGGCGGCCAGCGCCGTCTCCAGGTCCATGACCGTGTCGGCGAGCGCCGCGGGATCGGGCAGGCCCACGAGCTCGGCGAGCCTCGCGAGGTGCGCGACGTAGGCGGCCCGGATCTCGGCGTAGGAGTCCTCGCGGTAGTAGGACTCGTCGGGCAGCCCGAGGCCGGACTGCGACAGGTGCACGAGGTAGCGGGAGGAGTCCTTGGCGTCGGTGCTGACGTACGTGCCGAACAGCGACACGCGCTCCTCGCGCTGCCGCCTGCCGAGGACCGCGGCGAGCGCGGCACGGTCACCGGCGGCCGCCACCTCGTCGAGCAGGGGCTGCAGCGGTGCGACGCCGGCGGCCTCGATGGCGTCGGTGTCCATGAACGAGCGGTAGAGGTCGGCCACCTTCTGCGCCTCGGGACCGGTGGCCGGGTCGGACTCCTCGACGATCTCGCGCACGTGCTCCTCGGAGCGGTCGCGCAGCACCCGGAAGGCGCCGTCCTGGGAACGGTCGGCGGGGATCTCGTAGGTGCGCAGCCATGTTCCGTTGACGTGGGTGAAGAGGTCGTCCTGCGGGCGGGTGGCGGCGTCGACCCATTCCAGATCGAGCCCGGTGCGCGTCGGCTGCGTCGTGGTCATGACTCAATCCTGCCTCGTAACGGGCCTCGGCGACGACCCGGATGTGCTCATTCCGTCGCCCCGACGTGGCCCTGCGCCAGCAGC
>NZ_JAOPWR010000459.1 GCF_025965585.1 Pseudonocardia sp.
ATCGAGGGTGCCGACCGCGCGATCGGCAACCCGGGTGACGGCGACAAGGGGCCGAAGGGTTCAGCCGGCGCCACCGGCGAGCACGGCGACAAGGGGGCGAAGGGTGCGCTCGGCGCGGCTGGCGACAAGGGCCTCAAGGGTGCGGCTGGACCCGTCGGCGAGCAGGGCGACAAGGGCGAGAAGGGTCCGGCGGGACCCGTCGGCGAGCAGGGTGAGCGGGGCGACAAGGGCCTCAAGGGTCCCGTCGGTCCGGTCGGCGAGCGGGGCGACAAGGGTGACAAGGGCCCGGCGGGATCCGTCGGCGAGCGGGGCGACAAGGGTGACAAGGGCCCGGCGGGACCCGTCGGCGAGCAGGGCGACAAGGGTCTCAAGGGTGCGGCTGGACCGGTCGGGCCACAGGGCGACAAGGGCATCCCGGGTTCGGCGGGGCGGCCGGGCGAGCAGGGCGCTACCGGCCCTGTCGGTGCACGAGGCGAGGCGGGTCTGCCCGGCGCTCCGGGTGAGCGAGGGATTCAGGGGCTGCCCGGTGAGCAGGGTCCCAGCGGAGCCCCCGGCTTGCCCGGCGAACAGGGTCCGCGCGGTGTCATAGGCGAGACCGGTGAGCAGGGCGACAGGGGCATGCAGGGAGTGCAGGGCAAGCCTGGCGACGAGGGTGTGCAAGGCATCGACGGGCTGCAGGGACCGCAGGGACCGCAGGGTGCGGCAGGTCGTCCCGGGCCCACCGGACTGCCCGGCGTTCAGGGGCCGCGTGGCGCCGCCGGTCCGGCCTGGCTCGATCAGCCCAGTCCGCCGGAGCTGGTGGGCAACGTCGTTCGCGCCGCGTTGGATGTGACGCCGCGCACGGTGCTCGATCCCCGGGCTGGTTACCGGTACTGGGCCACGCTGGCCTCGCGGTTGGTGAAGCTGCAGGGTGGCTTGGTGCTGCGTGCCATGATCACCGTGCCCGACGCTGACGCTCCTGCGAACCGGTCGAACGTGCGTTCCATCGCCTAGTCCTCCGAATCGGATCGCCCGACAGCGCCTCGTCCGTACCCGCGGACGAGGCGCTGTCCTTCATGCTTGTTCACAGCTGTCGCGCTGCTCCGCCTAGGCCGTCGACGCGAAGAGGCGGGCGGTCCCCGCCTCGACGGCACGGCCAGGATCAGGCCCGCCGTCACGACGACGGAGCCGAGCAGTGCGACGGACAGCCAGAATGCGGCTGGGCGGATCAGGGAGGCGCGGCTCGCGCCCAGCCTCGGGCGCCGGGCTCCCCGCCACTGCCGGGGACCGTCCGCGGGATGACCGAGCTGTCGGGCGAAGCGCCACGCGTCGCCCATCTCGCGCCAGATCATCACCGCGATCAGCGGACCGATGCCGTACTCGGCCTGTAGCCCCTGGCGCTCCTCGATGATGAACCGCCATCCCGTGCCGCCCTCCACCGGCAGATCGACCCGCCTGCCACCGAGCTCGACCAGCCGGTCGCGGAGGGGCCCCGCCACATGTCACCTTCCGCGCTTTCGGGTCGTATCGGCCACCAACATCGACTGCTCACTGCAGCAGCCGGGTTGAGCTCCGGGAACGGGATGGCTCCGTCTCGCGGTGGTCTTCCGATTGAGATGGCCACGGCCCTCCGTCTGGCTCGGCACGGTCCGCGACTCGGGGGCGGTTCCCGATCTTGCCGCGCGATAATGCCCGAACTCCAACCGTCAGGACGGGTGGCCGAAGCGGCATACGGGTATTCCGTCGGGCCGCTGGCAACCGGCGCCGCGCCGGCTGCGACAAGCGCCAGGCTGCCACGAGGGACGGGGTTCGATGCACGCCAACCGAGAGTTATCCGGCCAATCGGGAGTGCGCGGACGGCGCCCGGGAATCGCATCCGCCACCGGAAACCGGACGCCGGGTCTCCGACCCGCGGGGGCCCCCTCGTCCGGACCGCGGGTCATGCCACCTGAGGCCGGGTCCGACACCGCTGCCCCGCCATCGCCTATCGATCAGCTCAAGGCCAGCATGAGGAAGTTGCTCACCGCACTGCTGGAGCGGGGTTTCGGACTCGCGCTGGAGAAGGTGGAGGACCTTGCGCTGAAGTTCGACCGCATGGCGGCGCAAGGCGGTCCCAAGCTGGGCGCCCTGTTAGGAGGAGCGCGTGAGGCCATGGCGGGTCAGAACCCGATCTGGGGGGCGATCCGGGGTGCGGTCTCGGCCATGAGCCCGGCGACGAAGGCCCTGCTGGTCGCCGTGCTGGTGCTGGCGATCGTGCTCTTGCCGGTCACAGCCGTGCTGCTGCTCGTCGCGTTGATCGTTCTCGCGGTGGTCGTGGCCGTACGGGCGAGGTCCAGCGCGCGCTAGACGTGCTTGGCTCGGTGCCCGGAACTCGCCGCCGTCGTTCGTGGCCACAACGATCAGTTCCGCTGAGCGGCCGGGGTTCGGGGCGTTGCGATGTCCGGTGATAATGCCCGATCGATCACCGGCCGTTGGTCCGTTTGCCGCGGCTGACTGGTATGAAAGGGGTCACTTTCGGGTTTAGCCGGGAGGTGCGCATTGCCGATCTTGTCCGTGGGGTAATGCCTCATGATCCCGCGCGCCCCGGGTCCCGCGACCGATTAGAGGAAGATTATGAAATGTGGAGCACGAGTGGCTCTCGGCGTCGCCGGTGGCTACTTCCTCGGACGAACCAAGAAAATGAAGCTGGCGTTGATGTTGGGGGGTATGGCGGCAGGACGGCAGGCCGGTGGGCCCGGGGAGCTCCTCGCACAGGGCAGCAAGTTGCTCAGCGCCTCGCCCGAGCTCAGCAACCTGGCCGAGCAGGTGCGGGGTCGGCTTCTCGAGGCGGGCAAGGGCGCCGCCCTTGCCGTCGCGGCCCGCCAGGTCGAAGGCCTCACGGACCGGCTGGGGCAGCGGGTGGAGTCGCTGGGCGACATCGGCGCCGACCGCAAGAAGTCGCGGCGGGAATCCCCACCCGACGAGTCGGACGAGTACGACCAGCCGGACGAGGATGCCGACAAGGACGCCGCCGCCGAGGACGACGACCACGTCGCCGAGGGCGACGACCATGTCGCCGGCGACGCCGACCAGGGTGAGGACGAGGGCGAGGTGGAGGAGGCACCTCCACCCCGCCGGACGCGGACAGCGGCCTCGTCGAGCCGTACCGGCGGGAGTGGCAAGGGCACCGCCACGGCCACCGCCAAGCGCCCCTCGTCCGCCCCCTCCGGCGGTGCGCGGCGTACCGCGAGCAAGGCCACGGCCGGGAGCCAGGGCCGGGCCTCCCGTCCTCGACGGAGCGGCAACGATGGCTGAATCGAGCGGGGTCAAGGACAAGGCGAGCGACGCATCGGCGACGCCCGCGGATGCCCTGAAGGACGCCGGCCAACAACTGTTGGGGCTCCTTGTCCAGCGGGCGACGCAGGCAGCGACGGATCGCGTCGCGGATCTGTCGGAACGGCTGACGGGCGTCGCTGAGAACGGTGGAACGGGTCTGACCAAAGCGCTGCGCGGAGACAGGTCGGACGATGACGATGATCGTGACGATGAGGATGACGACGAGGGCGGCGGCCAGTCCAAGATCGGTTCGTTCTTCAGCGGCATCACCGACAAGGTCAAGGGTGTCTTCGGTGGTGGTGGCGGTGGTGGTAGCGGCGGATCGAGCAAGAAACTCAAGGTCACCGTCATCTCGGAGAACCAGGACATCGGAATGCCACTGCGCACCACCTACAACCTGTGGACGCAGTTCAGCGATTTTCCCGGGTTCATGAAGAAGGTCGAGACCGTCGACCAGGAAACCGACGAGAAGCTCGACTGGAAAGCCCAGGTCTGGTGGTCGCACCGCACCTGGGAGGCGACGATCGTCGAGCAGGTGCCTGACTCGCACATCGTCTGGAAGTCGAAGGGGCCCAAGGGCCACGTGGACGGCGGGGTGACCTTCACCGAGCTGGGTCCGAACCTGACCCGGGTGATGCTGGTGCTCGAGTACTGGCCCAAGGGACTCTTCGAGCGCACCGGGAACATCTGGCGGGCGCAGGGCCGGCGAGCCCGGCTCGAGTTCCAGCACTTCCGGCGGCACGCGATGACCAACGCGATCCTGCGACAGGACGAGATCGAGGGTTGGCGCGGAGAGATCCGGGACAGCGAGGTCGTCAAGACCCACGAGGAAGCGCTCGAGGAGGAGCAGCAGGCCCAGGA
>NZ_JAOPWR010000461.1 GCF_025965585.1 Pseudonocardia sp.
GCGCCGTTCTTCTGGCCGATGGTGGTGACGTGCCGGCTCTGGTAGCCGCGGGCGAAGCCGGCGAGCATCCGGCCGCCGCTGAAGTGGTCGAGCATGGCCAGGTCCTCGGCCACCAGGATCGGGTTGCGCGACGGCAGCACCGTCGCCATCTGGCCGATGCGGAGCCTCTTCGTCAGACCGGCGGCCCAGGCCCCCAGCATGATCGGGTTGTTCGACATCTCGAGACCCTCGAGATGGAAGTGGTGCTCGGAGAATGCCGCGAAGTCGAACCCGAGGTCGTCGATCTGGCGCAGGACGGCGGCGTTCTCGAAAAGCGCCCGCTGGTAGAAGTTCGGGTCCGCCCCGGCGTAGCCCTGCCGGAACTGCTCCTGGGTCGCCGCCGCACTGGGCAGGAGGAAGGATCCCAACCGCATTCTCGGACACCTTTCGACGTCTACGAGGCCGCCATTGACCTCCTAGAATGCTTGCATGCAACACGTGATCAGCGTCACTGTCAAGGACCCTCTTGCCCGCTGATGTGACTGCGGTTACGGTCTGGAAGCACGCTAGCATTCCAGTTGCTCCGGCCTCAGAAGGGACCTGCGATGCCCGTCCGTACCGGTGCGCAGTACGTCGAGAACCTGCAGAAGCACCCTCGTGAAGTGTGGCTGCGGGGCGAGCGCGTCGACGAGGTCACCACGCATCCCGCCCTGCGGCGGCCGATCGAGCAGATCGCCCGGCTCTACGACCTGCAGCACGATCCCGAGCTCGCCCCGGTGCTCACGGCGGAGGGTCCGGACGGGTCCCGGGTCGGCCGGGCGTTCCTCCCGTGCCGTACCCCCGAGGACCTGCGCGCACGGCGCGAGGCGTTCCGCGCCTGGGCCGAGCCCACCCTCGGTCTCATGGGCCGCTCGCCCGACTTCCTCAACACCACGCTGATGGCCTTCACCGAGTCGCCCGGTGTGTTCGCCAAGCTCGGGAAGCGCTACGCGGACAACATCGCGCGCTACTACGAGCACGTCCGCGACAACGACCTGTTCCTCACCCACGCCCTGATCACCCCGCAGACCGACCGCTCGAAGGGCGCCTCGGAGCAGCAGGACCAGTTCCTGCACATGGGCGTGGTGTCCGAGACCGACGAGGGCCTGGTCGTCCGCGGCGCCCGGATGCTCGCGACGCTCGCCCCGATGGCCGACGAGCTGATCATCTACAGCCTGCCCGGCCTGCGTCCCGGCGACGAGCGCCACGCCGCCTGCTTCGCCATCCCGATCGACACCCCCGGCCTGCGGCTGATCTCCCGCGCCCCCTTCGACGACGGCACCCGGCGCCCGTTCGACCACCCGCTGTCCTCGCACTTCGAGGAGGCGGACTGCCTCGTCGTGTTCGACGACGTGCTGGTGCCGTGGGACCGGGTGTTCCTGCACGGCGACGTGGAACTGGCCAACGCCCTCTACGCCGAGACGAACCTGCGCCAGCACACCGCGCACCAGACCGGCGTCCGCGGCCTGGTCAAACTGCAGTTCGTCACCGGGCTGGCGATGAAGCTCAGCCAGTCGGTGAAGATCGACGGCTTCCTGCACGTGCAGCAGAAGCTCGGCGAGTGCATCGCCGCCGTCGAGCAGGCGCACGCGCTGATCGTCGCGGCCGAGGCCGAGTACGAGACCACTGCCACCGGCACGATCCGGCCGCGGTTCAACGCGCTGCAGACGCTGCGCGTCCTGCTGTCCAACCAGTACCCCAAGCTGGTCGAGGTGCTGCAGACCCTCGGCGCGGGCGGCCTGCTGATGATGCCCTCGGCCGAGGACTTCGGCTCACCGATCGCCGACGACATCGCCCGGTACTACCGCGGCGCCGAGATGCCGGCCGTCGACCGGATCCGGCTCTACAAGCTGGCCTGGGACCTGTGCGGCGACGCGTTCGGCCAGCGCGCCGTGCAGTACGAGCGCTACTACGCGGGCGACCCGGTGCGCATCCTCGCCATGAACTACCTGGCCTACGACAAGTCCGAGTGCTTCCGTCTCGTCGACCGTGCGCTGGCCCTCGCCGGTGATCCCGACACCCCGGCGCCGTGACCGTGGCACCGCGGGCGGTGGAGCCAGGGCTCTTCCGCCACGCGCTCGGCCAGTTCGCCACCGGCGTCACGGTGATCACGACGACCACCGCCGACGGCCCGGTCGGCGCCACGGTGAGCGCGTTCTGCTCGCTGTCGCTCGACCCGCCGCTGGTGCTCGCCTGCCTCGGCCGCGACCGGTCGATGCATCGCGCGCTCAGGTCGGCGCCCGGGTTCGGCGTCAGCATCCTCGCCTCGGACCAGGGGCCGATCGCGCGCGACTTCGCACGACCCGCGGACCGGTTCGCGGGCGTCGGACACTCCCCCGGTCGCTACGGCGCGCACCTCGGCGGTGCGCTCGCCCATCTCGACTGCGCGGTGCACGAGATCCGCGACGGCGGCGACCACGTGATCGTCCTCGGCCTCGTCGAGGCGCTACAGGTGCACGCGGGCGAGCCACTGCTCTACGCCCAGGGGGCGTTCCTCGACCTCCCCGGGCCGGACTGGGAGCGCGCCGCCGCCTCCGCCCCACAGGAATGGCTGCTCTCCGCCCCGTGGTGAGCCGCTCGCACGCCTCTCTCTATCTGCAAAGGAGCAGTTGATGGAGTTCTTCATCGGCACATGCGCCAAGATCGACCAGGTCGGCATCGTCAAGCAGGCCGAGGACACCGGGGTCACGCACTTCGGCGTCGGCGAGGGGCCGCTGCTGTTCAGCGACCCCTACCAGTACCTGGCGCTCGCCGCCCGGGAGACGTCCACGATCAACCTCGGCACATGGGTCACCAACCCGCTGACCCGCATCCCCGCCGTGACGGCCAACTCGCACGCCACGCTGAACGCCCTCGCCCCCGGCCGCACCTTCCTCGGCATCGGCACGGCGAACAACGCGCTGCGCTCGATGGGCCACAGCCCGGCGAGCGTCGCCCAGCTCGACGACGCGCTCCGGGTCACCACCGGCCTGCTCGCGGGCCGGCGGGTCACCGAGAAGTGGCGTGGCAGGGAGCGCGAGCTGGAGTTCCTCGACAAGGACGGCAGCTGGTACAACCTCGACGACCCGGTCCCGGTGTGGATGGCGGCCGGTGGCCCGCGCGGCATCAAGGTGGCCGCCCGCTACGCGGACTACGTGGCCTACTGCCTCGGGCCGAACCCCGAGATGATCAAACTGGTGCGCCGGGAGCTGGACAAGGCGGTCGCCGACGCCGGCCGGCCGCCCGGTTCGGTCAAGCTCGTCGCGGTGAGCTGGTTCTACCAGCTGCGCAACGGCGAGACCTGGGAGGACGGCGTCGACCACGGCTTCGCCTCCGGCCCGATCAGCTCGTGCCTGACCAACATCGGGTTCATGCGCGCGCACGCCGCCGAGCTCGACCCCTCGATCGTCGAGGCCAGCGCGACGGCGGCCACCGCCTACCTGGGCGACCCGAACGCCGCCGAGCAACCGCACTACCTCGACACCTGGTCGAAGTACCAGAAGGGGCTCGACGACTCGCACCTGCCGCTGATCACCAAACAGCTGTGCGACTACTGGTGCCTCTACGGCTCCCCCGGCGAGATCTGGGAGAAGGCCCAGGGCATGCTCGAGGCGGGCGTGGACATGCTGAGCGTGTTCCTGTCGAACCCGTTCACCGCGGAGCGGGACATCGCGGACATCGGAACGTCGATCCTCGCCCGCGCTTAGCGCGAAAGGGCCGCTGGTGTCCTCGGGGCACCGGCGGCCCGCAGGCGTCATGCCGTGGCAACGGATTCCCGTGGCATCGATGCGGCGGGAAGACGCACCACGTCGTCCGGAGCGTCTCGACCCACCGACCCCACGCCGAGGTCGGCGAGGATGTGACGGACGACGTCCGAGACCGGTGCCGTCCGATGGACCGCGGCGCCGTTCGGGCAGGTGAGCATGCCGCCTCCCCGATGTGCCGGCGCCCGCAGGTAGACCACTACGCCACGGCCCTCGGCCGCCGCCGCGGCGAGCGCGGCGTCGAGGCGGACGCTGCAGCCGCAGACCAGCGAGCCCAGTGCATCACCGATCAGGCACTCCCGGTGCACGGCGACCAGCACGCCCTCGCACGCAGCGTCCACGTCCCCGTGGACGAGGGCGAGGTGCTCGCCCTCGTCCACGGTCGAGTCGTACCCCACCGCGAGGAACGTGCCGTACCGGGTCGGGATCCTCGCCTCGGCGCGCCGGGTCACGGACAGCTCCTGCTGCCGGCGGTGCGCCACCACCTCCTCGAGGGTGATCACCCGCAGGTCGTGCTCAGCGGCGAAGGACATCAGCTCGGCTGGGCCGGCCAGCTCGGCGGGATCGGACACCGAGACGATCTCGCACAGCACCGCGGCCGGGCCCCGTCCGGCGAGCCGGGCCAGATCCGACGCCGCCTCGTCCAGCCCGGCGCGGCCCAGCACGCCGTCGCGTCCGACCCGCACCGGCGCGACGTGACCGGGACGGGTGAACGTCGCGGCGGTGGCGTCCGGGTCCGCCAGCAGGCGCAGTGTCGCGGCCCGGTCGGAGGCCGAGATTCCCGTCGAAACGCCGACGACGGCGTCCACCGTGACGGTGGCCCCGCTCCGCCTCCCGGCACCACCGCGGAACATCGGCGGCAGACCGAGACGGTCGCAGTCGTCCTCGGCCAAGGCCACCCGGACGAAGCCGCTCGTGTGCCGGACCGTGAACGCCACCAGCCGCTGCGTCGCGTGCGCGGCCGCGAAGACCAGGCAGGCGCCCTCCGTGGGGCCGGAGCCGCGGAGTAGGACGGCGCGACCTGCGGCGAGGTCGGCGATCGCCTCCGCGACACCGCTCTTACCTACTAGCATGCCAGTATCGGACACCCGTGCTCCCCCGGTGTCAAGGATCACGTTCCGGGTTCCCGGCCGGGAAACGGACCCACCCGGTAGAGCTGGCCGGTGAGCTGCCGGCCGAGCACCGTCTCCAGCCACTCGGCGACCCGGATGACCTCGTCGATGTCGACGCCGGTGTCCACACCCTCCTTGTCGAGCAGGTAGAGCAGGTCCTCCGTGGCGATGTTGCCGGTGGCCCGCGGCGCGAACGGGCAGCCGCCGATGCCGCCGACGGACGCGTCGAGGACCGTGACCCCGGCCTCGATCGCGGCGTACGCGTTGGCGTACCCGGTGTTGCGGGTGTTGTGCAGGTGCAGGCCCAGCGGTCTCCCCAGCGACTGCGCGCCGGTGAGCAGGGCCCGGACCTGGCGTGGCACGCCGACGCCGATGGTGTCGGCGAAGACGATCTCGTCGGCGTCGGTCAGCTGCTCGGCGAGGCCCAGCACGAGCCCGGGGTCCACCTCCCCCTCGAACGGGCACCCGAAGGAGGCCGCCAGGGTGACGGTGGCCCGGCGGCCGTCCTCGTGCGCGGCGGCGACGATGCCGCGGGCCTGCGCCAGCGACTCAGCCACCGAGCGGCCCTGATTGCGCCGGTTGAAGGTCTCCGTCACGCAGAACGCGACGTGGACCTCCTCGCACGCGGTCGTGCGCAGCCGCTCGTAGCCCCGGTCGTTGAGCACCAGTGCCGCCCGGGTCAGGCCCTCCCCAGCTTCGACCGCGGCCAGCACCTCCTCGGCGCCCGCCATCTGCGGCACGCGCGCGGGGTTGACGAAGCTCGCCGCCTCGACCCGGGGCACCCCCGTGCGGGCCATCCGGTTCGCGAGCTCGGCGCGGACGGCGGGAGCGAGCACGTCCGGCTCGTTCTGCAACCCGTCCCGAGGGCCCACTTCACAGATCGTCACAGCCACAGGGGGCCTCCTTCGTCGATGGGTCAGCGGGCCTCAGTGGCGCAGGCCGGCCTGCTTCAGCAGCGGCATGACGTTGTCGCCGAAGTAGTCCATCTCCTCGTGGTAGTCCAGCATCCCCATGATCATCCCATCCATGCCACCGGTGTCGTGGATGCGCTGCATCTCCTCGACGACCTGCTCCGGGGTGCCGACGATCGGGTAGCCGCCCCAGCCCGCGATGAAGCGCTCCTGGTAGGACTCGATCTGCGAGGCGAAGGACTCGCTCTGCATCCCGAGCACCTTCATGACGTTGTTGGCGCCCTCGCGGTCGCCCATGTCGACGATGTGCTGGAAGTCGCGCTTGGCCTCCTCCTCGGTGTCGCGGCAGACGATCAGGCCGTAGGTCATGGTCTGGATCTCGCGCTGGTGGTCGTCGCGCGCCTTGGCCTTGAGCTGGGAGGTGTAGCCGTTCATCGTCTCGACGGTGTCCATCGCGGCGAAGTTGACGTCGACGTTGCGGGCGGAGAAGTCGATGCCCGACTTGGAGTTGCCGGCGTTGATCAGCGCGGGGCGCGGGGCCTGGTAGGGCTTCGGGTAGGACTCCACGTCGAGGCTGTTGAAGTCCTCGGTGACGAAGTCGAAGGAGCCCTCCTCCGTCCAGAGCTTGGTCACGAAGTCGATCCACTGCTGGCCGTAGACGTAGCGCTGGTCGTGCTCGCGCTGCTCGGCGCCGAACATCTCCATCTCGGGGGTGAACCAGCCCATGACGAGGTTGAGCCCGAAGCGGCCCTTGGAGACGTGGTCGGCCGTGGCCGCCATCTTGGCCGCGACGATCGGGTGCATCGTGGGCAGGTGCGAGGTGGCGAAGATGCCGATGTTCTCGGTCAGGGCGGCCAGGCCGGTCGCCCACGTGTAGGTCTCGAAGCAGGTGCCGTTGAAGTTGGTGGTGCTGCCGAAGCCGCGCCAGCGGGCCACGGGCACGAGGGCCTCGAAGCCGAGCCGGTCCGCCTTCTGCGCGATCTTGAGCGTGTGCTCCCAGGTCGCCTCGTAGGTGGTCTCGGCGTGGCTGATGGTCAGCCCGAAGGAGCAGTTGGTGCCGAACAGCCCGAGCTTGAGCGGCTGGTCGTTGAAGATGGGGTGCGTGGTGCGGCCGTCGACCAGCGGTGTGCGCTGGCTCTCCGGGCGCGGGGTGGCGGGAACGAGGCCCAGTCGTTCGGCTGCGCTGCTCACGGGTGCTCCTCGGTTGCGGGTCAGGGTAGGGAACGGGAGGGGTGGTGCAGGTGGGTGCTCAGGTCGTCTCCTCCACCTGGGAGGGACCGGCCAGGCCGTAGGCGCCGCGGTGGAACAGCAACGGGGAGCGTGCGGTGTCGGCGCCGAGGTCGATCACCGAGGCGGCGACCAGGGTGTGGTCGCCCGCCTCGTGCTCGGCCCACAGCTCGCAGTCGATCCAGGCCACCACCCCGGCGAGGACCGGTGCGCCCAGGAGGCTCGGACGCCAGTCGATCCCGGCGAACTTGTCGGTCCCGGAACGGGCGAAGGCGTTCGACACCGCCTCCTGGTCGTCGGCGAGCACGTTCACGCAGAACCGGCGCGCCGCGCGCACCCGCGGCCAGCTGCTCGACGTCCGCGCCGGGGCGAAGCTCACCATCGGCGGATCGAGGGACAAGGACGCGAAGGACTGGCAGGTGAAGCCGACCGGCCCCTCGATGCCCATTGCGGTGATCACCGTGACGCCCGAGCAGAAATGGCCGAGCACGTCGCGCATCGACGCGGCGTCGACCGACGGGGTGGCCATCAGCGGGTGGAGTAGCCGCCGTCGACGTTGATGACGGCACCGGTCATGAACCCGGCGTCGTCGCTCGCGAGCCACAGCGCCAGGGAGACGACCTCCTCCGGGCGACCGAGGCGGCCGGTGAGGTGCTCGTGGTTCCAGGTCTCGAAGATCTGGTCACGGTTGTCCATGTCCTTGGTGAAGTTGCGCGGCATCGGGGTGTCGACGACGCCGGGGCAGATCGCGTTGACGCGGATGTCGGGCGCGAACTCGACCGCCGCGACACGCGAGAAGTGTGCCGCCGCGGCCTTGGCCGCGCCGTAGGCGCCCATGTTCTCGAACGCGACGATCCCGCCGATGGACGAGACGTTGATGATCGAGCCCTTGCGGCCGGCCATGAGCGGCACGAAGGCCTTCGTAGCGAGGAAGATGCTCTTGGAGTTGATCCGCTCGACGTGGGCCCACTCGTCCTCGGTGGTCTCGAGGATCGGCTTGCCCATGATGATGCCGGCATTGTTGTAGAGCACGTCCACGCCGTCGAACTCGGCCTTCGCGGTGGCCGCCAGCTCACCGACGCTCGCCGCCGACGTCACGTCGACCTCCGCGAAGCGGAAGTCGAGACCATCGCCCTTCAGCGTGGTCTCCAGCTCCTTGCCGGCCGCACCGTTGAGGTCGGCGCCGAGCACCCGCGCACCCTCACCGCAGAACATGCGGCAGGCCGCCTGTCCCATGCCTCCCGCCGAGCCCGTGATCACCACGTTCTTCCCGTCCAGCTTGCCCATCGTCGCCTCGAATCCTCGATGTCCGGTGTTCTCGTCAGCTGCGTCCGCCACCCCGAAGACGGCCTGTTTGCATGCAACATCGCTGAGGGCCTTGTGTCAACCGCCATGTTCCGAACCATGCTTCATGCCGCTGTGTGCGCAATCCACCGAAGATGAGCGAGCCGCAAGCACGGGCACAGCCGCGTCCAGTAGCTGATAGGTGGCGTGATAGAAGCGGTCTCGCTCCGGTCGGTGGCAGTCTCCGGCCGCCGCGACAAGCCCCACGATGCATACATGCGGGCGATCCGATCGTGAGGGTTGACAGACCACGGAGTCCCGCGATTGCATACAACCAATCGCGAGCTCCGGCTCGCTCCCTGCGATACCGAGGAGACCCGTCCCCATGGCTGGTACCTACAACCGCCCCTCGATCACGCTCGAGCTGGCTCAGGAGATCGTGCGGAGCGCCGTGGCCAAGGCCGAGGCGGACGGCGGCGCGTTCGTCGTGTCCGTGGTCGACGAGTCGGGCGTCCAGAAGGCCTTCGCGCGGATGGACGGCGCCCCGCTGCTCTCCGTGCAGGTGGCGCACGACAAGGCCTACACCGCTGCCGGGTTCCTCATGCCGACCGATGGCTGGTTCGACTTCATCAAGGGTGACGAGCCGCTGCGCGTCGGCGCGCCGACCGGCATCGACCGCCTCGTGGTGTTCGGCGGTGGCTACCCGATCACCGTCGACGGCACGGTCATCGGAGGCATCGGCGTCAGCGGTGGCCACTACTCGCAGGACATGGAGGTGGCGCAGGCCGGCCTGCGCGCGCTCGACGGCCTCACCGGGGCCTGATCACCCGGGCCGCTGCGCGGCCGGCGGGGCCGGATGCTGGGATCCGGAGCAGTCGATCGGCGATCGCCGTCAGAGGGCCGACACCGACGGGACCACCACCGAACCGGGAGAGACATGGCAGCCGCCACCGAGCAGACCGTGACGCGGATCCGCCGATCCATCATGGAGGGCGAGCTCGCGCCCGGCAGCCGGCTGCAGGAGGTCGAGCTCGCGGCTCAGCTCGGCGTGAGCCGCACCCCGGTCCGCGAAGCACTGCGGACGCTCTCGTCGGAGGGCCTCGTCGAGATCCTGCCCAACCGGGGCGCGCGCGTCGCCCGTTGGTCGGTCGAGGACCTCGACGAGATCTACGAGCTGCGGATCATGCTCGAGGGCCGCGCCGCGGAGCGGGCCGCGGGCCGGATGCACGCTGCGGAGACCGACCGGCTCACCGAGCTGTGTGAGCAGATGGAGGCCTGCGCGCGGCGCGGCGGCACGCACGACCTGCTCGCACTCAGCGACCTCAACGCCCGCTTCCACCGCATCGTCATCGACGCGGCCGACAGCCCACGGCTGGCCACGATGCTCGGCTCGGTGGTGCAGGTCCCTCTCGTCATGCGCACCTTCTCGCGCTACACGCCCGATGCGCTCGCCCGCAGCATGGGCCACCACCGCGAGCTGACCGCGGCCATCCGGGCAGGCGTCCCGGAATGGGCCGGGTCGGTCATGCGGTCCCACATCATCGCCGCGCGCGCCGTCCTCGTGGAGGCCGACCCCGGCACCGACGGTGCGGCGGACCCCGAAGGAGGAACGTGATGACCACCGAACATCCGCCGGGTGCACTGGCCGGCATCCGCGTGGTCGAGATGGGCCAGCTCATCGCCGGACCGTTCTGCGGCCAGCTCCTCGGCGACCTGGGGGCCGACGTCGTCAAGGTCGAGTCGCCCGGCGCCGGTGACCCCATGCGCCAGTGGGGGCAGACCACGGCCGACGGCGACTCGCTCACCTGGCCGGTGATCGCCCGCAACAAGCGCTCGATCACCCTCGACCTGCGCGTCGAGGCCGGTCAGGAGGTGGCCCGGAGGCTCCTGGACCAGTCCGACATCCTCGTCGAGAACTTCCGGCCGGGCACGCTCGAACGCTGGAACCTCTCCCCCGAACGGCTGTGGGAGACCAACCCCGGCCTGATCATCGTGCGCGTCACCGGGTACGGGCAGACCGGTCCCTACGCCCCGCGCGCAGGCTACGGATCGATCGGCGAGGCGATGGGAGGGCTGCGCTACCTCACCGGCGAGGCCGACCGGCCGCCGTCGCGCGCAGGTATCAGCATCGGTGACTCCCTCGCCGGCACCTACGCCACGATCGGCGCCCTCGCCGCGCTCAACGCGCGCGCCACCACGGGCCGCGGCCAGATCGTCGACTCGGCGATCTACGAGGCGGTGCTCGCCATGATGGAGGCATCGGTGACCGAGTGGGACGCCATCGGGCACCAGCGCGAGCGCACCGGATCGATCCTGCCCAAGATCGCGCCCAGCAACGTCTACCCCACCGCCGACGACAGCAGCATCCTCATCGGTGCGAACCAGGACACCGTCTTCCGGCGGCTGGCCTCGGTGATGGGGCGGCCTGAGCTCGGCACCGACCCGCGCTACGCCACCCACCATGCCCGTGGCGAACACCAGCAGGAGCTCGACGAGCTCATCGCAGGCTGGTCGGCCGGGTACGGCACCGATGAGCTCCTGGAGCTGCTACACGCCGGCGGCGTACCCGCGGGCCGCGTCTACCGCGCCGCGGACATGTTCGCCGACGAACACTTCGCCGCCCGCAACGCGATCGTGCGTACCCGCAACGACCGGGGTCAGGAGTTCGCCATGCAGAACGTCGCGCCTCGCCTGTCGGCCACTCCCGGTGGCGTCCGCTGGGCCGGGCCCCGGCTCGGTGAGCACACCGACGACGTGCTCACCGACCTCGGGTACGACGCCGCCGGGATCGAGAAGCTGCACAGCGACGCCGTCATCTAGGACAACCGGATCTCTCGAGGAGAAACCACGTGAACACCGCGGACCGGATGGACGAACTCGGCGACGGCGGGGACAGCTGCGAGCTGCAGCTCCGGCAGTACGGGCGACGCACCGAGTTCGACGGGCCGATCCGCACCCTCCGGTGTCACGAGGACATCGGGCTCCTCCGGGAGCTGCTGGCCCAGCCGGGCGACGGCGCCGTGCTCGTCGTCGACGGCCGCTCATCACTGCGCTGCGCGATCCTCGGCGACAGGCTCGCCGGCAGCGCGGTCCGGAACGGGTGGTCCGGTCTCGTCATCGCCGGGGGCGTGCGCGACACCCGTGCTCTGGCCGACATCGACCTCGGGATCAAGGCGGTCGGGTCGAACCCGCGCAGAGGGACGGCCGACGGCACGGGAGAGATCGACGTCCCCGTCTCCTTCGGAGGTACGACGTTCGTGCCGGGACAGCACGTGTGGTGCGACGACGACGGTGTCGTCGTGACCCGTCCCTCCGGCGTCCGGGCGAGGGGCGCGTCGTGAGCGGTCATGCCGATCGGCACGATGGCTCGTCCTGACCGGCGTCGTCTCGGACAGCGACAACCTCTGCGTCGACAACCTCGGCGTCGACGTCGTCCAACGCACTCAGGCTCGGCCCACTACACGGGCTTCGACCGCACGCCGATCGCCGGGGCCGGCAGCACCCGGGCAAGCGAGTGGGAGTGGGCCATCACCCGGGCGGACATGATGGAGGCCTTCTGTGATGGTGGGCGATACTGGGATCGGTCCTAGCGGGTCGGCTACGTCATCAGTTTCTCCATCGTGATCGGCAGGTCCCGGACCCGTTTGCCCGTGGCGTGGAAGACGGCGTTGGCAACCGCCGCGGCTACACCGACGACGCCGATCTCGCCGACCGACTTGCCGCCGAGAGCGCTCGCGTGGGGGTCCGGTTCGCCGACGGAGATGACCTCGATGTCCGGGATGTCGGCGTTCACCGGAATCATGTATTCGGCGAAGTTGTTGTTGACGATCCGCGCGAACCGGCGGTCGACGTCGAGGGATTCGAGCAGGGCCTCGCCCACCCCCATCACCATGCCGCCCTTCCACTGGCTCTCGGCGAGGGTGGGGTTGTAGAGCCGGCCGCTGTCGAAGGCACCGACCATGCGGCTGATCCGAACGGTGCCGTAGTCCTCGTCCACCCGGACCTCGACGAACTGGGCACACCAGTCGTAGACCGAGTAGTCGCTGGTCGGGGGCTTCATCAGCTTGAACGTGTGCAGGGCCTGGTCGCGTGCATCCTCCGGCGAGCCCTCCGGCAACGTGTCCCCCGTGACCTCGATGCTCCTGGTCCCGACGCGGCGCAGCAGGTCCCCGATGGGAACGCTCGGCCCCGAACCGCCCGAGTCCCTCATCACGCCGTCCCGGATCACCAGTGCATCCGCGGCGACCGTACGCAGTGGTGAGGCCTCGTGATCGAGGGCCAGCGCGATCAGCTCGTCCCGCGCGGCCAGCGCCGTCCGCTGCACAGCGCCCGTGAGGCTGTTGGCGATCTGCGACACCCCCGCCACGGGCGCGCCCGGGAAGCTCGTGTCGCCGAGCTGCACGGAGACCCGGTCGACCGGCACGCCGATCGCGTCGGCGACGGTCTGCGCCACGATCGTGTAGGTGCCGTTCCCGATCTCGGGGCCACTGCTCGTGACCTGGACGGACCCGTCGTCGAGGATCGTCACACCCGCCTCGGCGGGCGTCCTCACCACCGGGAACGCGCCGCCCGCCATACCCCAGCCGATCAGCTGCCTGCCGTCGCGCATGGAGCGCGGCTCCCAGGTGCGCCGCTCCCAGCCGAAGGCCCGGGCCCCGGTTTCGTACGCCTGCCGCAGCCGGCGCGTCGACCACGGTGTGCCGGTCTGTGGATCCTGCTCGGCATAGTTGCGCAGCCGCAGCTCGATCGGGTCGATACGGGCCTCGTAGGCGAGCTCGTCCATCGCGCTCTCCAGCGCGAAGGCGCCGATCGCCTCACCCGGTGCCCGCTTCCAGCTCGGGGTGAAGGAGTTGACCTTGACGACGCCCTGGGTCGCGCTCAGGTTGGGCACCGCGTACATCACCTTGGCGGTACCGGAACCGGTCTCGACGTACTCGTCGTCGAAGGACGTCTCGTTGACGTTGTCGTGCAGGATCGCCTGCAGCCTGCCCTCGGCGTCCGCGCCGAGCGTCAGCTTCTGCTCGATCGCCGGGCGCGGGCCGTAGCCGTTGAAGGTCTGCGGACGGGTCAGCGCGAGCTTCACCGGCCGACCGACGATGCTCGCCGCCATCGCCGCGAGCGACGAGTCGGGGTGCGCGGTGACCTTGGCGCCGAACCCGCCACCGACGAAAGGCGCGACCACCCGCACCTTGTAGATCGGCATGCCGAACCAGTCGGCCAGCGCCCGGTGCGCGCCCTCCACCCACTGGCTGGGCATCCAGACGGTCAAGCTCCCGTCCTCGCTCCACTCCGCGATCGTCCCGAGCGGCTCGAGCGGGCTCGAGGTCTCGCGCGGGGTCGTGTACGTCTGCTCGACACGCAACGCGCACGACTCGAGCGCCTTGCGGGCGTCGCCCCGCTCGCTCGCGGGGGGCAGGGTCGTGGTGCTCTGGACGCAGTCCTGGCCGTGCGCGTTCTTCCGGCCGTTGCGCTCTGCCGGCGGACCGACGACGGTCGCGCATCCCGGGTCGCCGATGTCGGCGACCGCCTGGGCAGTCTCGTACTCGACGCGGACGTGGCGGGCGGCCTCGGTCGCCTGCTCGAGCGTCTCGGCGACGACCACCCCGATGGGTTGCCCGCTGTAGCGGACGCGGTCGTCCTGCAACGGCCGGAAGCTCTCCATCACGCTGCCCTCGGGCACCAGCGGGCAGCTGTGCAGCGTCGGGGCGCCGACGTGGGTGAGGATCCGCACCACCCCCGGCATCGCCTCCGCCTTCTCCGTGTCGAACCGCAGCACCCGGCCGGAGGCGATGGTGCTCTCGACGACAACGGCGTGGGCGACCCCCGTCGGATCGTGCTCGATGGCGTAGTCGGCGCGGCCGGTGACCTTGGTGACGCCGTCGGCGCGCGGGAGGCGGCGACCGACGAAGGGGCCCTCGCTCTGCGGCGCATCGGAACGGGTGGCGGTCATCAGACGATCCCTCCGACGGTCAGGAGTGCGCGCGCGGCGACCCGCGGAGCCAGTGCGATCTTGAAGCTGTTCATGCCGTGGTCGACGGCACCCTCGGTGACCTGGGCACATGCGGCCCGCACGGTGGCCTCATCCAGGGTGCGTCCGATGAGAGCGGCTTCGACGGCACGGGCCCGCCACGGTGTGGTCGCAATACCGCCGAGGGCGATCCGCACATCCCGGACGGTGGTGCCGTCGTCCTCCATCTCCAGTCCGACGGCCGCGCTCGCGGCCGCGAACTCGTAGGATTCCCGGTCGCGCACCTTGAGGTAGTGCGAGCGGCGCAGCGCCGCCGAGACGGGCACCTCGACCGCGAGGATCAGGTCGGCGGGCCCGATCGGGTGCTCGATGTGGGGTGTGTCCCCCGGGAGCAGGAAGAAGTCGTCGGCGGTGAAGGCGCGGCGCCCACCGTTCTGCACGACCACGGTGGCGTCGAACGCCACCAGCGCTACCGCGAAGTCCCCGGGATACGTGGCGATGCAGCTCGGGCTGGTGCCGAGCACCGCGTGGCCGCGGTTGATGCCCTCCAGGGCGGAGCAGCCCGAGCCGGGGTCGCGCTTGTTGCAGGCGGGGAAGGAGGCCGGCTCGCGGAAGTAGCTGCAGCGGGTGCGCTGCATGAGGTTGCCGCCGATGGTCGCCATGTTGCGTAGCTGTTCGGAGGCGCCGCGCCACAGCGACTCGGACAGCACGGGGAACTCCCGGCCGATCCGCGGGTCGTTCGCGACGTCGCTCATCCGGGCCAGCGAGCCGAGGCGCACGCCGTCCGGGCCCACCTCGATCCCGTCGAGCCCCGGCAGGCGCGTGATGTCGACGAGCGTGGACGGCGTCTCGACCCCGCACTTCATGAGGTCGACCATCGTGGTGCCGCCGGCGAGGAAGCGGGCGTCGGGCTGTCCGCCGACGGACTCCTGCGCGTCCGGGACGGTCGCGGCGCGGACATAGCCGAAGTTCCTCACGACGTCGTCCCCTGGCCCGTCCCGGCCGCGACGTCCCGCACCGCGGCTCTGATGTTCGAATACGCTCCGCAACGGCACAGGTTGCCCGACATGTACTCGCGCACGTCCGCGTCGGTGGTGGCGTGCCCCTCGGCGATGCAGGCGACCGCCGACATGATCTGGCCAGGCGTGCAGTAACCGCACTGGAACGCGTCGTGCCGGACGAACGCGTCCTGCACGGGGTGCATCTCGCCGTCGGCTGCCAGCCCCTCGATCGTGGTCACCTCCTGTCCCTCGACCTGGGCGGCCAGCGTCAGGCAGGCCAGTACGCGGCGGCCGTCGACGTGCACGGTGCAGGCGCCGCACTGGCCCTGATCGCAGCCCTTCTTCGCTCCGTAGAGATGCCCGTACTCGCGCAGGGCGTCGAGGAGCGTGACCCGGGGCTCGATCTCCAGGGGAAGCTCGTCACCGTTGACGGTGAGACGGACCGTAGTGGTCCGGACATCGGTGGTCACGTTCGCTGGTGTCGCCATGATCCACTCCATGCAGATGTCGGTTGCGGTCGAGGGGGACGCGACGCCCAGCCGTGATCACGTCGGCCGGTACCGTGGCGATCCTGCGGTAGACCGGGCCCACCTCCTGCCGCCCCTCCATCGGAGTGTGTCCGGTCGCCTCCCGGACTCAGCCTGGCAAGCGCAGAACGGGTCAGCCTCCGCCCGGCAGGCCAAGAGTTGGCGGCATACACAGCCCCCGAGGCCGAAGTGGCGCCGTCCGTGGTGAACTCACCGATGCCGTCCAGCAGCCCGACGAACATGCCGGGGACCGGCTGCCTGTATCGGGCACCACTCGCCCGGCGAGTACGGTCCCCTTGGTCAGGTCGGACCATTCACGGAACCGCTCCGCGTTCGAGCCGGGCGGGATGACTGCCGCCGGTGAGGTTGGTACACCCGCGGTGAGGTTGGTACACCCGCTGGTCAGCGGGTCACGCCGCCACGCCGACCGTACGCGCCGGCCACGATGGCCACCCCTATCGCAGCGACGACGACCTGAATGATGATCTCGATCCAGGGGATGCCGCCGTTGGCATTGGAGTATCCGAACGCACCAGCGATGAAGCCGCCGATGAACGCGGCGATGATGCCGATGACGATGGTCAGCCAGATCGGGATGGACTGCTTTCCCGGCACGACCAGGCGACCCAGCGCCCCGATGATCAGGCCGACAACAATGGCAGAGATGACACCCGTGATGGTCATGTCGCACTCCTAGGAACTCGGGTCTCTCTCCATACCCGTTCCCGAGGCGGGTATGCGCTCCGGGCCTCACGAGAGCATAGTGATAATCCATCGTCCGTCGCGCGGCCATCCGGGACGATTGGCGCTGGCGGTCCGAGTGGCTCGCCGACGCGGCGGTCAGGCCCGTGGTCGCACAGCCTCATGGCCATCACGGCAACCACGATCCGGCGCATCGACCATCAGCTACTTGAGCTCGATGAACAGCGCGTGCGACGGACCGTCGCCGATGTTCTCCCCGACGTGGGTCCGCGCGTCCACCCAACCGGCCTCGTGCCGGACCTTCTCGACCTCGACGGTGCGCCCACCACAGTGAGCCGCCGACGGAACGTGGCCAGCGGAATCATCACCATGTCCGGGTGCGAGTGCTCGCAGGTCCGATCACCCGGCGCGTCGCGGTACTCCAGCACCCGGACGCGCTCGTTCTCGAACACCACCGAGTACAGCCCCGGATCGGTGACCACCGGATCCGTGCTCACGGAACCCGCACCAACCGGATTGAACCCTGCGCCAACGCTCATGATCACTCCTTCATGGGACATCTGTACCACGAAGGACAGTACGGTACCATGAAGAGTCATGGCAATCCCGTACGAACAGAGCGGCCGCCGCAACCAGAAGAGCCGCACCCGCGAGGCACTGGTCACCGCCGCCCGCGAACTGCTCGCCGGCGGGATCACCCCGACCGTCGAGGAAGCCGCGCGCGCGGCGTCGATCTCCCGCACCACCGCCTACCGCTACTTCCCCAACCAACGCGCCCTCGTCGGCGCCGCCCACCCGGAGATCGACCGCACCTCGCTGCTGCCCGCAGACCCGCCGACCGACCCCCACCACCGCCTCGACCTGGTACTGGACGCCACGGGCCGGATCGTCCTGGAGTGGGAGGCGCAGCTGCGCGCCTCGTTGCGGCTGTCGCTGCAACCCGGAACCGACCCCACCGGCCCGGTGCTGCGCCGCGGACGGGTCATCGGCTGGATCGCCGACGCACTCACCCCCCTCGCCACGACCCACCCCGACCTCGACCTGCATCGCACCGCCATCGCTATCCGCTCGGCGACGGGGATCGAAGCGTTCATCTGGCTCGTCGACGTCGCCGGACTCCCCCGCGACGACGCCCTCAACCTCATGCACGACAACGGCCGGGCGATCCTGCGCTCCGCCCTCGACCGCTAGACGCACGAGACCGTTTCAGTACTCACTCCCAGGGCCGAAGGGTGCGGCGCGATCGCCTTGCGGGAGAAGCCGCTCGGACGATCGTGAATCGAAGGAGCATCTTCGCCGACAGGTCTTCCTCGACCCACGGGCACGGAACTTCTACCCGGACTGGGAGCGCGCGGCCCATGACACCGTGGCGCTGCTGCGCGCCGAGGCCGGCCGCGATCCGCACGACCGGCTGTCTCACCTCGTCGGGGAGCTGTCCACCCGCAGTGAGACCTTCCGGACCCGGTGGGCCGCGCACAACGTGCGCGCGCACCGCTCCGGCGTCAAGCACTTCCACCACCCGGCCGTCGGCGACCTCGACCTCACCTTCGAGGCGATGGAGCTCTCGGCCGACCCCGGGCTGTCACTGCTGGCCTACAGCGCCGAACCGGGCTCGGCCTCCCAGGACGGGCTGCTCGCCGGCTTGGCGGCCACCCCGGACCTCGAGCAGCCCGCCGACACCCGCACCCCCCACCGAACCTGAAGTACCCGAAAGAAAGAGAAGACAGTTGGACATCACTCCCCCGCAGCCCGCCACCAAGGCCCCCGCCGAGACGTTCACCGGCGACGCGTGGCTCACCGTCATCGCCAGGGGTGAGAGGCCCTCCCGCCTGCGCGTCAACACCGCCCACTTCGCACCCGGCGCCCGCAACGCCTGGCACTCCCACGCCGTCGGACAGACCGTCCATGTCACCGAGGGCCACGGGCTGATCCAGTCCCGCGGCGGCGACGCCGTCGAGATCCCACCTCGATCACGGGCAGGTAGTTCAGTCGCCACGTGCTGCGCGGGCCCCGTTCACGTCGAGCTCCAGGTTGGCGATGCAGACGAGCATCAGCTCGAGGAGCTCGCTCTCCTGGCTGTCGGTGAGCCCTGCTGTCATCTGCTCCTCGACAGCGGCCACAGCGCTGTGACCACGCTGGGCGGCGTCCCTTCCGGCAGGGGTCAGCCGGGTCTGTTGCACCCGCCCGTGGAGCGGGTGCGCCGCACGGCTGATGAGGCCGGCGTCCTGCAGGCCGACGAGCAGGCCGTTCATCGTCTGGCGGGTGACGAAACACCGACGGGACAGCTCGGAGTTGCTCAGCCCCGGCCGTTCAGCCAGAACGGCCAGAACCGCGTACTGCGGCATCGTCAACCCCAACGGACGCAGCGCTCGATCTCCGGCGCTGCGCACTACCTGCTGGAACCGCTTCGCTGCGTACGCGACCCTGCCATCAAGATCCGACCGTCCTCCTTGCGACATGTCAGCATACTGACATAATGTTAGCTCCCTGACAACGATGGCCCTCGCCGGCATCGCCCATGAACTGCTCGACGGCCCGGACGACAGCCTCGGACAGGCCCGAGCCCGTACGGACCTCGGCGCCCGGCTCCGTCGGAACGGACGCCCGACCGATGCGCGGCCTACTGCGCCAGGCGCAGGTCGCGGTCGGCATGTGTGGTCGCGTGCCCGTTCGATTCGGCAGCAGGCGGCGGTCGGGACGGTCCTGGCGTCGGGTCACTCAGTGACGATCGAGCTCGGATCCTCTGAACTTTTACGCCGCGGCAGGCGTCTGGCTGGCTAGCGTTGACGCGGAGGAACGACGAACAGGAGGACCGGACATGGGACCTGATTTCGGCGGACACCATCACCCAG
>NZ_JAOPWR010000470.1 GCF_025965585.1 Pseudonocardia sp.
GGATCAGCCGCGGCGGAAGGCGATCCGCACCCAGCACGCCACCAAGAAGATCATGGTCAGCAGGGCCAGGATCAGGCCGATGCCCGGGCCCGTGCCGCCCGACAGCACGCCGGTCTGCCGCGACCAGATCGCCCACACCCCGGTGATGACGGAGACGCCGCAGCCGGCGGCGGCGAGCCAGGCCAGACCCCACAAGCGGGTGGCCAGGGCGAGCGAGGACACCACGAGCCCGAAGCCGAGCGAGGTGAGGGTGAACAGCTGGGGCAGCGAACCCAGGCTCCCGATGCCCGACAGCACCTGCCAGCCCCGGATGGTGCCCGTCCACGGGAGCAGGAGCGACACGATCAGCACCAGCATCGCGATCGAGACCTTCAGCGCGGTGCTGCCGGGTTCGATCCGCTGCTCCACGCGACGGGTGACGCCCTCGAGCTCACGGTTGAGCTCCGTGAGCTCCTCGGGCAGGTCGCCGGACGGTACTTCGCGGGCCATCAGGACACTCCGCATACATCGGTGGTGGCGGCCACCGGGGCGGGCGCGCCGAACGTCGGCAGTCCCAGGCCGGTGGCCGATGTGGTCGGACGGTCGTGTGCGTCGCCGGCGCGGGTGCGGCGGTGGCTCAGCACCGGACCGTCGGCGACGAGGTGGTGCGGCGCGCCGTAGCCGATCGCGACCTCGACGACGTCACCCGGCCGGATCCCGGAACCGATCGATCCGGCCGATCCCGGCGCGAAGTGGACCAGCCGCCCGTCCCGGGCCCGCCCGGACAGCCGGTGGGTGGCGCCGTCCTTGCGCCCCTCCCCCGCCGCGACGAGCACCTCGACGACCCGGCCCTCGATCGCCCGGTTCTGCTCCCAGGAGATCTCCTCCTGCAGCGCGACGAGCCGCATGTACCGCTCCTGGACGACGTCCTTGGGCAGCTGGTCGGGCAGGTCGGCTGCCGGGGTGCCGGGCCGGGGCGAGTACTGGAACGTGAACGCGCTGGCGAACCGGGCCTGCGCGACGACGTCGAGCGTGGCCCGGAAGTCCTCCTCGGTCTCGCCGGGGAAGCCCACGATGATGTCGGTGCTGATGGCGGCATCGGGCAGCGAGGCGCGCACCTCGTCGAGGATCGCCAGGTACCGCGACGACCGGTAGGAGCGGCGCATGCGGCGCAGCACGTCGTCGGAGCCGGACTGCAGCGGCATGTGCAGCTGCGGGCACACGTTGGGCGTCTCGGCCATGGCGGCGATGACGTCGGAGGTGAAGTCGCGCGGGTGCGGCGAGGTGAAGCGGACCCGCTCCAGACCCTCGATGTCGCCGCAGGCGCGCAGCAGCTTGGCGAACGCGCCACGGTCGCCGAACTCGACACCGTAGGAGTTGACGTTCTGCCCGAGCAGGGTCACCTCGAGCACGCCGTCGGCGGCGAGCGCCTGCACCTCGGCGAGGACGTCGCCGGGGCGGCGGTCCTTCTCCGTGCCGCGCAGCGACGGGACGATGCAGAACGTGCAGGTGTTGTTGCAGCCCACGGAGATCGACACCCAGCCGGCGTAGGCCGACTCGCGGCGCGCCGGCAGCGTCGAGGGGAACACCTCGAGCGAGTCGGCGATCTCGACCTGGGCCTCGGAGTTGTGCCGAGCGCGCTCCAGCAGGACCGGCAGCGCGTGCACGTTGTGCGTGCCGAACACGACGTCCACCCACGGAGCACGGCGGACGATCTCGGAGCGGTCCTTCTGGGCGAGGCAGCCGCCCACGGCGATCTGCATGCCGGGCCGCGACCTCTTGACCGGCGCGAGGTGGCTGAGGTTTCCGTAGAGGCGGTTGTCGGCGTTCTCGCGCACGGCGCACGTGTTGAACACGACGACATCGGCCGCGTCGTCCGAGGCGGCGCGCGTGTAGCCCGCCGACTCCAGGAGCCCGGCCATCCGTTCGGAGTCGTGCACGTTCATCTGGCACCCGTAGGTGCGGACGGTGTAACTGCGGGCCACCGGCCAAGGGTAGGCCCGTCCTGGGCGACCTCGCCCCCCGGGCAGCCTCGACCGAACGGGACGGGACAGGCAGGATGCCCGCACGAGGGGCCGGTCAGCCCGTCGGTGAACATCTCCTGCTGTGCGGCCTGCGCGTCCGACAGGGCGAGCGGGATGCCGAGGCCGCCAGCCAGCGCACCGACGAGGACCATACCGACCATGTCCGTGTGGCGCTGCAGGGCGACCGTCACGTCGTCGACCTGCACGACGTCCACCGCGGACGACGACCCGACACGGCTGGCCGATACACGGTGTGGACGCGCGCCACGAGCATGCCGTAGGGCTTGACGAGGTAGTCGTCGACGCCGGAGTGCAGGCCCAGGATGCGGTCGTCCACCTCGCCGCGGGCCGAGACCACGATGATCGGGACCTCGCTCGCCTCACGAATGGCGCGGCACACGTCTTCCACCAGCAGTATGTGCACCGGTCCCCCGTCCGTCATCTGATCGCAACCCTGTGGGTCGCTCAAGACACTGGACTCGGGTGTCGGATTCCCCCTAGCGTCCCAATATGCCCGGAGGCCGCAAATGACCGAAACCACCATGATCCGGATGACGTCTGTCGACAAGCATTTCGGCGACCTCCATGTGCTGCGCGACATCAACCTCGAGGTCGAGGCCGGCCAGGTCGTGGT
>NZ_JAOPWR010000479.1 GCF_025965585.1 Pseudonocardia sp.
TCGACTGCGTCCCGGTCATCCCGCCGGACCTGCGCCCGATGGTGCAGCTCGACGGTGGCCGCTTCGCCACGTCCGACCTGAACGACCTGTACCGCCGCGTGATCAACCGCAACAACCGCCTCAAGCGGCTGATCGACCTCGGCGCGCCCGAGATCATCGTCAACAACGAGAAGCGGATGCTGCAGGAGGCCGTCGACGCGCTGTTCGACAACGGCCGCCGCGGCCGGCCGGTGACGGGCCCGGGGAACCGGCCGCTCAAGTCGCTGTCCGACCTGCTCAAGGGCAAGCAGGGCCGGTTCCGCCAGAACCTGCTCGGCAAGCGCGTCGACTACTCGGGCCGTTCGGTCATCGTCGTCGGCCCGCAGCTCAAGCTGCACCAGTGCGGTCTGCCCAAGCAGATGGCGCTGGAGCTGTTCAAGCCGTTCGTCATGAAGCGGTTGGTCGACCTCAACCACGCGCAGAACATCAAGTCCGCGAAGCGCATGGTCGAGCGTGGCCGCTCGCAGGTGTGGGACGTGCTCGAAGAGGTCATCTCCGAGCACCCGGTGCTGCTCAACCGCGCACCGACGCTGCACCGCCTCGGCATCCAGGCCTTCGAGCCGCAGCTGGTGGAGGGCAAGGCCATCCAGCTGCACCCGCTGGTCTGCGAGGCGTTCAACGCCGACTTCGACGGTGACCAGATGGCGGTGCACCTGCCGCTGTCGGCCGAGGCGCAGTCCGAGGCCCGGGTGCTGATGCTCTCGAGCAACAACATCCTGTCGCCGGCGTCGGGTCGTCCGCTCGCCATGCCGCGGCTGGACATGGTCACGGGCCTGTACCACCTGAGCAAGGAGCGCCCCGGCGCCACCGGCGAGGGCGGCATCTACGGCACGGTCGCCGAGGCGATCATGGCCTACGACCGCAAGGTGCTCCACCTGCAGGCGCCGATCAAGATCCGCCTGCACGACGTGGTGCCTCCGGCCGACGTCGTCCCGGCGCTGGTCGAGAAGGGCTGGCAGCCCGGCGAGCCGTACCTGGCCGAGACCACTCTCGGGCGCGTGCTGTTCAACGAGCTCCTGCCCGTGGACTACCCGTTCGTCAACGAGATCCTGCCGAAGAAGCGTCAGGCGATGATCATCAACGATCTCGCCGAGCGCTACTCGATGACCGAGGTCGCGCAGTGCCTCGACCGTCTCAAGGACGCCGGCTTCTACTGGGCCACGCGGTCCGGTGTCACGATCGCCATCTCCGATGTCGTCGTGCCGCCGAACAAGCAGCAGATCCTCGACGGCTACGAGGTCAAGGCCGAGCAGGTCAACAAGCGGTACCTGCGTGGGGCGCTGTCCCACCAGGAGCGCAACGACGAGATGGTCAAGATCTGGACCCAGGCCTCCGAAGAGGTGGCCCGGGCCATGGAGGAGAACTTCCCCGAGGACAACCCGATCCCCACGATCGTGGCGTCCGGCGCGGCGGGCAACATGACCCAGGTCCGGCAGCTCGCCGGTATGCGTGGTCTGGTGGCCAACCCGAAGGGCGAGTACATCCCCCGTCCGATCAAGGCCAACTTCCGTGAGGGCCTGTCGGTGCTGGAGTACTTCATCTCCACGCACGGCACCCGTAAGGGTCTCGCCGACACCGCCCTGCGTACGGCCGACTCGGGTTACCTGACCCGTCGTCTGGTGGACGTGTCGCAGGACGTCATCGTCCGCGAGGTCGACTGCGGCACCGAGCGCAGCGTCACGATGGCGGTCACGGAGGAGGGCGCAGGCGGCAAGCGCATCGCCCACCGCTACATCCGCACGAGCATCTACGCACGGTGCTCCGCGGAGGAGGTGCGCGACGCCGACGGCAACGTCATCGTCGCCAAGGGCGGCGACCTCGGCGACCCCGCGCTCGACGCGCTCGTCGCGGCCGGCGTCAAGACGATCAAGGTGCGCAGCCCGCTCACCTGCACGTCGGCCAGCGGCATCTGCGGCATGTGCTACGGCCGTTCGATGGCCACCGGCAAGCTGGTGGACGTCGGCGAGGCCGTCGGCATCGTCGCGGCGCAGTCGATCGGTGAGCCGGGCACCCAGCTCACGATGCGCACCTTCCACACCGGTGGTGTGGCGGGCGACGACATCACCACCGGTCTGCCGCGTGTCCAGGAGCTGTTCGAGGCCCGTGTCCCCAAGGGCAAGGCCCCGATCGCCGACGTCGACGGCCGCATCTCGATCGAGGACGGCGAGCGCTTCTGGAAGATCACCCTCACCCCGGACGACGGCGGCGAGGAGATCGTCTACGAGAAGCTGTCCAAGCGGCAGTGGCTCGCGATGACGGTGGTCGACGGCCAGGAGCGTCCGCTGGCCGACGGCGACCACGTGCACGTCGGGCAGCTGCTGCTCGAGGGCACGGCCGACCCCCACGAGGTGCTGCGGGTCATGGGTCCCCGTGAGGTGCAGCTGCACCTCACGCGTGAGGTGCAGAAGGTGTACCGCACGCAGAGCGTGGACATTCACGACAAGCACATCGAGGTGATCATCCGGCAGATGCTCCGCCGGGTCACGATCATCGACTCGGGGTCCACCGAGTTCCTGCCGGGCTCGCTCGCCGAGCGCACCGATTTCGAGGCGCAGAACCGGCGCGTCGTGGCCGAGGGCGGGGAGCCCGCCTCCGGCCGTCCGGTGCTCATGGGGATCACGAAGGCCTCGCTGGCCACGGAGTCGTGGCTGTCCGCGGCCTCGTTCCAGGAGACCACCCGGATCCTCACCGATGCCGCGATCAACGGAAAGCGCGACAAGCTCGTCGGGCTCAAGGAGAACGTGATCATCGGCAAGCTGATCCCCGCCGGTACGGGGATCAGTCGGTACCGCAACATCCAGGTGCAGCCCACGGAGGAGGCCCGCGCGGCCGCCTACGCGCTGCCGAGCTACGACGACGGCTACTACAGCCCCGACGTGTTCGGCACCGGCACCGGTGCCGCGGTGCCGCTGGACGACTACGACTTCGGGCGCGACTACCGCTAGCCGGTAGCCGTTCGAGGACGGTCCTGAACGGGGCCGGTCACCGCTCTCCCGTGGCGGTGGCCGGCCCCGTTTTCGTCTACCTGGACCCGCTCGTCCTGTGCGGGACGGCGCAGTCGGCGCGGAACGCGGCGCCGAGCTCGGCCACCGCCACGTCGGCCTCGGCCAGTAGGCCGGCGAAGACGAGGTAGGCGTGCCACATGCCGCGCTCACGCCGGTAGGTGATCTCCGCGCCGGCGGCCTTCGCCTGCTCGACGAACGCGTCGGAGTCGCCGACCAGCACCTCGTCCGCCCCGGCGACGACGTGCAGCGGAGGGAGGCCGGCCAGGTCGGCCTCGAGGGGGCGGAGCTCGGGGGCCGTTGATCCGGCGCGGTAGTCCTCGGCGGCCTGCCCGAGCCAGGACGGGTCGAGCATCGCGTCCGTGGTCGCGTTCGCCCACACGGCGGGGGAGCGCAGGTCGAGGTCGAGCCACGGGGAGATCAGCCCGACCGACCCGGGCAGCTCCTCGCCGAGCCCGCGCAGCCTCAGCACCAGGCTCATGGCGAGGCCGCCTCCCGCGGAATCCCCGGCCACCGCGATGCGTTGTGCTTCATGTCCCGCTGCGCGCAGCGCGCGGTACGCCGCGACCGCGTCGTCCACGGCGGCAGGGAAGGGGTGCTCGGGCGCGAGCCGGTAGTCCGGCGCGTGCACGGGGGCCCCGGTGGCCCGGCTGAGGTTCGCCAGCAGCGCGAGGTGCGACGCGGGGGAGCCCACGGAGTACCCGCCTCCGTGCAGGTACAGCACCTGCTGGGGTCCGATGGCCGCCGCCGCGGTCACGCGCACGGTGGGCACCCCGCCCAGCGTGCTCCGGCTGCGCCGCGTCCCGCGCGGCAGGGGCAGCACGAGGCCGGTGGCGGCGAGCAGCCGGCGCCGGACGGGCAGGGGCAGGCGGGGACCGAGCAGGGGGGCGACGACGCCACGCGTCATCAGCCGGACAGCAGGTCGAGGCAGGTGCACGACCGGAACGTAGCCAACCGGCCCCGGACAGCGGAACGCACCACAGCGGGTGAACGGAGGAGGCCAGGTGAACACGACGAACGGGTGGTCAGGCGCGGCGAGCGGGAGCGCCCTCTTGCGGCGCGCACGCGCTTGCGGCACCCTTCCGGTACCGGCAGGTGCTGACCACGCCCTCGTGGCCTACCCGTTTTGACCCCCATCCGGCGGGGCGGGTACTCTGTGGTCTTGCGCTCGACCTCGGTCGGGCCGATCTGTGTGCCCTGCGGTCGATTCGTCGGGCATACGGGCCCCTGGGCTCCGCTCGAGGTCTCCCCGATCTCCCGACGTGAGTCACAAGGGGGTGCGACACGCCCGACCTCGGGGGTGGGCGGCCGGTGCAGCCGGTCGCCTCCACGCACGACCAGCACCACAAGCCACAGCACGCCGACGGGAAGAAGCAGACGGTTCATGCCCACGATCCAGCAGCTGGTCCGCAAGGGCCGTCAGGACAAGGCCACCAAGACCAAGACGGCAGCGCTCAAGGGAAGCCCGCAGCGCCGCGGGGTGTGCACGCGCGTCTACACCACGACGCCGAAGAAGCCGAACTCTGCTCTGCGCAAGGTCGCTCGCGTCAAGCTGAGCAGCCAGATGGAGATCACGGCCTACATCCCCGGTGAGGGTCACAACCTCCAGGAGCACTCGATCGTCCTGGTCCGTGGCGGTCGTGTGAAGGACCTCCCCGGCGTCCGCTACAAGATCGTCCGCGGTTCGCTCGACACCCAGGGCGTCAAGAACCGCAAGCAGGCACGCAGCCGTTACGGCGCGAAGAAGGAGAAGAGCTGATGGCTCGCCCCAACACGGCCCCCGCTCTGCTGAGCGCCGGCGAGGCCGCGAACCGCAGCGAGAAGGGAATCGGCTGATGCCTCGCAAGGGCCCCGCTCCCAAGCGTCCCCTGGTCTCCGACCCGGTGTACAGCTCGCCGCTGGTCACCCAGCTGGTGAACAAGGTGCTCCAGGACGGCAAGCGCTCGCTGGCCGAGCGCATCGTCTACGCCGCCCTCGAGGGCACCCGCGAGAAGACCGGCACCGATCCCGTCGTCACGCTCAAGCGTGCGCTGGACAACGTGAAGCCGGCCCTGGAGGTGCGCAGCCGCCGCGTCGGTGGCGCCACGTACCAGGTTCCCGTCGAGGTCCGCGCCGTCCGGCAGACCACGCTGGGCCTGCGCTGGCTGGTGTCCTACGCCGGACAGCGTCGCGAGAAGACGATGGTCGAGCGGCTCATGAACGAGCTCCTCGACGCGAGCAACGGTCTGGGTGCCGCAGTGAAGCGGCGCGAGGACATGCACAAGATGGCGGAGTCCAACAAGGCCTTCGCCCACTACCGCTGGTGACGGGCCGATCGTCCGCGCCAACCTGTTGAGGGAAGCGAGATAGCTGTGGCACGCGACGTGCTGACGGACCTGGGCAAGGTCCGCAACATCGGCATCATGGCCCACATCGACGCCGGTAAGACCACCACCACCGAGCGCATCCTGTTCTACACCGGTCTGAACTACAAGATCGGTGAGGTGCACGACGGCGCGGCGACGATGGACTGGATGGAGGAGGAGCAGAAGCGCGGCATCACGATCACGTCCGCCGCGATCACCTGCTTCTGGAACGACCACCAGATCAACATCATCGACACCCCGGGCCACGTCGATTTCACCGTCGAGGTGGAGCGGTCCCTGCGCGTGCTCGACGGCGCGGTCGCGGTCTTCGACGGCAAGGAGGGGGTCGAGCCGCAGTCCGAGCAGGTCTGGCGGCAGGCCACCAAGTACGACGTCCCGCGCATCTGCTTCGTCAACAAGATGGACAAGCTCGGCGCGGACTTCTACTTCACGGTGCGGACGATCCAGGACCGTCTCGGCGCCAAGCCGCTGCCCCTGCAGCTGCCGATCGGCTCCGAGAGCGAGTTCATCGGTGTCGTCGACCTCGTGAACATGCGTGCGCTCACGTGGCGCGGCGAGGTCAAGATGGGTGAGGACTACACGGTCGAGGAGATCCCCGCGGATCTCGCCGAGAAGGCCGCCGAGTACCGCACCGCGCTGGTCGAGGCCGTCGCCGAGACCGACGACGACCTGATGGAGCTGTACCTCGGTGGCGAGGAGCTCACGGTCGAGCAGATCAAGCACGGCATCCGCAAGATCGTCAACGATCGTGCGGCCTACCCCGTGCTCTGCGGCTCCGCGTACAAGAACAAGGGCGTCCAGCCCATGCTCGACGCGGTGATCGACTACCTGCCGTCGCCGCTGGACGTGCCGCCGGTCGAGGGGACGCTGCCCGACGGGGAGACCCCGGCGTTCCGCAAGCCCAGCAGCACGGAGCCGTTCTCGGCGCTCGCGTTCAAGATCGCCGCGCACCCGTTCTTCGGCAAGCTGACCTACATCCGGGTGTACTCGGGCAAGATCGCTGCCGGAGCCCAGGTGATCAACTCGACCAAGGACCGCAAGGAGCGCATCGGGAAGTTCTTCCAGATGCACGCCAACAAGGAGAACCCGGTCGACGAGGCCCTGGCCGGCCACATCTACGCGGTCACGGGGCTCAAGGACACCACCACGGGCGAGACCCTGTCGGACCCGCAGAACCCGATCATCCTCGAGTCGATGTCCTTCCCCGACCCGGTCATCCAGGTCGCGGTCGAGCCGAAGACCAAGGCGGACCAGGAGAAGCTGGGCATCGCGATCCAGAAGCTCGCCGAGGAGGACCCCACCTTCCAGGTCACCCAGGACGAGGAGTCCGGGCAGACGATCCTGGCGGGTATGGGCGAGCTGCACCTCGAGGTGCTGGTCAACCGGATGAAGACCGATTACAAGGTCGAGGCGAACATCGGTAAGCCTCAGGTCGCGTACCGGGAGACCATCCGCAAGACGGTCGACAAGTACACGTACGTCCACAAGAAGCAGACCGGCGGCTCGGGTCAGTTCGCCAAGGTGATCATCACCTTGGAGCCGCTGGACACCGCCGACGGTGCGCTGTACGAGTTCGACAACAAGGTCAGCGGCGGTCGCATCCCCCGGGAGTACATCCCGTCGGTGGACGCCGGGGCGCAGGATGCCATGCAGTACGGCATCGTGGCGGGCTACCCGCTCGTCGGCGTCAAGCTGACCCTCGTCGACGGTGCGTACCACGAGGTCGACTCGTCCGAGATGGCCTTCAAGGTCGCCGGCTCGATCGCCCTCAAGGAGGCGGCTCGCCAGGCCAGCCCGGCCATCCTCGAGCCGATGATGGCCGTCGAGGTCACGACGCCCGAGGACTACATGGGCGACGTGATCGGCGACCTGAACTCCCGCCGTGGCCAGATCCAGGCCATGGAGGAGCGGGCGGGCGCCCGGATCGTCAAGGCGCTCGTCCCGCTGTCGGAGATGTTCGGCTACGTCGGCGACCTCCGGTCGCGGACCCAGGGCCGGGCGAACTACACCATGGTCTTCGACTCCTACGCGGAGGTCCCGACCAACGTGGCCAAGGAGATCATCGCCAAGGCCACCGGCGAGTAAGAGCTATCCGCAGTTGCGTGTGAGAAGCCCCCGGGCTTCTTCTGCCGGGGCCACGGCTTCTCACATGCATCTGACCGCGGGCCCGATGAGGGCCCGCGGTCGGTGCCCGAGGACAATCGTCCGGGCACCACCCCACAGACCCGCCGTCAGCACGACGGACACGTACCAGTCCAGGAGGATCCCCCAGTGGCGAAGGCGAAGTTCGAGCGGACCAAGCCGCACGTCAACATCGGCACCATCGGTCACATCGACCACGGCAAGACCACGCTGACGGCGGCAATCACCAAGGTTCTGCACGACAAGTTCCCGACGCTGAACGACGCGTCGGCGTTCGACCAGATCGACAAGGCTCCCGAGGAGCGTCAGCGCGGCATCACGATCTCGATCGCGCACGTCGAGTACCAGACCGAGAAGCGCCACTACGCGCACGTCGACTGCCCCGGGCACGCCGACTACATCAAGAACATGATCACCGGTGCGGCGCAGATGGACGGCGCCATCCTGGTGGTCGCGGCCACCGACGGCCCGATGCCCCAGACGCGTGAGCACGTGCTGCTCGCCCGCCAGGTCGGCGTGCCGTACATCGTCGTCGCTCTGAACAAGGCCGACATGGTGGACGACGAGGAGATCCTGGAGCTCGTCGAGCTCGAGGTCCGCGAGCTGCTGTCGTCGCAGGAGTACCCGGGCGACGACCTCCCGATCGTCCGTGTCTCGGCGCTGAAGGCGCTCGAGGGCGACGCCGAGTGGGCCGAGAAGCTCATGGAGCTCATGGACGCGGTCGACGAGTCGATCCCGGAGCCCGAGCGCGACGTCGAGAAGCCGTTCCTCATGCCCGTCGAGGACGTCTTCACGATCTCCGGCCGCGGCACGGTCGTCACCGGCCGTATCGAGCGTGGCATCGTGAAGGTCAACGAGGAGGTCGAGATCGTCGGCATCCGCGAGAAGTCCTTCAAGACCACCACCACCTCGATCGAGATGTTCAAGAAGTTCCTCGACGAGGGTCGTGCCGGCGACAACGCGGCGCTGCTGCTCCGCGGTGTCAAGCGCGAGCAGGTCGAGCGCGGCATGGTCGTCGTGAAGCCCGGCACCACCACCCCGCACACCGAGTTCGAGGGCCAGGTCTACATCCTGTCCAAGGACGAGGGTGGCCGTCACACGCCGTTCTTCAACAACTACCGTCCGCAGTTCTACTTCCGGACGACGGACGTCACCGGCGTGGTCACGCTGCCCAGCGGTACCGAGATGGTCATGCCTGGCGACAACACCACCATGAGCGTGAAGCTGATCCAGCCCATCGCCATGGAGGAGGGCCTGCAGTTCGCCATCCGCGAGGGTGGACGGACCGTCGGCGCCGGCCAGGTCATCAAGATCAACAAGTAACAACCCCCGGTCGAGGGCGCCACATCCCGGTGTGGCATCCTTGACGGGTTGCGCGTCGAGGCCGGTGCGTGTTTATCGCGCACCGGCCTCGGCGCGAGCCCCTGAGCACAGCGGCCCCTCCGGGGGGCGCGATCGTTCCGGGGGACCGGTCTGAGGAACTACGGCGACACGCCCGACCTCGTGGACCGGAGCCACCACGGCAGGAGCCCGCCAGGGTTCCCCGTGTGCCTCCCCCAGGAGCACGCGTACACGAGCGGCAGGAAGAAGAGGACGACCGACGACCATGGCGGGACAAAAGATCCGCATCAGGCTGAAGGCCTATGACCACGAGGCCATCGACGCCTCCGCGCGCAAGATCGTCGAGACGGTCACGCGTACGGGCGCTCGGGTCGTCGGGCCGGTGCCGCTGCCGACGGAGAAGAACATCTACTGCGTCATCCGCTCGCCGCACAAGTACAAGGACTCGCGCGAGCACTTCGAGATGCGCACCCACAAGCGGCTGATCGACATCCTCGACCCGACGCCGAAGACGGTCGACGCGCTCATGCGCATCGACCTGCCGGCCAGTGTCGACGTCAACATCCAGTAGGGCTGACGGAAACATGAGCGAAAGGCAGATCACCGGGATCCTGGGCACCAAGCTCGGGATGACCCAGGTCTTCGACGAGAACAACCGGGTGGTCCCGGTCACCGTGGTCCAGGCGGGCCCGAACGTGGTGACCCAGGTCCGTACCGAGGAGAAGGACGGCTACATCGCCGTCCAGTTCGCCTACGGGGCCATCGACCCGCGCAGGGTCAACAAGCCGCGCACCGGCCACTTCGCCAAGGCGGGCACCACGCCCCGCCGGCACCTGGTCGAGCTGCGCACCTCCGACGCCGGCGAGTACTCGGTCGGCCAGGAGATCACCGCCGAGGTGTTCGACAGCGGCGCGTTGGTCGACGTCGTCGGCACCAGCAAGGGCAAGGGCACCGCGGGCGTCATGAAGCGCCACGGGTTCAAGGGCCTCGGCGCCGGTCACGGCGTCCAGCGCAAGCACCGCTCGCCGGGTTCCATCGGCGGCTGTGCCACCCCGGGCCGCGTCTTCAAGGGTCTCCGCATGGCGGGCCGCATGGGCGTCGCGCGCGTCACCACGCAGAACCTCACGGTGCACCGCGTGGACGCCGAGCGCGGGCTGCTGCTCATCAAGGGCGCCGTCCCCGGCCCCCGCGGTGGTCTTCTCTTCGTCAAGTCGGCCGCGAAGGCAGGTGTGAAGGCATGAGCACCACCAGCAACGTCGAGCTCCCCGCGCACGTCTTCGACGTCACCGCGAACATCGCGCTGATGCACCAGGTCGTCACGGCCCAGCTCGCGGCCGCGCGCCAGGGCACGCACGACACGAAGACCCGCGGCGAGGTCAGCGGTGGCGGCAAGAAGCCGTACCGCCAGAAGGGCACCGGCCGGGCGCGCCAGGGTTCCATCCGCTCGCCGCAGTTCGCCGGCGGTGGCATCTCCCACGGCCCGACGCCGCGCGACTACACCCAGAAGACGCCCAAGAAGATGAAGGCCGCCGCACTGCGCGGTGCCCTCTCCGACCGGGCGCGTGCCGGGCTGGTCCACGTCGTGCCGTCGCTGGTCACCGGCGACACCCCCTCGACGAAGGCGGCGCGCACCGCGCTCGTCGACGTCGCCGGCGACGCCGCCACCCGGGCGCTCGTGGTGCTCAACCGCGATGACGAGGTCAGCTGGCTCAGCCTGCGCAACCTCCCCACCGTGCACCTGATCGCGCCCGACCAGCTCAACACCTACGACGTGCTCGTCAACGACGTCGTGGTGTTCACGGAGGCCTCGCTCGAGGCCTTCCTGGCCGGCCCGATCGCCACCCCCACGCGGGGTTCGGTCACGGCGTCGGCGCGGGAGAGCGAGACGGTCGGCCTGTCCGAGGCACCGGCCGCCGCCGAGGACGAGGCGCCGTACGGCGCCGGGAGCCACGCCCCGCTCGCCGACGGTTCGCAGCCCGACGGGTTCCCCGTCAAGGGCAATGCCGACTCGATGCTCTACCACGTGCCGGGCAGCTCGTTCTACGCCCGCACCGTGGCGGAGGTCTGGTTCGACACGGCCGAGGCGGCCGAGGCGGCCGGGTTCGAGCTGCCGCCGTCGCAGCGTAAGGAGGAGAGCAAGTGATCCCCGATCCGCGCGACATCCTGCTCGCACCGGTGGTGTCGGAGAAGAGCTACGGGCTGCTCGAGGAGCGCCAGTACACCTTCGTCGTCCGCCCCGATGCGAACAAGACACAGATCAAGATCGCTGTCGAGAAGGTGTTCGGCGTCAAGGTTCTCAGCGTCAACACCCTGAACCGCACCGGGAAGCGCAAGCGCTCCCGCGCCGGGTTCGGCAAGCGCAAGGACACGAAGCGCGCCGTCGTGACGCTCTCCGAGGAGAGCAACCCGATCGACGTCTTCGGCGGCCGGGCGAGCTGAGGGACTGACCATGGGTATCCGTAAGTACAAGCCGACGACTCCGGGCCGCCGCGGCTCCAGCGTCTCCGACTTCGCCGAGATCACTCGGTCGACGCCGGAGAAGTCGCTGATCCGTCCGCTGCACAGCAAGGGCGGCCGCAACGCGCACGGGCGCATCACCACCCGTCACCAGGGCGGCGGGCACAAGCGCGCCTACCGTCTGATCGATTTCCGGCGCAACGACAAGGACGGCGTTCCGGCCACCGTCGCGCACATCGAGTACGACCCGAACCGCACCTCGCGGATCGCGCTCCTGCATTACGCCGACGGCGAGAAGCGCTACATCATCGCGCCGGAGAAGCTGAAGCAGGGCGACAAGGTCGAGGCCGGTGCGCGCGCCGACATCAAGGTCGGCAACAACCTGCCGCTGCGCAACATCCCCACCGGCACGGTGATCCACGCGATCGAGCTCCGCCCCGGCGGCGGCGCGAAGATGGCCCGCTCGGCCGGCGCGAAGGTCCAGCTGGTGGCGAAGGACGGACCGTACGCGCAGCTCCGGCTGCCGTCCGGCGAGATCCGCAACGTCGACGTCCGCTGCCGCGCCACCATCGGCGAGGTCGGCAACGCCGATCACTCCAACATCAACTGGGGCAAGGCAGGCCGCATGCGCTGGAAGGGGAAGCGCCCGACCGTCCGCGGTGTCGCCATGAACCCCGTCGACCACCCGCACGGTGGTGGTGAGGGCAAGACCTCCGGTGGTCGCCACCCGGTCAACCCCGCTGGTAAGCCCGAGGGGCGTACCCGCCGCACCAAGCCGTCCGACAAGTTGATCGTCCGCCGCCGGCGTACCGGCAAGAAGCGCTGAGCAGGGAGGTAAAAGATGCCGCGCAGCCTGAAGAAGGGCCCGTTCGTGGACGACCACCTGCTCAAGAAGGTGGACGTCCTCAACGAGTCGGGTAAGAAGACCGTCATCCGGACCTGGTCCCGTCGGTCCACCATCATCCCCGACATGATCGGCCACACGATTGCGGTGCACGACGGCCGCAAGCACGTGCCGGTGTTCGTGTCGGACTCGATGGTCGGCCACAAGCTGGGGGAGTTCGCGCCCACGCGGACCTTCCGGGGCCACATCAAGGACGACCGCAAAGCGCGCAGGCGCTGAGCGGACCGAGTAGCGACCAGGAAAGGGTGAGATTTCATGGCTGAGACAGCCACAGAGGCCCCTGCCGCGCTCGAGCCCGCTCGAGCCCGCGCAGTGGCGCGTTACGTGCACATGTCGCCGACCAAGGTTCGGCGCGTGGTCGAGCTCGTCAAGGGCCGGCCGGTGCAGGAGGCCCTCGACATCCTGCGGTTCTCGCCGCAGGCCGCCGCAGAGCCGCTGTTCAAGGTGATCGCCAGCGCTGCTGCGAACGCCGAGAACAACCACCAGATGGACCGCGACTCGCTGGTGGTGGCCCTGGCCACCGCCGACGAGGGCCCGACGCTCAAGCGCATCCGTCCGCGGGCCCAGGGCCGCGCGTACCGGATCCGTAAGCGCACGAGCCACATCACCGTCGAGGTGCAGGAGCAGGCCGCCAAGAGCGGTCGCGGTGCGCGCGGCGCGAAGGGGAGGACCCGCTAATGGGTCAGAAGATCAACCCGCACGGCTTCCGCCTCGGTATCACCACCGACTGGAAGTCGCGTTGGTACGCCGACAAGCAGTACGCCGAGTACGTGAAGGAAGACGTCGAGATCCGCAAGATGCTCTCCAAGGGCATGGAGCGGGCCGGCATCTCCAAGGTCGAGATCGAGCGCACTCGCGACCGCGTCCGTGTGGACATCCACACCGCGCGTCCGGGCATCGTGATCGGCCGTCGCGGCGCCGAGGCCGACCGCATCCGCGGCAACCTCGAGAAGCTGACCAAGAAGCAGGTCCAGCTCAACATCCTCGAGGTCAAGAACTCGGAGTCGGACGCCCAGCTCGTCGCGCAGGGCGTGGCCGAGCAGCTGTCCAACCGCGTGGCCTTCCGTCGCGCGATGCGCAAGGCCATCCAGTCGGCCATGCGCTCGCCGCAGGTCAAGGGCATCCGGGTGCAGTGCTCGGGTCGCCTGGGCGGCGCGGAGATGTCGCGCTCGGAGTTCTACCGCGAGGGTCGCGTCCCGCTGCACACGCTGCGCGCCGACATCGACTACGGCCTGTTCGAGGCCCGCACCACGTTCGGGCGCATCGGCGTCAAGGTGTGGATCTACAAGGGTGACGTCGTCGGTGGCCGTCGCGAGGGCGCTGCTGCGGCTGCAGCCGCAGCTCCCGGTGGCGACCGCGGCCCGCGCCGCGAGCGTCCGGCCCGCCGTCGCTCGGGTGCCTCGGGCACCACGGGCACGAGCACCGAGGCCGGCCGCGCCGCGGCCGAGCAGGCATCGGGCGGGAACACAGCCACGGCCACGGCCGAGGCGCCCGCACCGTCGACCGACACCCCGAACACCGGTGGGGAGGCCTAGTCATGCTGATCCCTCGCAGGGTCAAGCACCGCAAGCAGCATCGGCCGCACCGCACCGGTGCCGCCACCGGTGGCACCCGCGTCAACTTCGGTGACTTCGGCATCCAGGCCCTCGAGCCCGCCTACGTCACGAACCGGCAGATCGAGTCGGCTCGTATCGCCATCAACCGGCACATCAAGCGTGGCGGCAAGGTCTGGATCAACGTCTTCCCGGACCGTCCGCTCACCAAGAAGCCGGCCGAGACCCGCATGGGTTCCGGCAAGGGCTCGCCGGAGAAGTGGATCACCAACGTCAAGCCCGGCCGGGTGCTCTTCGAGATGAGCTACCCCAACGAGCAGACGGCTCGCGAGGCCCTGCGCCGCGCGATCCACAAGCTGCCGATGAAGTGCCGGATCGTGACCCGTGAGGGTGGTGACATCTGATGGCCGCGTCCACGACCACCGCCGCTGAGCTCCGTGAGCTCACCGACGAGGAGCTGACGCTCCGCGTGCGGGAGGCCAAGGAGGAGCTGTTCAACCTCCGCTTCCAGATGGCCACCGGGCAGCTGGACAACAACCGGCGGCTGCGTACCGTCCGGCACGACATCGCGCGGATCTACACGATCATGCGTGAGCGCGAGCTGGGCCTCTCCGCGGCGCCGACCGAGGATGAGGGCGCGGCATGAGCGACACCACCAAGAGCAAGACGCCGCCGACACCGGTGGCGCGTGCGGAGCGGAAGGTCCGTGAGGGCCTCGTCGTGTCCGACAAGATGGCCAAGACGATCGTCGTGGCCCTCGAGGACCGCGTGAAGCACCCGATGTACGGCAAGGTCATCCGCCGGACGAGCAAGGTCAAGGCGCACGACGAGGCCAACACGGCCGGCGTCGGCGACCGCGTCCGGCTGATGGAGACCCGACCGCTGTCCGCCACGAAGCGCTGGCGGCTGGTCGAGATCCTGGAGAAGGCGAAGTGATCCAGCAGGAGTCGCGACTTCGCGTCGCGGACAACACCGGTGCCAAGGAGATCCTCTGCATCCGGGTGCTGGGTGGATCGGGCCGGCGCTACGCCGGGATCGGCGACGTCATCGTCGCCACCGTGAAGGACGCCATCCCCGCCGCCGGGGTGAAGCGCGGTGACGTCGTCAAGGCCGTCATCGTGCGCACCGTCAAGGAGCGGCGCCGTCCGGATGGCTCGTACATCCGGTTCGACGAGAACGCCGCCGTGCTGATCAAGCCCGACGGCGAGCCGCGAGGGACCCGCATCTTCGGACCGGTCGGTCGCGAGCTCCGCGACAAGAAGTTCATGAAGATCATCTCCCTCGCGCCGGAGGTGTTGTGAGCATGAAGGTCAAGAAGGGTGACACCGTCCAGGTGATCGCCGGCAAGGACAAGGGCGCCAAGGGCAAGGTCATCCAGGCCTACCCGGAGAAGGAGCGCGTCCTGGTCGAGGGCGTGAACCGGATCAAGAAGCACACCCGGGTCAGCCAGAACCAGCGCGGTGCGCAGTCGGGCGGCATCGTCACGCAGGAGGCCCCGATCCACGTCTCCAACGTGATGATCGTCGACTCCGACGGCAAGCCCACCCGCGTCGGCAAGACGGTCGGCGAGGACGGCAAGCGCGTGCGGGTCTCCAAGCGTTCCGGGAAGGAGATCTGACATGACTGCATCAACTGATGTGGCTGCAGAGAAGACCATTCCGCGGCTCAAGCGGCGCTACAAGGACGAGATCGCGTCCGCGCTGCGCGAGCAGTTCGAGTACGCGAACGTCATGCAGATCCCTGGCGTCGTGAAGGTCGTCGTGAACATGGGTGTCGGCGACGCCGCCCGTGACGCGAAGCTGATCGACGGCGCGGTCCGCGACCTGGCCACCATCACCGGCCAGAAGCCGCAGGTCCGCCGCTCCACCAAGTCCATCGCGCAGTTCAAGCTGCGCGAGGGCATGCCGATCGGCGCGAAGGTCACCCTCCGCAACGACCGGATGTGGGAGTTCCTGGACCGGCTGCTGACCATCGCGCTGCCGCGTATCCGCGACTTCCGTGGCCTCTCGCCGAACCAGTTCGACGGCCGAGGCAACTACACGTTCGGGCTCACCGAGCAGTCGATGTTCCACGAGATCGACCCGGACTCGATCGACCGCCCGCGTGGCATGGACATCACGGTGGTCACCACGGCCACGACCGACGAGGAAGGCCGGGCGCTGCTGCGTCAGCTCGGCTTCCCCTTCAAGGAGGCGTGAGATGGCCAAGAAGGCTCTCCGGATCAAGGCCGCAGCCACTCCGAAGTTCAAGGTCCGCGGTTACACCCGCTGCCAGAAGTGCGGGCGGCCTCGTGCCGTTCTGCGCAAGTTCGGCCTGTGCCGGATCTGCGTCCGCGAGATGGCGCACGCCGGCGAGCTGCCGGGCGTCAGCAAGAGCAGCTGGTAGTAGCACTCCCATAACGCCACAGGCCCCCGGGAACCGGGGGAACCAGGCGAGAAAGCAGTGACGTCCTATGACGATGACCGATCCGATCGCAGACATGCTGACACGTCTGCGCAACGCCAACTCGGCGTACCACGACCAGGTGGTCATGCCGCACTCCAAGCTCAAGGTGTCGATCGCCGAGATCCTCCAGAAGGAGGGTTACATCGCGTCGCACACCGTCGAGGACGCCGAGGTCGGCAAGGCCCTGGTCATCGAGCTGAAGTACGGGCGCAACCGCGAGCGTTCCATCGCGGGCCTGCGGCGGGTCTCAAAGCCCGGCCTCCGGGTCTACGCGAAGTCCACCACCCTGCCCCGGGTCCTCGGAGGCCTCGGCGTCGCGATCATCTCGACGTCGAGCGGTCTGCAGACCGACAAGCAGGCGAAGAAGAACGGCGTGGGCGGCGAAGTCCTCGCCTACGTCTGGTGAGGGGATAACCACCATGTCCCGAATCGGGAAACTGCCCATCACCGTTCCGTCCGGTGTCGACGTCCAGATCGACGGCCGCACGGTGACCGTCAAGGGCCCCAAGGGCACCCTGTCGCACACCGTGATCGAGCCGATCACGATCGAGCGCGACGACTCCGGTGCCGTCGTGGTGAAGCGTCCGGACGACGAGCGGAAGAGCAAGGCCTACCACGGTCTCTCGCGCACGCTGGTGAACAACCTGTTCGTCGGCGTCACGTCGGGCTATGAGAAGAGGCTCGAGATCCACGGCGTCGGTTACCGCGTCGTGCTCAAGGGCACGTCGCTCGAGTTCGCGCTGGGGTACAGCCACCCCGTCGTGATCGAGGCGCCCGAGGGCGTCACCTTCAAGGTCGAGTCGCCCACGCGGTTCTCCGTGTCGGGCATCGACAAGCAGAGCGTGGGGGAGATCTCGGCGAAGATCCGCCGCCTGCGCAGGCCCGACCCGTACAAGGGCAAGGGCATCCGCTACGCCGGCGAGGTCATCCGCCGCAAGGTCGGGAAGACGGGTAAGTAATGGCCGAGACGATTTCCGCGGCCGCCAAGAAGCGGACCGCCTCCCAGGTGTCGAGCAAGCGCCGTGTCGCGCGCACGCGTCGGCACGCACGACTGCGCAAGAAGGTCGCGGGCAGCGCCGACCGTCCACGCCTCGCGGTGAAGCGCAGCGCGCGCCACATCATCGTGCAGCTCATCGACGACCTCGCGGGCCACACGCTGGCCGCGGCGTCGACGATGGAGACCGACGTCCGCGCGCTGGACGGCGACAAGAAGGCCCGCGCGGCCGAGGTCGGCAAGCTGGTCGCCGCCCGTGCCCGCGAGGCCGGCGTGACCGCGGTGGTGTTCGACCACGGTGGCTTCGGCTACCACGGCCGGATCGCCGCGCTCGCCGATGCTGCCCGCGAGGGTGGTCTGGAGTTCTGATGGACAACACGAAGACGGAAGGGAACCTCTGATGCCGGGACGTGCACGGCGCGACGGCGGAGGGCCCGGCGGGTCCGGAGGGCCCGGTGGGCCCGGCGGCGATCGCAATACCTCGGGCGGCGGCCGTGACCGTCGCGACGGCGGCCGCGGTGGCGCCCAGGACAAGACGCCCTACATCGAGCGGCTGGTCACCATCAACCGCGTCGCCAAGGTCGTCAAGGGTGGTCGGCGCTTCAGCTTCACCGCCCTGATGATCGTCGGCGACGGCGACGGCATGGTGGGCGTCGGCTACGGCAAGGCCAAGGAGGTGCCTGCGGCGATCGCCAAGGGTGTGGAGGAGGCGAAGAAGAACTTCTTCCGCGTCCCCCGCATCGGCGGCACGATCGTGCACCGCGTCCAGGGCGAGGCGGCGGCCGGTGTGGTCATGCTGCGCCCGGCCAGCGCCGGTACCGGTGTCATCGCCGGTGGTCCGGTGCGCGCCGTGCTGGAGTGCGCCGGCATCCACGACATCCTGTCCAAGAGCCTCGGCAGCGACAACGCGATCAACGTGGTGCACGCCACGATCGCCGCGCTGAAGATGATCCAGCGTCCCGAGGAGGTGGCGGCCCGCCGTGGCCTGCCGCTCGAGGACGTCGCCCCGGCTGAGATGCTCCGCGCCCGCGCGGCTGCTGCTCAGAGCGCGAGGTCGTGACCATGGCTGCCGAGAAGACGGCCGCGGCCGACCCGAGGGCTCAGTCCATGCCGACCAGTGACATCACGCTGGTCGTCACGCAGGTCCGCAGCAGCATCGGCTGCAAGGCGAACCAGCGGGCGACCCTCAAGTCGCTGGGTCTGCGCAAGATCCGCCAGACGGTCGAGCGGGAGGACACCCCGCAGATCCGCGGCATGATCCACACCGTTCGCCACCTGGTGACGGTGGAGGAGGTGGGCTCCTGATGAGCGAGCCGACGATCAAGATCCACCACCTGCGTCCGGCTCCCGGCGCCAAGACCGCGAAGACCCGTCTGGGTCGCGGTGAGGGCGGCAAGGGCGGCAAGACCGCCGGTCGCGGTACCAAGGGCACGAAGGCGCGCAAGGGCGTGCCGTTCGGCTTCGAGGGCGGGCAGATGCCGCTGCACATGCGGCTGCCCAAGCTCAAGGGCTTCAAGAACCGGTTCCGCGTCGAGTACCAGGTGGTGAACGTGGGCGACCTCGCCCAGCTGTTCCCGTCCGGTGGCGAGGTCGGCCCGGACGAGCTCGTGGCCGCCGGCGCCGTCCGGCGCAACCAGCCCGTCAAGGTGCTGGGCAACGGTGAGGTCGACGGCGTCGCGCTGACGGTGAGCGCTCACGCGTTCTCCGGCAGCGCCCGTGACAAGATCACGGCCGCCGGCGGCACCGTCACCGATCTGTCCTAGCCAGGTCGGGGCCGCTTCGGTGCGGGCCGGCACCCTGAGTGCCGGTCCGTGCCGTGGGGGTCACTGCGGCCGTTGTTACAGTCGTTCCCCGTCCACTACAGGAGGGTCACCCAGTGCTCAGCGCTTTCCGGTCGGCACTGACGACGCCGGATGTCCGGAAGAAGATCCTCTTCACGCTCGGGGTCATCGCGGTCTACCGGCTCGGGGCCACGATCCCGTCGCCCGGCGTCTCGTACCCGAACGTCCAGCAGTGCATCCAGCAGGTCGAGGGCGGTGGCAGCGGGAACGTCTACTCGCTGATCAACCTGTTCTCCGGCGGTGCGCTCCTGCAGCTGTCGATGTTCGCGCTCGGCATCATGCCGTACATCACGTCGAGCATCATCATCCAGCTGCTGACGGTGGTCATCCCGCGGTTCGAGCAGCTGAAGAAGGAAGGGCAGTCGGGTCAGAACAAGCTGACCCAGTACACCCGCTACCTGACCATCGCGCTCGCGATCCTGCAGGCCACCGGCATCGTCGCGCTGGCCTCGCGCGGCCAGCTGTTCCAGGGTTGCTCGCTCCCGGTGCTGCAGAACCCGAACAGCATCTTCTCGCTCTCGGTCATCGTCATCGTGATGACGGCCGGCACCGCGGTGATCATGTGGCTCGGTGAGCAGATCACCGAACGCGGCATCGGCAACGGCATGTCGCTGATCATCTTCTCGTCGATCGCGTCGCGGATCCCCGCCGAGGGCAGCCAGATCCTCAACAGCGCGGGCGGCCTCGTCTTCGCCGGCGTGTGCGTCTTCGGTCTCGCCATCATCGCGAGCGTCGTGTTCGTCGAGCAGGGCCAGCGCCGTATCCCGGTGCAGTACGCGAAGCGCATGGTCGGGCGCCGCATGTACGGCGGCACGTCCACCTACCTGCCGCTCAAGGTGAACCAGGCCGGCGTCATCCCGGTCATCTTCGGGTCGTCCCTGCTGTACCTGCCTCAGCTCATCTCGCAGCTGGCCGGCAGCAGCGGCGGGATCGCGGCATTCGTCCAGACCTATCTGGTCGATCAGTCGAACCCCGTGCACATCGTCCTGTACGTCGCGCTGATCATCTTCTTCACGTACTTCTACGTCGGCATCACGTTCAACCCCGACGAGCGGGCCGACGAGATGAAGAAGTTCGGCGGCTTCATCCCGGGCATCCGTCCCGGACGGCCCACGGCCGAGTACCTGAACTTCGTGCTCTCCCGCATCACGCTGCCGGGATCGCTGTACCTCGGCATCATCGCCGTGCTGCCCAACTTCTTCCTGGGCATCACCGGCAGCGGCCAGAACCAGAACTTCCCGTTCGGCGGCACCGCGGTGCTGATCATGGTCGGTGTGGGCCTGGACACGGTCAAGCAGATCGAGAGCCAGCTCATGCAGCGCAGGTACGACGGCTTCCTGCGCTGACATCGCAGCCTGCGCTAGCGTCCAGGTGAACGTCGGAGTTCGAACAGTGGAGGTCGCGGTGCGTCTCGTTCTTGTGGGCCCGCCGGGTGCGGGCAAGGGCACCCAGGCAGAGCGTCTGGCGGAGCGACTCGACGTGCCGCACATCTCCACCGGTGACCTGTTCCGGGCGAACCTGTCCCAGGAGACCGAGCTCGGCATCGAGGCGAAGAAGTACATGGACGCCGGCAACCTCGTGCCGGACGCAGTCACCGTCGCCATGGTGCGCGATCGCCTCACGCACGACGACGCGTCCAAGGGCTTCCTGCTCGACGGCTTCCCCCGGACGCTGAGCCAGGCCGGCTCGCTCGAGGAGATCCTCGGCGAGCGCGGCGAGGAGCTCGACGCCGTCGTCGAGTTCCAGGTGCCCGAGGAGGTGCTGGTGCAGCGCCTGCTGGGCCGTGGCCGCTCGGACGACACCGAGGAGGTCATCCGCAACCGCCAGCAGGTGTACCGCGACGAGACCGCCCCGCTGCTCGACCACTACAGCGACAAGCTCGTGACGGTGGACGCGGTCGGCTCGGTCGAGGAGGTCACCGACCGCGTGACGGAAGCCCTGCGCGGGCGCTGACAGGGAGTTCGGTGGCTGTTCGGTGACGACACGGAGTGGGGTCCGCGGGCTGGTGGCGCGTTGGCGGGGCCGGGACATCGAGATGAAGAGCCCGGCCGAGCTCGAGGCGATGCGGGCGGCCGGTGCCCTTGTGGCCCAGGTCCTCACTGCCGTGACCGAGCTGGCCCGCCCCGGTGTCAGCACCGGTGAGCTCGACGCGCTGGCGGAGCAGATCATCCGCGGCGCGGGCGCCGTGCCGTCCTTCCTCGGCTACCACGGTTACCCCGCGTCGATCTGCGCGTCGGTGAACGAGCAGATCGTGCACGGCATCCCGTCCACGGCGCAGGTGCTGGCCGACGGCGACCTGGTGTCGGTCGACTGCGGCGCGATCCTCGACGGGTGGCACGGCGACGCTGCGGTCACCATCCCCGTCGGCGCCGTGTCCGCCGCCGATGCCGCGCTGTCGGCGGCCTGCGAGGCGGCCCTGCACGCGGGCATCGCCGCGGTGCAGCCCGGCGGGCGGCTCTCGGACATCTCGCACGCGGTCCAGACCGCCTGCGAGGACGCCGCACGTCGCGACGGCGTGGCGTACGGGATCGTGCAGGAGTACGGGGGCCACGGCATCGGCACGTCGATGCACATGGACCCGTTCCTGCCCAACTACGGCGACCCCGGCCAGGGGCCCCGGCTGAAGCCGGGCATGGCGCTGGCCGTCGAGCCGATGCTCACGGCGGGCGACCCGGAGACCCTCGAGCTCGCCGACGGCTGGACGGTCGTCACCGCGGACGGCGGGCGTGCCGTGCACTGGGAGCACACCGTCGCCATCACCGAGGACGGACCTCGCGTCCTCACGTTGCCGGCTTGAATTCGTCTCACCTGAATCGGTAGAGGTGGGATCGGGCGGTTCGTCCCGGTCACATGGACGGCGTGGTCGGCCGCCGTCTGGTCTAGGTTCTCGCCATGACGTCAGAATCCGCACCGCGGCGGTCCACGACGGTGGGGGTGCCTCGCGAGACGGGCACCGGCGAGCGCCGTGTCGCGCTCGTCCCGAAGATCATCGAGAAGCTCCGGACCCGTGGGGTCGAGGTCGTGGTGGAGAGCGGTGCCGGTCTCGGCGCCCTCATCCCCGACGACCTCTACACCGCCGCGGGCGCCACGATCGGCGACCCGTGGTCGGCCGACGTCGTGGTCAAGGTGGCTCCCCCGACCCCAGACGAGATCGGCAGGCTGCACAGCGGCTCGTCCTATATCGGCTTCCTGGCTCCGCTGACCTCGCCGGAGACGATCGCAGCGCTGCGTGAGGCCGGGGTGCAGGCGTTCGCGATGGAGTCGATCCCGCGGATCTCGCGGGCGCAGTCGATGGACGCGCTGTCGTCGCAGGCGGGCGTGGCCGGCTACAAGGCCGTCCTGCTCGCCGCGGAGCGCTCCACGAGGTTCTTCCCGATGCTCACCACGGCTGCCGGCACGGTCAAGCCCGCACAGGCCCTGATCCTCGGCGTGGGCGTCGCGGGGCTGCAGGCGCTGGCCACGGCCAAGCGGCTCGGGGCGCGCACCACCGGCTACGACGTGCGGCCGGAGGTGGCCGACCAGGTGCGGTCGCTGGGTGCGCAGTGGCTGGATCTCGGCATCGAGGCGGTCGGCGAGGGCGGCTACGCCCGCGAGCTCACCGAGGAGGAGCGCGTCGAGCAGCAGAACCGGCTCGAGGAGGCCATCACGAACTTCGACGTCGTGATCACCACCGCGAACGTGCCCGGCCGCACGGCGCCCACACTGGTCACGGCGAAGGCCGTGGAGGGCATGCGCGCCGGCAGCGTCGTCGTCGACATGGCGGGGGAGAGCGGTGGCAACTGCGCGCTCACCGAGCCCGGGGAGATCGTCGTCAAGCACGACGTCACGATCGCGTCGCCGCTCAACCTGCCCGCGACGATGCCCGAGCACGCCTCGGAGCTGTACTCCCGCAACGTCTCCGCGCTGCTGGAGCTGATGCTCGACAAGGACGGCGCGCTGGCGCCGGACTTCGACGACGAGGTCCTGGCCAAGTCCTGCGTGACCCGAGAGGTGAAGTAGTGGAGTCCGGAAGTCTGCTGTCGAACATCGCGATCCTGGTGCTGGCCGGTTTCGTCGGCTTCGCCGTGATCTCGAAGGTGCCCAACACCCTGCACACCCCGCTCATGTCGGGCACCAACGCCATCCACGGCATCGTGCTGCTGGGCGGCCTGATCGTGCTGGGCCGGCTGGAGAACCCCTCCGTCGTCGACATGATCATCCTGGTGATCGCCATCGCGTTCGGCACGATCAACGTGATCGGCGGCTTCCTCGTCACCGACCGGATGCTCGGGATGTTCAAGTCGAAGCCCCAGGTGCCGGCGCAGCAGAAGGACGGTGACGCGTGATGGCCGTCCTGGTCCCGATCCTCTACATCATCGCGTTCGCGCTGTTCATCTACGGCCTCATGGGCCTGACCGGCCCCAAGACGGCCGTGCGCGGCAACAAGATCGCCGCGGTCGGCATGACGATCGCCGTGATCGCGACGCTGCTGCAGGTGCGCCACAACTGGGTGCTCATCGTGGTCGGCCTGGTGATCGGCGCCGCGCTCGGTGTGCCGTCGGCGCGGCAGGTCAAGATGACCGCGATCCCGCAGATGGTGGCGCTGTTCAACGGCGTCGGTGGTGGCGCGGTGGCGCTCATCGCGTGGTCGGAGTTCCGCACCTCCGGCGGGTTCGTCACCGAGGCCACGTACGTGGCAGTCGCGTCGCTGTTCGGCGCGATCATCGGGTCGGTGTCGTTCTGGGGCTCGCTCATCGCGTTCGGCAAGCTGCAGGAGATCCTGCCCAGCCGCCCGGTCGGCCTGGGCAGGGCACAGCAGTGGGTGAACGTGCTGCTGCTGCTCGGCGCGATCGTCTGCGCGGTGTTCGCCGGTATGGGCGGTGCGCCGCAGATCTGGGTGATCGGGCTGCTCGTGCTCGCGGGCGTGCTGGGCGTGCTGGTGGTGCTGCCCATCGGTGGTGCCGACATGCCCGTGGTCATCTCGCTGCTCAACGCCCTGACCGGGCTCTCGGCCGCCGCGGCCGGTCTCGCGCTCGACAACACGGCCATGATCGTGGCCGGCATGATCGTCGGGGCGTCCGGTTCGATCCTGACCAACCTCATGGCGAAGGCCATGAACCGGTCCATCCCGGCGATCGTCGCGGGCGGTTTCGGGGGCGCCACGACGCTGACAGGGGCCGACGACGGCATCGACCGCACGGTGAAGGCCACCAGCGCCGCCGACGCGGCGATCCAAATGGCCTACGCGTCGTCGGTGATCGTCGTGCCGGGCTACGGCATGGCCGTCGCGCAGGCCCAGCACGCCGTCAAGGACATGGCGAAGCTGCTGGAGGCCAAGGGCGTGGAGGTCAAGTACGCGATCCACCCGGTGGCCGGCCGCATGCCGGGGCACATGAACGTGCTGCTCGCCGAGGCGGACGTCTCCTACGACGCGCTCAAGGAGATGGACGACATCAACGACGAGTTCGCCCGCACCGATGTGACGCTGGTGATCGGGGCGAACGACGTGACCAACCCGGCCGCGCGCAACGACCCGAGCAGCCCGATCCACGGCATGCCGATCCTCAACGTGGACCAGTCGCACTCGGTGATCGTGCTCAAGCGGTCGATGAGCAGCGGTTTCGCGGGCATCGACAACCCGCTGTTCTACGCCGAGAACACCTCGATGCTCTTCGGCGACGCCAAGAAGTCGGTGGCGGAGGTGACGGAGGAGCTCAAGGCCCTCTGAGCGGTGCGGCCTCGCCCACCTCCTCGTCCTCCGCGGGATCGAGGGGGTGGGCGATCTCGTCCGCCGGCCGACGATGGCGGCGAGCTCGAGGAGCGCGGGGATCAGGCCCGCGAGGACGAAGGTCAGCGGGATGCCGATCCACTCGCCGACCGGGCCCGCGATCGCCATGGAGATCGGCATCAGGGCGAGCGAGACGAAGAAGTCGAACGGCCTCGACCACGATCAGCAGGGCCC
>NZ_JAOPWR010000484.1 GCF_025965585.1 Pseudonocardia sp.
CCGCTCCCGCGGAGCCGGTGCCCTCGGGGCAGGGCTCGAGGCGGGCGGCGGCGCGGGGCGCGGTGAGCTGGGCGTCGGGGACCGCGACGGCGACGGGCGCGTCGGACGCCTGCGCGGACGAGGTGGACGGGTGGTCCGACGTGGACGCGCTGCGCGGCCACAGGGCGAAGACCCCTGCCGCGACGAGCAGGACCACGACGACGGTGGTGATGATCTCCGAGCGACGCGGCCCGGACCGCTCGGTGGGGGGCGGCTCCGTGGGGGGCTGCCCGAGGGGCGAGGTCACGGGGCGTCCTGGTCCTCGCCGCCGGCCTGGGCGGGGGCGTCGTCGACCGGCAGGCCCACCAGCTGCAGCAGGTGCGGGCGCGACGGGCCCTTGACCAGCGCCGCGGCCAGCATCGGATCGGTGGGGCCGATGCCGTAGGAGGGGCAGTCGGCGGCGAGGGTGCAGGCCCCGCACGCCGGCTTCTTGGCGTGGCAGACGCGGCGACCGTGGAAGATCACCTGGTGGGACACGATCGTCCAGTCCCGCTTGGGCACCAGCTCGCCGACGGCGTGCTCGACCTTGACTGGATCCTCCAGGTCCGTCCAGGCCCAGCGGCGGACGAGCCGGCCGAAGTGGGTGTCGACCGTGATACCCGGGATGTCGAAGGCGTTGCCGAGGATGACGTTGGCGGTCTTGCGGCCGATGCCGGGTAGCTTGACCAGCTCGTCGAGTGTGTTCGGCAGCACGCCGTCGTGCTTCTCGACGACGGCCGCGCCCAGCCCGATGAGCGAGCTCGCCTTGTTCCGGAAGAACCCGGTGCTGTGGATCATCGTCTCGAGCTCGGCGCGATCGGCCTTCGCGTAGTCGAGAGCCGTGGGGTAGCGCGCGAACAACGCCGGCGTGACCGTGTTGACCAGCTTGTCGGTGCTCTGCGCCGACAGGATCGTGGCCACGGCCAGCTCGAGCGGCGTGCGGAAGTCGAGCTCGCAGTGCGCGTCGGTGTGGGTGGTGGCGAGCGTGCGCAGCATCCGGCCCACCCGGCGGGCGCGGCCCAGTGCGGGTTCACCCGCGGCCACCCGCTTGGCGAGACGTGCCGCGTTCCGGGTGAGATCGGGCGCCGTGGTCACCCCCCGAGAGTACGGCGGGGCACCGACAGGTCCGATCGAGACCGCGGATCGCCCGCTGCCGATCACGCAGAGTCGTGAAAAGGTCACGAAACGATATCGGGATGGTGGCGCACCGCCCCCCGCCGTGCCGGGCGGGGGGCGGGTGCGAGACGATTCCTCTCGACATGACTGCCTGGTTGTCCGTCCTCGTGCCGCTGCTGGTGATGTTCTTCGCGCTCGGTATGGAGCGTGTGGAGTCCAAGCTGCGGGAGTCCACCGTGCGCACCGAGGAGCTCGACGAGCTGCTCCACAAGCCACGTCCCGAGGAGGTCCGGGCCCTGTTCCGGCAGGGCACGGGCCGCGCGCTGGAGCTCTTCCGTCTGCGCAGCCGCGGTACCCGAGGGCGACGACCGGCCAAGCGGAGCAAGGCCGCGTGAGTCGCCGCGCACGAGCGGCATCAATACCGCCGTTCGTGTAAACGAAACGGCCCTTGCGGTGTAACAGACTGTGGACGTTGCCCCTAGACTGGCGCGCCGGTGATCCGCCGCGGGGCAGCGGCCGGGACGAGGAGCGGTGCAGTGGACGAGATTCTGATCCGCGCAGGGATCTTCCAGGGGGTCGAGCCGCACGCGGCGGACGCCCTGGCGCAGGCGTTGGAGAGCGCGGAGTTCCCCCGTGGGCACGTGATCTTCGCCGAGGGGGAGCCGGGTGACCGTCTCTACATCGTCGGCAGTGGCAAGGTGAAGATCGGACGCAAGAGTCCGGACGGGCGCGAGAACCTACTCATGGTGGCCGGCCCGTCCGACATGTTCGGAGAGCTGTCGATCTTCGACCCGGGCCCGCGCACGTCGTCGGCCACGGCCGTCACCGAGGTCCGCGCCTACACGATGGACCGCGCCGCGCTGCGCGAGTGGATCGGCAAGCGCCCGGAGATCGCCGAGCAGCTGCTGCGGGTGCTCGCCCGCCGGCTGCGGCGCACCAACAACATGCTCGCCGACCTGATCTTCACCGATGTGCCCGGGCGGGTGGCCAAGTCGCTGCTGCAGCTCGCGCGCCAGTTCGGGTCGCAGGAGTCGGGCCTGCTGCGCGTCACGCACGACCTCACGCAGGAGGAGATCGCCCAGCTCGTCGGCGCCTCCCGCGAGACGGTCAACAAGGCGCTCGCCGACTTCGCCCACCGCGGCTGGCTGCGGCTCGAGGGCAAGAGCGTGCTGATCCTGGAGCCCGAGCGGCTGGCCCGCCGGGCCCGGTAGGACCCGCACCCTTCCGAAGGGCATCTCCCCACGTGGGAGGTGCCCTTCGCCGCGTCCGGCGCAGGAAAGTGGTACGTGCGTACCAGACTGTGCGATCCTTGTCGGCGTGTCCTCCTCGTCCGCATCCCCCGCCGACTACCGTGCGGCCCTGACCTCGCCCGGGGCACTCATCCCTGCGCTCGCGTCCGCCCTCGGGCGGTTCCCGATCGCCATGGTCGGGCTCGCCACACTGCTGTACGTCCAGCGCGCCACGGGCTCGTTCGCGGCGGCCGGGCTCGTGTCGGCCGGCATGCTGGCCGGGGTCTCGCTGGGTTCGGTGGCGCAGGGCAGGCTCATGGACCGGGTCGGGCCGACGCGTCCCCTGCTGCTGGCCACCGCGCTGTTCGCGATGGCCGAGGCGGCGCTCGTCCTCGCCGTGCAGTCCGGCGCGTCGCTGGTGCTGGTGGTGCTGCTCGCGGTGCTGGGCGGGCTCGTTCAGCCCGCGCTGCCGGGGGCGTCCCGTGCGCTGTGGGTGGTTCTCGTGCCCGCGGGGCCGCGCCGGGACGCCGCGTTCAGCTACGAGGCCATCAGCCTGGAGGTCTTCTTCATCCTCGGCCCGGCCGCCGCTGCGTTCCTCGTCGCGGCCCCGTGGCCGGGCACCGGCGTCGCCGTCGCGGTGACGGCCATGGCGCTGGGCTCCACGGCGTTCGCCCTGAGCCGTCCGGTGCGGACGCAGGAGCCGGGTCCGCGCGGTCCGTCGGTCGGGCTGCTGGGGGCGCTGGCCCGCCCCGGGATGCGGACGGTGGCGCTGGCGTCGCTGGGGTTCGGGCTGGTCATCGGCACGGTGGAGGTCGGGGTCCCGGCCGTCACGGCCGAGGCGGGCTCACCCGCGATGGGCGGGGTGCTGCTGTCGGCCTGGTCGGTCGCGTCCGTGCTCGCCGGGGTGCTGTACTCGTTGCGGCCCTGGCCGCGGCCTCTGCACCTGCGGATGCCCGTCCTGCTCGGCGTGTTCGGCGTGTGCGTCGCGGCGATGGCGCTCACCGGCCCGCTCGGCTCGATCCCGGTGCTCGTGGTGGCGATGCTGCTCGCCGGCTCGACGATCACGCCCCAGGTCACCGCGCAGTCGCTCGGGGTGGAGGAGGTGGCGCCCGCGGGGACCGCCACGGAGGCCTTCGGCTGGGTCGTCACGGCCGCCACGCTCGGGCTGTCGGCGGGGCAGTCGGTGGCCGGCATCGTCGTCGACGCGCGGGGGCCCGCCGGCGCGTTCCTGGCGGGCGGGACGGCGGGCCTGGTGGTGGCGGTGGTCCTCTGGCTGCGCCGCGGCAGCTTCCACGCCCCCGCACCCGCCCGCCGCGAGCCGGCCCTGACGCGCGGCTGACGCCTGCACGACCCTCTCAGACGCGCAGGTGCTCCAGCTGGGCCCGTACCGACAGCTCGGCCGCGGGCCACAGCGCCTCGTCGACGTCGGCGTAGACCAGCTCCACCACCGCACGGGCGGACGCGTCCGGACCGAGCTGCGTGAGCGCGTCCCGCACCTGTTCGAGCCGCTGCTCGCGGTGGGCGAGGTAGGCGGCGGCCACCGCCGATGCGTCGGGCAGCTCGGGGCCGTGCCCGGGCAGCACGACGGTGCCGGGCGCCAGGTCGGCCAGGCGGCGCAGCGAGTCCAGGTAGGGGCCCAGCGTGCCGTCCGGGTGGGCGATGACCGTGGTGCCACGGCCCAGGATCGTGTCGCCGGTGAGCACCACCGGACCGGGCGAAGTGCCGATGCCCGGGCCCGTGAGCGGCCCTTCGGTGGGCCCGTCGAGCAGGAACGACAGCGAGTCGGACGTGTGCCCCGGCGTGTGCACCACCCGCAGCTCGACGCCGGCGGCGGCCACCACGTCGCCGTCGCCGAGGGCCTCGGAGCCCAGCACGAGCGAACGGTCCAGCGCCCGGACCGGTGCTCCCGTGAGCTCGGCGAAGGTCCGCGCGCCGCCGGCGTGGTCGTGGTGGCGGTGGGTCAGCAGCACGAGCGCGACCGGCCCGTGGGCGGCCACGAGCTTCAGGTGCTCCTCGTCCTCGTCGCCGGGGTCGATCACCACGCACTCCTCGACGCCCGGCGCGCGCAGCACCCAGGTGTTGGTGCCCTCCAGCGTCATCGGCGACGGGTTGCGCGCCAGCAGCACGGACGCCAGCGGCGTGACGGCGCGCAGCGCCTCGTAGAGCGGGTGGGTCACTGCATCTCCTCGCCGGCGCTCGTCGAGGCAGTGCCCCGGGCCGCTGTGCTGAACGGTGACCTCGCGAGCTCGGTCATGAGTTCCCTCCGGGGGTCAGGTGCATCTCGGCGGTCTCGAACCCGGGGTCGCCGGGCAGCACGACCACCACCTGGTCGCCCTCGCGCCGCACCATCGGGATCACCGGCTTGACGACGCGCTGCGCGGCCGCGGCGAGCAGCGACGCGGCGTCGGGGTGCTCGCCGATCTCCCGCAGCGTCGTGAACGTCGGGGCGAGGAGCTGCATGTCGCCGCGCTGCCAGGCGTCCAGCGCGGCGGTGGGGTGCCACCAGCCGGCCTCGACGGCCTCGGTGGTGTGGGCGTCGGCCTCCTGCCCCTCGGGCACACGCGCGACGAAGAACGCGGTGTCGTAGCGCTTGGGCGACTGCGGCGGGGTGATCCAGCGCGCCCACGCCGTCAGCAGGTCCGAGCGCAGCACCAGCCCGGCGTCGGCGAGCACCTTCGCGAGCGTCCGGCGGCGCGCGACGAGCGCCTCCCGCTCGTGCCGGGGTGGGGTGCCGGGGCCGGCCAGCAGCACCCCGCACTCCTCGAACGTCTCGCGCACGGCCGCGGACACGAGCGCCCCGGCGAGCGCGGCGTCGCAGTCGAGCCGTTCGCCCCACTCCTCGGGCGTCGGCCCGCTCCAGGCGCCCGGATCGGGGACGTCGGAGGGGTCCACGCCGCCGCCGGGGAACACCGTCATACCGCCGGCGAACGCCATGCCCGCCACCCGCCGTTGCAGGAACACCTGTAGTGGGGGGTGGCCGGACGGGGGCTGGGGGTCGTCGCGGACCAGCAGCACGGTGGCCGCCGGCTTCGCGACGACGGGCTCGGAGGGCACCGCCGGACCATAACTCCCTCCCCGGCAGGATGGGGCCCGTGGATCTCGTGCGCGTCGGGCTCGTCGGAGGCGGCCCGTGGGCGGCCGGGGTGCACGCCCCCTCGATCACGGCGCACCCAGCCACGGAGCTCACCGGGGTGTGGACGCGCCGCCCCGAGCAGGCGGACGAGCTCGCCGCGGCGTTCCGCACCACCTCCTACCCCGGCGTCGACGCCCTCATCGCGGATGTCGACGTCGTCGCGTTCGCCGTGCCGCCGCGGATCCAGGGCGAGCTGGCCGTGCGGGCCGCGGGCGCCGGGCGCCATCTCGTGCTGGAGAAGCCGGTGGCCGCGACCGTCGAGGAGGCGCGAGCCGTCGCCGACGCGGTGCGCGCTGCGGGCGTCCGGTCGTCGGTGGTGCTGACGCTGCGCCATGCCCCCGACGTGCAGCAGTGGCTGGCCGGGATGCCGTCCGCCCCGCCGGGGTCCGACACGGTGGGCTCGGCCCGCTGGCTCTCCGGTGCCCTGCTCGGCGGCCCCTACGCGGCGTCGCCGTGGCGGGCCGAGGAGGGGGCGCTGCTCGACGTCGGGCCGCACCTCGTCGACCTGCTCGACGCCGCGCTCGGGCCCGTCACCGGTGTCGGCTGGGCCCGGTACGACGAGCCCGACCTGTGGCGCTTCGGGCTCGAGCACGCCGGTGGGGCGCTGAGCACCGTCACGACGTCGCTGCGGCTGCCGGTGGACCCGTCCGAGACCGAGTTCACCGTCTTCGGCGGCGCGGGCCGCCATCGCCTGCCCGGACGGGTCTGGGACGCCCGGGAGAGCTACGCCCGGCTGCTCGACGAGATGGTCGCGGCCGTGCGGGGCGAGGGTGCCGCCCCGGCGCTGGACGCGGCCCGCGGCCTGCGGCTGCAGGAGATCCTCGCCGAGGTCCGGGCACTGGCCCTCTGACCCGGCCCGCGGCGACCCGCCCCGCTCAGCCGGCGAGGTCGGGCGGGTCGGAGCGGTGTTGCGGGGCCGGCCCGGTGCCGTTCGGGCCACCGGAGCCGTTGGTGCCGCTGCCGTTGGTGCCGCCGCCGTTCGGGCCGGAGCCGTTGGTGCCGCTGCCGTTCGGGCCGTTCGCGCCGTTGGTGGGTGCCACGCCGGCCCGCCGGGAGTTCCGCGGACGGCCGGTGGTGCCCAGCTCGGACTGCAGGCGCGCCAGTAGCTCGCGGTCGGCGTCGCTGAGCCGGGCCAGCGGGTCGGACCGCGGGCCACGGGGCTCGGACTCCGGGGCCGGCGGGACGACCTGCGCCGCGGCCGGGCTCGGCAGCGGGCGCCGTGGCGGCTCGGGCGGTGGCCCGTAGGTCTCGGGTGAGCCGTTCGGCGGAGGGGGCCCGGGCACCGGGTCCGGTGCGGGCGGAGTGATCCGGCGCGGCTCCGGCAGGCGTTCGACGACGGGCGGCGGCACCTCGGTGAGGGGGTGCGGGGTGCGGGGGGTGTCGTCGCGGGGGCGGTCTTCGGGAGCGCGCTTGTCCGCGGTGCGATCGACGCCGATCCAGCCGTCGCCGGTGCGGTCGGCGGTGTCCCTGCTGACGGCCACGTCCTCGTGCAGGCCTTTCCCCAGATCCCCGAGGCCCGGTTCGTCGTGAGCCCGGTTCTCGCGGGTCCGCTCGTCCCGGACGTCCACGCGCCGGTCGCTCCGGCCCTGGTCGACGTGGTCGTCGTCCTGCGGTCCGGCGGCCGGGGCGTCGGCAACGAGCGGGCGATCGGTGGCCGGGTCGTCCTGCGCGGCGGGCCGGTCACCCAGGTCGGTGGCCGAGAGCGCCCAGTCCCCGGACGCCCACTCCGTGGCCCACCGGTCCTCGACGGACGTGTGGCGCACCGGGGGTTCGGTGGTCACGCGCCACCCGGCCGGGGCGTCGGGAGCGAGCGGGCTGATGCCGTGGAACCCGAACGGGTCCTCGTCGTCCTCGCCCCCGTCGGGGCCGTGGGACCAGCGCTCGTCGGCCTCGTGGAGGACGTCGTCCGCGGCGTCGTCGTCGGGCACGGCGTCGCCCGGGACGGCGTCGTGGGGCGTGGTGTCGAGCAGCGGAGCCAGCAGGGGCGCGCGGAGCGGCCCGCTCAACGGGTCCTGCATCGAGCGGAACATCGGGGTGTCGGTGGGGGCCGGGATCTGACCGATCTCGTCGTCCTGGAAGCGGCTCCCGACCGGGCCCGCCTCGTCCTCGTCGGTGCCGCGGTCGAGCGGCGGGATCTCCGAGACCGGCATGAGCGGCCGGGGCCTGCTCCCGTCGCGGCGCACGAGCGGCACGGGGCTGGGGAGCCCGGACCGGGAGAGCGGGGTGACGACGGGTGCGCGCCGCTCCTGCGGCCGTGGCGTGGGGCGCGGCTCCGGGTCGGTGTCGGGGGCCCGGCGCCTGCGGCCGCCGTCGGTGGTGGGGCGCAGCGGGACCGGCCGTGGCCCGGGGCGCTCAGCCGCGTCGAGGAACGCCGCGGTGCGCTCGCCCGTGGGATCGGTGGCGGCCGCGTCGGCGTCCGGCTCGTCGTCGGGGCGGGCGTGGCCACCGGGGGCGTCGACGACGGCGGGGAGGTCTGCGAACGGCGACGGGTCCGTCGGCTCCTCGGCGGGCTCGGCCTCCGCGCGGGTGGGGAGCTCGACGACCGGCGCCGCCCCGAACAGCCCGTCGGCCGACCACGTCGGCGCCTCGCCGGCCTCCTCGACAAGCGGCTCGACGAGCGCCTCGACGAGCGGCTGCGGCGTCGTGTCGGCGTCCACCGGGCGGGCCTCGTCGCGGGCGGCGGCGTGGTAGGCCGACAGCGGCCGGTCGGTGGCCAGCACCTCGACGGACGCGACCACTCCGGAGCGGTCCAGCGCCACGGAGAGCTGGTAGGCGAGGACGTCGCACGGCCGTCCGCCCGGCTCGACCTCGACGAGGACCACGGGGTGCGGCAGCGGCCCGGGGGCGGCCCCGGCGGGCGTGAGCCGCCAGGTCAGGAGCACGCGGGCGCCATCGAGCAGCCGGGCGGGCAGCGCGCGCACGGCGGCCGCGACCCGCTCCCCGGTCCGCGGGTGCGTGGCCGTGAAGCGGTGCTCGGTGTAGTCGGAGGTGTCATCGTCGGACGTGGCCGGGGCCAGCGCGGCGGCGGCGTCGAGATCGGTGCGCAGGGCACCGGCCGCGTCGACCAGCGCGCTGCGCAGGGTCGTGGGCAGCGCGACCCTGTCCGCGGCGAGGCCTGCGGCGACCAGCTCGACGGCCCGCGTGTCCTCTCCGACGGCCACGAGCTCGCGCGCCCAGGCCAGCATGTCGTCGTCCATCCGGCCGGCCAGTGCGAGCAGCAGGTCGTGAGTCGACGTCCCGTTCACGTGACCTCCTCCGGTCGGTGTCATCAGGTCCCTGCGGGCGCCGCCATCGCCGGCGAGCGCCACAGCGGGGCCGATCCGATGATGGCGGCCTGGTGATAGGCGGGGGGTTCCCCGTGCGGCGGGAGAACCTCCACGCACGGTGTGCGGTCGCCGTGGGCCCGCAGCACGCGCTGCAGCGTGCCGGTGAGCTCCCACGGCCGGTCGGCGCCGTGCACGAGCACGACACGCTGCTCGCTACGCGGGCCGGAACGCCACGCCTGGCGCAGCTCGATGCAGCCGGAATGGCCCCTGACCACGGCGAGGACGCTCAGCGCGGCCTGGTCGACGTCGGGCTCGGTGCGGAAGACGGCCGTGGTGTCGTCCGGGGCGGGCAGCGGCAGCACGGCGTCGAGCAGGCGGTGCGACGCCCCCCACTCCCCCGCGGACGCCACGAGCAGCTCGCGCTCGTCGTCGTCCAGGGCCACGCGGTGCCGCAGCAGCTCGCGGGGCAGCACGGCGGCGACCGAGTCGTGGGCGCCCGCGGCGAGCCAGTCGCGCAGCCGCCACAGCAGCTCGTCGGGCAGCCGTCCGGCCAGGCGCACGAGCAGCTCGTGGCCCGCCTGCTCCGGCTGGGGAGTCATCCCGTGACCTCGACGATGAGCTCCACTTCCACCGGGGCGCCGATCGGCAGCTCGGCCACGCCGACGGCCGATCGCGCGTGCTTGCCGGCGACGCCGAAGATCTCGCCGAGCACGTCGGACGCCCCGTTGATCACGCCGGGCTGGCCGGTGAACCCGGGCGCCGACGCCACGAAGCCGACGACCTTGACCACGCCGGTGACGGTGTCGAGACCGACGAGGGCGTCGATCGCGGCGAGCGCGTTGAGGGCACAGATCCGGGCCAGGTTGTAGGCGGTGTTGGCGTCGACCTCGGCTCCGACCTTGCCCGTGGCGGGCAGCTTCCCGTCGACGAACGGCACCTGGCCTGCGGTGAACACCAGGGATCCGCTGCGCCGGGCCGGGATGTACGCCCCGGCCGGTGCCGCGACCGCGGGCAGGGTGATGCCGAGCTCGGCCAGGCGCGTGGTCGGCGAGCTCATGAGTCCTCCTCGCCGGCGCTCGTCGGCCTCGTTCGCCGGGCTGCTGTGTCCGACGGTGAGCTCGCAGGCTCGCTCACGACTGCACCGGACGCTTGAACCACGCCACCAACTGCTCACCGGTGGCTCCCGCGGTGACCGCCACCAGCTCCCAGCCGTCACGGCCGAAGTTGTTGAGGATCGCCTGGGTGCTGTGGATCAGGACCGGAGCGGTGAGGTATTCCCACTTCGTGATGCCGGGGGAGCTCATCGCACGGCCTCGCTGACGCTCGGCCGACCGCTTCGCGGAAGCGCCGTGCCGATGATTCGCTCGCTGCGCTCGCTCATGAACAGGACTGTAGCCAGCGCCTCACCCGGTTCGGGCGGCCGGTGGGCCTACTCCCTCGTAACCTGTTCCGGTGACACCTTCCTGGCCTGCGGCGTCGTCGGCCGCCCGCCTCCACGTCGTGACAGGCAAGGGGGGCACCGGCAAGACCACGGTGGCCGCGGCCCTGGCCCTCGCTCTCGCGACGGGCGGCAAGCGCACCCTGCTGATCGAGGTGGAGGGCCGCCAGGGCATCGCCCAGCTCTTCGACACCCCGCCGCTCCCCTACGAGGAGCGCAAGATCGCGGTGGCGCCGGGCGGCGGCGAGGTGCGCGCGCTGGCCGTGGACGCCGAGGCCGCGCTGCTGGAGTACTTCGAGCTGTTCTACCGGCTCGGGATGGCCGGCCGGACCCTCAAGCGCATGGGCGCCGTCGAGTTCGCCACGACGCTCGCCCCCGGCCTGCGTGACGTCCTGCTCACCGGCAAGGCGAAGGAGTGCGTCAACCGCAAGGACGCCGACGGCCGCCCCGTCTACGACGCCGTGGTGCTCGACGCCCCGCCCACCGGCCGTGTCGTGAGCTTCCTCGACGTCACCAAGGCCATGGCCGACCTTGCGAAGAGCGGCCCCATCCACACCCAGGCCGAGGGGGTCGTCAAGGTGCTGCACTCCCCGCTCACCGCGGTGCACGTGGTGACGCTGCTGGAGGAGCTGCCCGTGACCGAGACCCTGGAGACCGTGGACGAGCTGGTGGCCGCGGGGCTGCGGCCGGGTGCGGTGATCGCCAACCAGGTGCGCCCGCAGTGGCTGCCCGACCGGTCCGTCGCCGCCGCGGCCGGGGGCCGCGTGGATGCCGCGCGCATCCGCGCCGGCCTCGCCTCGGCCGGCCTCGACCTGACTCCCGACGTGATCGACGGCCTGGTGGCCGAGACGGTGGAGCACGCGCAGCGCGTGCACGCCGAGAGCGTGGCGCTGGCCCGGCTGGACGCCGAGCCCGCCGTCCCGCTCGGCCGCCTCGAGCTGCCGCGGCTGATCGGCGGCGTCGACCTCGGATCGCTCTACGAGCTGGCCGACACCCTCCACGAGCAGGGCGTCGGCGCAGGGTCGGAGGTGCCGGCATGAGCGCCGTGAAGACCCCGGCCGTCCTCGACGTCGACGCGCTGCTCGACGACCGCACCACCCGCGTGATCGTCTGCTGCGGCTCGGGCGGGGTCGGCAAGACCACCACGTCGGCCGCGCTCGCCGTGCGCGCCGCCGAGCGCGGCCGCCGCGTCGTGGTGCTCACGATCGACCCGGCGAAGCGCCTCGCGCAGGCCCTGGGCCTGGAGATCCTCGGAAACGAGCCCCGCCGCGTCGATGCGGCGGACGGTGATCTCGACGCGATGATGCTCGACATGCGCCGCACCTTCGACCAGATGGTGGAGACGCACGCGGAGCCCGGCCGCGCCGAGTCGATCATCGCCAACCCCTTCTACCAGACCATCTCCTCGTCGTTCTCCGGGACGCAGGAGTACATGGCGATGGAGAAGCTGGGGCAGCTCGTGGCCACCGGCGAGTGGGACCTCGTGGTGGTGGACACGCCCCCGTCGCGCTCGGCACTCGACTTCCTCGACGCCCCGCAGCGTATGTCCACGTTCCTCGACGGCCGCATGATCCGGCTGCTCTCCTCGCCGGCCCGGGCGGGCGGCAAGGGGCTGCGCAAGCTCGTCGGCGGGGCGTTCGCGCTGTTCGCGAAGGCGGTGTCCACGATCCTCGGCGGGCAGCTGCTCACCGACGCGTCGGCGTTCGTGCAGGCGTTCGACACGATGTTCGGCGGCTTCCGCGAGCGCGCCACCGCCACCTACGAGCTGCTCCGGTCGCCGGGCACCGCGTTCGTCGTGGTGGCCGCCCCCGAGCCCGACGCGCTGCGCGAGGCCGCCTACTTCGTCGACCGGCTCTCGGCGGAGGAGATGCCGCTGGCCGGGCTGGTGCTCAACCGCACCCATCCCGTGCTCGCGGACCTCTCGGCGGGGAAGGCCCGCAACGTGGCCGACGAGCTGCGCGGCACCCCGTTGGCCGCGGCCGTGCTGCGGCTGCACGCCGACCGCGTCGACCTCGCCGGTCGCGAGGAGAGCCTGCTCGCGCGCTTCACCGGCGCCCACCCGACCGTGGCCGTGACCCGCGTGCCGGTGGTGTCGGAGGTGGGCGACCTCGACGGCCTGCGCGAGATCGGCGCCCGCCTCGCCGACGGCGGGCCGGACCGGCAGAGGCTGCCGCTGCGCGAGGCCCGCTGACGCGCGCCGCCCGCGCCGTCACGCCGACTCGTGCAGCGGCGGATGGTCGTCCACCTCGGCCAGGTGGGCGGCCGTCTCGTCCGCGGCCGATGCGTAGTGGGCCGCGCGGGCGTCCGACAGCAGGTCGGCCCACGACGTGACGTCCGGCCGGGCCCGCAGCAGCGCCCGTCGCTCGCGCTCGGTCATCCCGCCCCACACGCCGAACTCGACGCGCTGGTCCAGCGCATGGGCGAGACACTCGGTGCGCACCGGGCACGTGCGGCAGAACTGCCGGGCCTCCCGCTGCAACGCGCCGGTGACGAACAGCCCCTCGGCGTCCACCGTGCGGCACCGGGCCGCCGTCCTCCAGTTCCACCGACCCGCCACCGTTGCTCCCGAATCCGTCGAAGCACTTCTCATGACCAGCACAGACGGATTCTGGAAGCCGGAGGTTCCACCCGGCACGGAGCAAAAGTACTCATCTAGTACCTGACGGGACAATCACCCGGTTCCGCGTACCCTGCTCTTTCGTGAGCTCTCCCCGGCGATACGTGCGGCCCGTCGGCCTGTTGCTCGGACTCAGCGTGGTCGCGGGGCTGCTGACCGCGGGCATCGCGTTCCCGGCCACGGCGGGACTGGGGCTGGTGTCCAACGACGCGGGCGACAGCGTCACCACCGTCTCCACGGACGTCGTCGACGGTCCGCTGCCCGAGACCACCGTCCTCACCGACTCGGCGGGCGTACCGTTCGCGCGGTTCTTCGACCCGAACCAGAACCGCCAGGCCGTCACGTCGCAGCAGATCTCGCCGGCGATGAAGGCCGCCATCGTGGCCATCGAGGACCGCCGGTTCTACCAGCACAACGGCGTCGACTGGCAGGGCACGATCCGCGCGCTCGTGGCCAACTCCGCCTCGGGCGACGTCGTGCAGGGCGCGTCCACGCTCACGCAGCAGTACGTGAAGAACTACTTCCTCTACGTCGACGCCAAGACCGAGACCGACCGGCTCAAGGCCACCGAGCAGACGCCCGCGCGCAAGCTCAAGGAGGCTCAGATCGCGCTGCAGATGGAGCGCAACCTGGGCAAGGAGGACATCCTCACCCGCTACCTGAACATCGTCTCGTTCGGCAACGGGGCGGCGGGCATCGAGGCGGCGGCGCGCACGTACTTCAACACCACCGCGGCCAAGCTCAACGTGCCGCAGGCCGCGATGCTCGCCGGCATGGTGCGCAGCACCACGGCGTACGACCCGGTGAGCAAGCCGCAGGCCTCGCTCGACCGGCGCAACACCGTCATCCAGGCGATGCGTGACCAGCAGATGATCGACGACCAGCAGCTGCGCACCGCGCTGGGCTCGCCGCTCGGCATCGCGAACCCGCTGGTCACGCAGCCCAGCGGCTGCATCGGCGCGGGCGGCGCCGGTTTCTTCTGCAAGTACGTGCAGAGCTACCTGATCGAGGCCGGGCTCTCCGAGGACCAGCTCACGCGCGGCGGCCTCGTGATCAAGACCTCGCTCGACCGCGACGTCCTCAACAAGGTCAAGGCGTCGCTCGACAGCGAGGTGCCGCCCATGCAGCCCAACGTCGCCGACGTCATGTCGGTGGTGCAGCCCGGGCAGACCAGGCACCGCGTCGTGGCGATGGCGTCCAACCGCACCTTCGGCCTCGACGCCGACAAGCTCGAGACCAGCTACGGCCTGCCCTACGAGCCGGTCAACCTCGGCGCCGGATCCACCTACAAGATCTTCACCGCTGCCACGGCGCTGGAGAAGGGGCTCGGCATCAACTACCAGATGGCCGTGCCGCCGAGCGGCTACGCCTCCCCCATCTACCTCGACGGCAACGGGCGCCCGATCCCGGTCAAGAACGCCGGCAACTATCCCGAGCGGATGTCCCTGCAGGATGCTCTCGCGCAGTCGCCGAACACCGGGTTCGTCAAGCTCGAGGAGTTCACCGGCGTGCCCGACGTCGTCGACATGGCGGTGCGGCTGGGCATGAAGTCACTGGCCACCACCCCGTTCGTCGACCCGTCCACCGGGCAGCGCACCGACCGCTCCATCGCCGAGGTCACCAAGGCGCAGAAGCAGGCGTCGTTCACGCTCGGCGTGAGCCCGACCAGCGTGCTGGAGCTGTCCAACGTCGGCGCCACGCTCGCGAGCAGCGGCATGTGGTGCCCGCCCAGCCCCGTCGACTCCGTCACCGACCAGACCGGCAGGCCCGTCCCGATCACCGAGGCGCCCTGCAACCAGGCCGTCGAGCCGGCGCTGGCCAACACGCTGCTCGTCGGCCTGAGCAAGGACGACACGGGCGGTACCTCGGCGGCTGCGGCGCGCCAGGTCGGCTGGAACCGTCCGATGGGCGGCAAGACCGGCACCACCCAGCAGCACAAGTCGGCGGCGTTCGTCGGCATCCTGCCGAACCTCGCGGGTGCGGTGATCACCTTCGACAACTCCAACTCGCCCAGGCCCCTCTGCGACGGCGCCGGCGCACCCTTCGCCTGCCGCAGCGGCAACATCTTCGGTGGCAAGACACCCGCCGAGACGTGGTTCGGCGCGATGAAGCCGATCCTCGACGGCCAGCCGGTCCTCCCGCTGCCCGCAACCGACGACCGCTTCCTCGAGGGCGGCGCCGCCACGCGCGTCCCGGACGTGGTGGGCCGCGGCGTGAACGACGCCCGGGCGGTGCTCGAACGGGCGAGCTGGAAGGTCACCACCCGCTCCGTCGACAACGCAGCGGCGCGCGGCACCGTGATCGGGCAGAGCCCCCGCGGCACGGCGCTGCCGGGCGAGACGATCGTGCTGAGCGTCAGCAGCGGCTCGGTGCCCCCGCCGCCCCCGGCCCCCGGCACCGACCAGCCCCCCGGCGCGGTCCCCCCGGCCGGCCCGGACGGCGCACCACCCG
>NZ_JAOPWR010000542.1 GCF_025965585.1 Pseudonocardia sp.
TTCTCAGCCTCTGACTCACACGAGAGAGGCCCCGGACATCGTCCGGGGCCCCTTCCGCGCGCCCCAGATCAGGGGATGAACCACTGCGGCCCCGGACATCGTCCGGGGCCGCTTTCGTGCGCCCGAGATCGGGGGATGAACCACTGAGGCCCAGGACCGGATCGGTCCTGGGCCTCAGTGGTTCAGAGCTGTTCCTGCTTACTCACCGCCGGCGAGCTTGGCCCGCAGCGCGGCCAGGGCCTCGTCGCTGGCCAGGGTGCCGCCGCCACCAGTGGCGGCCGGGGCGTCCGGACCGGCGGCGTCGTCGCTGGAGTAGCTGCCACCCGCAGCTGCCTCGGCGTCGGCTTCCTTCGCCGCGGCGATCTGCTTGCGGTGCGCCTCGAAGCGAGCCTGGGCCTCTGCGTACTGCTTCTCCCACTCCTCGCGCTGGGACTCGAAGCCCTCGCGCCACTCCTGCGTCTCGGGGTCGAAGCCCTCGGGGTACAGGTAGTTGCCCTGCTCGTCGTAGGAGGCGGCCATGCCGTAGGCGGCGGGGTCGAACTGCTCCTCGTCGCCGACGACGCCCTCGTTGGCCTGCTTGAGCGACAGCGAGATCCGGCGCCGGTCGAGGTCGATGTCGATGACCTTGACCAGGAGCTCGTCGCCGACCTGCACGACCTGCTCGGGGATCTCCACGTGGCGCTCGGCCAGCTCGGAGATGTGCACCAGGCCCTCGATGCCCTCGTCGACGCGCACGAACGCACCGAAGGGGACGAGCTTGGTGACCTTGCCCGGCACGATCTGGCCGATCGCGTGGGTGCGGGCGTAGAGGCGCCACGGGTCTTCCTGCGTGGCCTTGAGCGACAGGGAGACGCGCTCGCGGTCCAGGTCGACGTCGAGGACCTCGACGGTGACCTCCTGGCCGACCTCGACGACCTCGGACGGGTGGTCGATGTGCTTCCAGGACAGCTCGGAGACGTGCACCAGGCCGTCGACACCACCGAGGTCGACGAACGCACCGAAGTTGACCACCGAGGAGACGACGCCCTTGCGCACCTGGCCACGGGCCAGCTGGTTGAGGAACTCGCTGCGCACCTCGGACTGGGTCTGCTCCAGCCACGCACGGCGGGACAGGACCACGTTGTTGCGGTTCTTGTCCAGCTCGATGATCTTGGCCTCGATCTTGCGGCCGACGTACGGCTGCAGATCGCGCACGCGGCGCATCTCGACCAGCGAGGCCGGGAGGAAGCCGCGGAGCCCGATGTCCAGGATCAGGCCGCCCTTGACGACCTCGATGACCGTGCCCTCGACCGGCTCGTCGGCCTCCTTGAGGGCCTCGATCGTGCCCCAGGCGCGCTCGTACTGCGCGCGCTTCTTGGACAGGATCAGGCGGCCTTCCTTGTCCTCCTTCTGGAGGACGAGGGCCTCGACGTGCTCTCCGACCGACACGACCTCGGCGGGGTCCACATCATGCTTGATCGACAGTTCCCGCGAGGGGATGACGCCCTCGGTCTTGTAGCCGATGTCGAGCAGGACCTCGTCGCGGTCGACCTTGACGATCGTGCCTTCGACGATGTCGCCATCGTTGAAGTACTTGATCGTCAGGTCGATGGCGGCGAGGAAGTCCTCCTCCGACCCGATGTCGTTGATGGCGACCTGCGGGGTCGAAGAGGTCGGGGCGGTGGTGGTGTCGGTGGACATGTAGTGGGGTGCTCCGGTGATGGATGGATTGGTGGTGCGGACCTGGTGGTGTACGGCTTGTGACGTGGTGCTGTCACCCTCAAAGCTTGACGATGGAGACCAGTGCGGTCGAGAAAACCGGGCGACCCGGACGAACCCCGGGGAGCCTGACGCGACGTTGACCACAATGCGCTCCCCATGCTACGCGGGACCGGATCACCGGGGCAACGCGGGTACCCCCCTCCGAACTGCCACGATGACCCCGTGAGCGGAGCTTGCGGAGCGAACCGAGAACACAGTGCCCTGCGCGCAGCGCCGAGCTCGCGCAGCGAGCGAGTGCGGTGAGCGCGGAGGAGGAGCTGGGCACCGCGGCGGTCGCGAGGCGGCCGGTGGACGAGGCGGAGTCGCAGCGCGCGAGCCGCCTGTGGTGGGACGCGGACGCGGCCGACTACCTGGCCGAACACGGTCCCGACATCGGCGACGCCGACTTCGTCTGGTGTCCCGAGGGGCTGCGCGAGGCCGACGTCCGGCTGCTCGGCGACGTGGCGGGGGCACGGGTGCTGGAGGTGGGTGCCGGATCGGCGCCGTGCTCGCGCTGGCTCGCCGTGAACGGGGCACGGCCGGTGGCGCTGGACCTGTCGGGGACGATGCTGCGCCATGCCGCGGCGCTGGGCGTCTCGACCGGTGTGCCCGTTCCGCTGGTGCAGGCGGGCGCGGAACGACTGCCGTTCGGCGACGCGGTGTTCGACGTGGCGTGCTCCGCGTTCGGCGCCGTCCCCTTCGTCGCGGACCCCCGGCAGGTGATGCGCGAGGTGTGCCGCGTGCTACGGCCCGGCGGGCGCTGGGTGTTCGCCGTCAACCACCCCATGCGCTGGATGTTCTCCGACGACCCGGGCCCCGACGGGCTGGTCGTCCAGCAGTCGTACTTCGACCGGACGCCGTACGTGGAGGTCGACGCGGCCGGCGCGGCCACCTACGTCGAGCACCACCGCACGCTGGGCGACCGCGTGCGCGACGTCGTGGCCGCGGGGCTCGTGCTCGACGACGTCGTGGAGCCGGAGTGGCCCGAGGGCCGCGAACGGATCTGGGGCCAGTGGTCGCCGCTGCGGGGCGCCCTGTTCCCCGGCACCGCGATCTTCGTCTGCCGCCGGCCCGGCTGAGTCCGGCCGCACCGGGGTCTCACGGCGGTGATGTCCCCGCACTGCATAAGGTCGAACGGTGCCGATCGATCCCGAGAACCTGCCTCCAATGCTGGGCGTCGAGCAGCTGGCCGACCGGATGGGGCTCGAGATCCTGAAGATGAGCCTCGACGAGGTGGTCGGCCGCCTGCCCGTGGCGGGCAACAAGCAGCCGTTCGGGCTGCTGCACGGCGGTGCCAGCGCGGTGCTCGCCGAGACGCTGGGCTCCACCCTCTCGGCGCTGCACGCGATGCCCGAGCGCTTCCCCGTCGGCCTGGAGCTGGCCTGCACCCACCACCGCTCAGCCACCGAGGGCTGGGTCACCGGCGTGGCCCGGCCCGTCCACGTAGGGCGCAGCACGTCCACCAGCGAGATCGTGATCACCGACGAGCGGGGCCGCCGCACGTGCACGGCCAAGCTCACCTGCCTGCACCGCGACACGCTGCCCGCCACGGCGCGCTGAGAGCCGACCTCGGCCCGCGGCAGCGCACGTCGAACCCGCGAACGGGTGCGAACGCCCCGCCCTTCGCCAGCGCAGAGATGATCACGTTGGTGGCGTCGTGGGTCTCGATGGCCGGCGTGCGGTGGATCAGCTGGACGACTCGAAGAACATCGTGTGTCCGAGCGCGGTCAACGAGCCGAGAACCAGGCCGTTGGCATCTGGGACACCGACGTGGGCAGCAGGTCCGTCGGTGAACGCCTTCGCCGCGGGGAGGCCGGCCTTCTCCCGCGCGACGACCTTGCCACCGAGCTCGCGATCTCCATCGCCGCCCGGTCGGCCGGACCGGCTCCGCAGGTCTTGCCGTCATCGATTACCGCGATGTTCTTCTCGCCGGCCTCGCCGATCAGGTACCGGGCGCCGAACGGGGCCCTGCTCGAGGTCGGTGGTGGCCACCCGGAAGTAGCTCTTGAAGGGCCGGACGGGCGCCGTGACGGCGTTGGCGCCCAGCGTCAACGGTCCCGGACGTGGAGACCCGCCGTCTGACACCCGCAGATCGTTCGCCCTGTCCATTGATCACGATGTGGGAACAGAGCGTTGAACGCTCCTGTGCAACCCAACCACGAAAGGCTAGCTTTTCAGCCCGTGCCATTCCCCGATCGGGGTGGCGGCCGCGTCACCCAGCGGTCATTCGGTTCATGGAGGTAGCAGTTGTCTCGATCATCACGCGCGCGGACGTTGTCGGCGGCGGTCGTGCTGTCGTTTGCGCTGGCCTCCTGTGCGGCGAACACGGGCTCGACCCCGGCGCCCAGCGGTGGCGGCGCCGGCAAGGTCGATGTACCGGCGGTGACGAACCTGCCGGTGCCTCCCGACGCGGTGACGCCGGCAGGCGACGGCAAGGCGACGTGCAGCAGCGGGATCAGCATCGCCTACGCGGGCGCCGAGACCGGCGCCAACGCCCAGCTCGGCATCAACATCTACAACGGCGTCCAGCTCGCCGTCAACCAGCACAACAAGGCCAACCCGGGCTGCCAGGTCGCGTTCAAGAAGTTCGACACCGAGGGTGACCCCGGCAAGGCGCCCGGCGTCGTCACCCAGGTGGTCAACGAGCCCGACATCCTCGGCGCCATCGGGCTGCCGTTCTCGGGCGAGTCCAAGGCGACCGGACAGATCTTCCAGCAGGCCGGCCTCGTGCACCTCACCCCGTCGGCCACGAACCCGAGCCTGACGAAGAACGGCTGGACGACGTTCTTCCGTGCTCTGGGCAACGACTCCGTGCAGGGCCCGGCGGCTGCGAAGTTCATCACCGGGAAGCTGCAGGCCAAGAAGGTCTGCGTCATCCAGGACGACTCCGACTACGGCATCGGCCTGGCCACGGCGATCAACGGCGCGCTCGGCGGCGCGGCCGCCGACTGCCAGGACAAGGTGACCACCGGCCAGAAGGACTTCTCGGCCGTCGTCAGCAAGATCATCAATGCGAAGCCGGACGCCGTGTTCTACTCGGGGTACTACGCCGAGGGCGCACCGCTCGACCAGCAGCTGGTCAACAAGGGCTACACCGGCACGTTCGTCGGACCGGACGGTGTGAAGGACGACCAGTTCATCAAGCTCGCGGGTGACGCCTCGGGCAACGCGTTCTTCACCTGCCCCTGTGTGCCGGGCGAGCTGCTGCCGACGTTCGCCGACGCATACAAGGGCGTGAGCGGCGGGGCGGCTCCCGGGACGTACTCGCTCGAGGGCTACGACTCCGCGACGATCCTGCTCAAGGGCATCGACTCCGGCATCAAGGACCGGGCGGGGCTGCTGCAGTTCGTCAAGAACTACAACGCCGACGGCTTCAGCAAGCACTTCCAGTGGGACGCGACGGGTGAGCTCGCCACCACGGCGGTGTACGGATACAAGGTCGAGAACGGCAAGATCGTCTACGTCGGCACCATCTCCTAACCGACCGCCGACGACCATTTCCGCATACGGACGACGGGCATGCCCGCCGGTGACGACGTCGTCGCCGGCGGGCATGCCTGTCCCCAGGCCAGGAACGTGAGCCCGTGCTGACCACTCTTCTCGCCCAGGGACCCGACTGGATCTCGTTCGACACGACGAGCTTCGTCCAGCAGTTCTGGAGCAACACGATCGACGGCCTCGCCTACGGCGCGATCTACGCCCTCATCGCGATGGGCTACACGTTGGTCTACGGCGTGCTCAGACTGATCAACTTCGCGCATTCCGAGGTCTTCATCGTCGGCGCCTATGCCGTGTTCTTCACGCTCTCGGCGCTGGGCTTCGGCTCGTCGGCGCCCGGGCTGAGCGTCGGGGCACTGGTGGGTGACCTCGCGCTGGCGATGGTCGCCGCGATGGTGGTGTCCGGCATCGTCGCGGTGATCCTGGAGCGGGTCGCCTACCGGCCGCTGCGGCGCCGCGGCGCTCCCCCGCTGGTCTTCCTCATCACCGCGATCGGCGCCTCGTTCACCCTGCAGTACCTGATCTTCATCTGGCGCGGGGCGAACCCGGAGCAGGCTCTGATCATGTTCCGGCCGGAGCCGATCTTCAGCGTCTTCGGCACCGACGTCGACAACCAGCAGATCACGATCATCGTCGCCGCCCTGCTGATCATGGTGATCGCCGACGTGTTCATCAACCGCACCCGGCTGGGCCGCGGGCTGCGCGCTGTCGCGCAGGACCCCGACACGGCGACCCTCATGGGGGTCAACAAGGAACGCGTCATCATGCTGACGTTCCTGGTGGGCGGGATCCTCGCGGGCGCCGCATCGCTGTTCTACGTGATGAAGGTGCCCTCGGGCGTCCAGTACAACGGCGGCTTCATCCTCGGCATCAAGGCGTTCGCCGCAGCGGTGCTCGGCGGCATCGGCAACATCCGCGGTGCGCTGCTGGGCGGGCTGCTGCTCGGCATCATCGGGAACTACGGTCAGACCCTGCTCGGGAGCGCGCAGTGGACCGACGTCGTCGCGTTCGTGGTGCTCATCGTCATCCTGATGGTGCGGCCCACCGGCATCCTGGGCGAGTCGCTGGGAAAGGCACGGGTATGACCACCACGACGAACGCCCCTGCGGCGGGGCGTACCGGCGTCCGCGGGCCATGGCGCGACCGGTGGAACAGCCTCTCCCGCCCGCAGCAGTGGGCCATGCTGATCCCGGTGGTGGTCCTGATCTACCTGCTGCCGGTGCTCGACCCGCCGCTGTTGACCACCGAGCCGGGCACCAACTTCCCGATCGCGATGTTCAACGCCGCCCGTTTCGCGCTCGTCGCCGTCGGGCTCAACGTGGTCGTCGGCCAGGCCGGCCTGCTCGACCTCGGCTACGTCGGGTTCTTCGCGATCGGCGCCTACGTCGCGGCCATCTTCACCAGCCCCGACTCGATGGCCGCCAAGCTCCCCTACCTCGCCTGCCTCCCGCTGGCGATGGTGGTGACCATGGTCTTCGGCCTGATCCTGGGCGCGCCCACGCTGCGGTTGCGCGGCGACTACCTGGCGATCGTCACCCTCGGGTTCGGCGAGATCGTGCGGCTGCTCGCCACGATCGTCACGCCGTTGAAGGGGCAGGTCGGGTTCCAGCAGGTGGGGAGCCCACCGGGCATCGGATCCGACGGTCAGCCGATCTTCTCCAACTCCAACGGCACCGCGTGGTACTGGCTCGTCGTGACGCTGACGATCGTGGTCCTGCTGCTGGTGGGCAATCTGGAACGCAGCCGGGTCGGCCGCGCGTGGGTGGCCATCCGCGAGGACGAGGACGTCGCCCAGATCATGGGCGTGCCCACCATCCGGTTCAAGCTGTGGGCCTTCGTCATCGGAGCCGCGATCGGCGGCCTGTCCGGGGCGCTGTTCGCCGGCCAGGTCGGGTTCGTCAACAACCAGAAGTTCGACGTGCCGACGTCCGTGCTGTTCCTGGCGGCCGTGGTGCTCGGCGGGTCCGGCAACAAGGTCGGCGTGCTGCTGGGGGCGTTCCTCGTGTCCTACATCCCCGACCGCTTCACCGCGCTCGCCGACTACAAGTACCTCATCTTCGGAGTGGCTCTCATCGTGTTGATGATCTTCCGTCCGCAGGGGTTGCTCGGCGCCCGCCAGCGCTTGCTGGCCAACGGCCGGACCGCCTACCAGCGGCTGGTCGGGCGGCCCGAACAGCTCAGCAAGGACAGCTCGCTCACCGCCGAGGGACGTACCTCCTGATGGCCGAGGACACCGGGCCCGACACCGAGGTGGACGGTGGAATCGTCGCCGAGCTGGAACGGATGACACCAGCCGAACGGGAGGTGCACCAGGCCGAGGTTGCCGAGGTCGTCGCGCCGGACCGGGAGATCGCCGTCGACGTCGGTGACACGCTGCTGAGCCTGCAGGACGTCACCATGCGCTTCGGCGGGCTCGTAGCCCTCGACAGCGTGTCGTTCGACATCCGGCGCGGCGAGATCCTGGGCCTGATCGGACCCAACGGGGCCGGCAAGACCACCTGTTTCAACGCGATGACCGGCGTGTACCGGCCGACGTCGGGCAGCGTGCGGCTCGAGGGCAAGCCGCTCGGCCGCCAGCAGCGCTACCAGATCACGCGTCTCGGGATCGCGCGCACGTTCCAGAACATCCGGCTGTTCGGCGAGATGACGGCGCTGGAGAACGTCGTGGTGGGGGCGGACGCCCGGCACCGGACGAGCGTGGTCGGCGCTCTCCTCCGGCTCCCCCGGCACCACCGGGAGGAGCGCGAGGCCGTGGAGCGGGCGATGGCGCTGCTCGAGTTCGTCGGGATCGCCGACCGGGCCGCCGACAAGGCCCGAAACCTGCCCTACGGCTACCAGCGCCGCCTCGAGATCGCCCGGGCATTGGCCACCGAGCCCAAGCTGCTGTGCCTGGACGAGCCAGCCGCGGGCTTCAACCCGGCGGAGAAGGACAACCTCATGGGGTTGATCCGGAAGATCCGTGACGACGGCTATACGGTGCTGCTCATCGAGCACGACATGCGTCTGGTGATGGGCGTGACCGACCGGATCGTCGTGCTGGAGTTCGGGAAGAAGATCGCCGAGGGCCTGCCGATGGAGATCCGCGACAACCCGGCCGTGGTTGCCGCCTACCTGGGAGTCCCCGACGATGGCGTTGCTTGAACTGGCAGACCTCTGCGCCCACTACGGCCGGATCCAGGCCCTGTCGGGTATATCGCTCACCGTCGAGGAGGGCGAGGTCGTCACGCTGATCGGCGCGAACGGCGCCGGCAAGACCACCACGATGCGCGCGATCTCCGGCATCCGGCCGATCTCGTCGGGCACGCTGACGTTCGACGGGGAGGACATCACCTCCCTCCGCGCCGACCTGCGGGTTGTGCGCGGGATCTCCCAGTCACCGGAGGGGCGCGGGGTGTTCCCCGGGATGACGGTCATGGAGAACCTCGACATGGGCGCCTACACACGCAAGGACCGCAAGGGACTCGCCCAGGAGCTGGACCGCGTCTTCGCCCTGTTCCCCCGTCTCGCCGAGCGCAGGACGCAGGTCGGCGGCACCATGTCGGGCGGCGAGCAGCAGATGCTGGCGATCGGCCGGGCGTTGATGGCCAAGCCGCGACTGCTGCTGCTCGACGAGCCGTCGATGGGGCTCGCGCCTCAGTTCATCCAGCAGATCTTCCGGATCATCACCGAGATCAACGAGCAGGGCACCACAGTCCTGCTCGTCGAGCAGAACGCGCAGCAGGCGCTGTCGCGTGCCGACCGGGCCTACGTGATCGAAACCGGCCGGATCGTCAAGACCGGCACGGGCCGTGAGCTGCTCGACGACCCGTCGGTCAAGGAGGCGTACCTGGGCGTGGCCTGACGGGGCTCGCTCACGGCTTGGGCGCGGCCAGCCCGTCGACGACGGCCTCGGCGACGGCCTTCATGGTGGTGCGGCGGTCCATCGCGGTGCGCTGGATCCAGCGGAAGGCCTCCGGCTCCGACATGGACTGGCGGGTCATCAGCAGGCCCTTGGCGCGGTCGACGACCTTGCGGGTCTCCAGCCGCTCGGTGAGCGTGACGACCTCGTCCTCCAGCGCGCGCTTCTCCGCGAAGCGGGACACGGCCAGCTCGATGGCCGGCACGAGCTCGTGACGGGCGAAGGGCTTGACCAGGTAGGCCATGGCACCGGCATCACGTGCCTGCTCGATGAGATCACGCTGGCTGAAGGCCGTGAGCATGACGACGGGGGCGATGCGCTCCTCGACGATCATCCCGGCCGCCGCGATGCCGTCGACCTTCGGCATCTTGACGTCCATGATCACCAGATCGGGCTCGAGCGACCGCGCGAGCTCGACGGCCTGCTCCCCGTCGCCCGCCTCACCGGCGACGACGTAGCCCTCCTCGCTGAGCATCTCGGTGAGGTCCAGGCGGATGAGCGCCTCGTCCTCCACCACCAGCACCCGGAGTCCGACAACGGGTCCGGGGTCGTTGCTGGGCGTGCTCTCCTCGGAAACCTGCTGGGTCACAGGGCTACTCCTTCACCGGAAGGGTGGAACCGGAAGGATTCAGAATAGCGGCCGGGAGGGACGCGGCGACCCGCCCGGCGCTGTGACGTCGGTGATCCCCCGGGCACCCGCTAAGATCCCGGCGGAAGCCCTCGTAATCCAACCGGCAGAGATAGCGGTCTCAAACACCGCACAGTGTGGGTTCGAATCCCACCGAGGGCACCGTATCGTCGTTGACCTGCTTCACGCGCCCGCGACCTCCGCGTCCCCCAGCGCGCGCAGGGCGTTGCGGCCGGCCAGCTTCGCGCAGTCGTCCTCGCTCCAGCCGCGGTCGAGCAGCGCCGTGAACAGGGCCGGGTAGCAGGAGACGTCCTCCAGGCCGACGGGCAGCTCGGGGGTGCCGTCGAAGTCACCGCCGATGCCGATGTGGTCGACGCCCGCCACCTCGCGGGCGTGCTCGACGTGCGCGACGACGTCGTCCAGCGTGGCCTGCGGGCACGGGCGCCCGGTCCAGGCCTGCTCGAAGGCGTCGCGAGAACGGTGGTCGCGGTGGTCGAGACCGGCCGCGCCCATCGCGTCCTGCAGCTCGCGGTCCCACGCTGCAGCGGCCGCGGAGACGAAGCGCGGGACGAACGTCACCATGCACACTCCCCCGTTACCGGGCAGGGCGGCGAGCACGTCGTCGGGCACGTTGCGGGGGTGGTCGGTGACGGTGCGGCAGGACGAGTGCGTGAACACCACCGGCCTGCTCGTGACGGCCAGCGCGTCGCGCATCGTGGTGGCGGCGACGTGGGAGAGGTCCACGAGCATGCCGATGCGGTTCATCTCCCGTACTACGTCGCGGCCGAAGTCGGTGAGCCCGCCGTGCACGGGCTCGTCGGTGGCCGAGTCGGCCCAGTCGGTGTTGAGGTTGTGCGTCAGCGTCATGTACCGGACCCCGAGCCGGCCCAGGGCACGCAGCACGCCGAGCGAGCCGTCGATGCAGTGGCCACCCTCGGCGCCGAGCAGCGAGCCCACGCGGCCGCCGTCGAACCCGGCTCGGGCCGCCGCCGCGGTGGTGGCGAGCGCCAGGTCGTCCGGGTAGGTCTCGGTGAGCAGGTGCACGAGCTCCACCTGCTCCAGGACGGCGGCGGTGGCGGCGGCGCCGGTCAGCGAGCACGGCACGAACACCGACCAGAACTGCACGCCGACGCGGCCGGCGCGCAGCCGCGGTAGGTCGGTCTGCAGGGCGGGCACGCCCACCGTGATGTCGGTGCGGGCCACTGCCGCGGCCGGGTCGGGGCCTCCCAGGGCCCGCAGCGCCCACGGCAGGTCGTTGTGCCCGTCGACGAGCGGGGTGGCCTCGAGCAGGGCCAGGACCCGGTCGTGAGTGGCGTTCGTGTCCATGGCTCCAGTATCCGGAAACGACCTCCGACCTCAGGTTCCGGATCTTTCAGGGCGTTCCGGACAGCCCCCTTCTCTCATCTGAACAAGTCCACAATCATTGCCACATGACCGCACCGACGGCGCCGAAGCGCTTCGACCGCACCGACTGGCTCCATGTGGGAGGGATGGCCGGGTTCATCGCCCTGCTCACGGCGATGGGCTGGTTCGTGATGATCGCGATCGTCGATCCGGCCGGCTACTCGGTGGGGACGCAGGGTGCGTTCGGCACGGGCCTTGGCCTCACGGCGTACCTGCTGGGCATGCGCCACGCGTTCGACGCCGACCACATCGCGGCCATCGACAACACCACCCGCAAGCTGGTGGGCGACGGTCAGCGGGCGCGCGGCGTCGGGTTCTGGTTCTCGCTGGGCCACTCGTCGGTGGTGTTCGTGCTCTGCCTGTTCCTCGCGCTCGGGGTGCGCACCGTCACCAGCGCGCTGGACGACGACGGCTCGGCGGCCCGTCAGGTCCTCGGCGTCGCCGGGACGATCATCAGCGGCGCGTTCCTGGTGGCGCTGGGGCTCCTCAACCTCATCGCGTTGGTGGGGATCGGCCGGGTGTTCGCGCGCATGCGGTCCGAGGAGCTCGACGAAGCGGAGCTCGAGCACCACCTCAACTCCCGCGGTTTCCTCGCCCGCATCCTCGGCAAGGTCCTGCGCATGGTGAACAAGCCGTGGCACATGTTCCCCGTCGGCTTCATCTTCGGGCTCGGCTTCGACACCGCCACCGAGGTGACGCTGCTGGTGCTGGCCGGCGGCGCCGCGGCGTTCGCGCTGCCCTGGTACGCGATCCTCGTGCTGCCGGTGCTGTTCGCAGCCGGCATGAGCCTTTTCGACACCGCCGACGGCGTGTTCATGTCCGCCGCCTACGGCTGGGCGTTCCTCAAGCCGGTGCGCAAGGTCTTCTACAACCTCACGGTCACGGCGCTGTCCGTGCTGGTGGCCCTCGTGATCGGCGGCATCGAGCTGCTGCAGCTGCTGGCCACCGAGACCGGCGCCACCTCGGGCCCGCTGGCCGCGATCGCCGGCCTCGACCTGGAGCACGTCGGCTACGTCATCGTGGGCCTGTTCGTGGCGACATGGCTGCTGGCGCTGGGTGTCTGGCGGTTCGGGAGGATCGAGGAGCGCTGGACGGCCGACGCGACGCCGGTCGAGTCCACCTGAGCCCCGGCGTGCGACGGTGGGGGCATGCCCCCACCGTCCGACCGTGACCCCTCAGGCACGAGCCGCTCCGACCGGGGCCCCTCCGACCGCGACCGCGACGCCGGCGGCCGGCCCCGCAACGCCCGCCCCCGCGACGCGGCGGGACGGCCGCTCCCCCGGGGAGCGACGGGCGTGGAGCGGGTGCCCGACGACCTCGTCCTCACCGCCGACGAGGCGGTGACCGAGGCCCAGCGCCTCCTTGACGCGGGGCTGCCGTTCCCCGCACACGACGTCCTCGAGGCCGCGTGGAAGGCCTCCCCCGCCGCGGAGCGGGAGCTGTGGCGAAGCCTGGCCCAGCTCGCCGTCGGCCTCACCCACGCCCAGCGCGGCAACACCCGGGGCGCGGTCTCCCTGCTGGAGCGGGCCGCGGAACGGCTGGCCGGCTGGGGCGGCCCGGTGCCCGCACAGCTCGACGTCACAGGCCTGGCCGCCTTCGCCGGCCACACGGCCCGCCTCATCGATGGCACCGGCCCGGCCGGAGCCGACCTGCGGCCCCGGCTGCGGCGCGCGCCCTCCGCGATGGAGCAAAAATCGGCACCGGACCAGCCCCGATAGCTGCCACAGCGCGGAGCGTGGCCCCGAAAGGCGCCGCCTGCGCGGGACACCCTCCGCGGTGGAGCGTCCCACTCCGCTGCGGATCGGCCCGACAGCCGCCACTGACGCGGAGGGTGGCCCCCGACCTGGGGTCGGGACCGTGACCGACCCGAGCACCGTGTTCCCGCCGGGCTTCTTCGACCGCGACGGCCCCGGGGGACCTCCTTTACGCGGTCTGGGCGTCCTCTACGCGGTCTGGGCGTCCGCGTCGGATCAGGCGTCCAGGTAGCCGAGGTCCTTCAGCAGCACCGCGCACAGGTTCGGGCCGAGAGCTTGCCCACCATCGAGTCACCTCCTCACGGGTTCGGCCCTGATCCTGTAACTTCCTCTTGACAGTTTTTACTATGGAACGGTCGATGTCATCGCCCGTTCAGGAACGGAGGGCCGGCGAAGTGGGTGAAAGCAGGACCGCATCGGCATCGCTGGGACTCCTGGTCGGCCGGCTCGAGCACCGCATGTCGCGCCGGGTCGAGGCCGCCCTCGGGGGCCCGACGCTCGAGCAGTGGCGGGTCCTGGACCTGCTGTCGGACGGCGAGGGTCACCCGATGACCGAGATCGCCACCCACGCGATGGTGCCACCGCCGACGCTCACCAAGATCGTCGACCGCCTCATCGAGTCGACGCTGGTCTACCGCAGGCCGGACGAGGCGGACCGCAGGCGCATCCTGGTGTTCCTGTCCGAGCGTGGCCAGGAGGAGCATGCCGCCCTCGCTCCGCGGGTCGCCCTCGCCGAGCAGGACGTCGTGGCCGACCTGGACCAGGCGGACCTCGCCCGCCTGACCGACCTGCTGGAACGCCTCAGCCGCTGAACCGCCGTCGACCCATGGGCCGATGCGTGATGACATCTCGACATACTTGCACCCGCATGTTGCATCGGTGAGAACTCGCGCAACGGGATCCGTTGGTCCCCCACCTGCGGCCGGGCGATCATGGCCCGCATGCCCACCACCGCGCTTCCGGGGGGGACGGGATCATCGGGACCGGCGAACCGGACGACGGCGCCTGGCACGACCTGCTCGCCACGGGCCGGCGCGCCTGACGCCGCGCACGACCTCCGGTCAGCTGCCGCCGGGGTTCAGCGTCACGGTGATCGGCTTGTAGCTGCTATCCACCACGTCGACGCCCTGCGCCTTGAGCATGTCGATCGCCTTGGCCACGTAGTCGTTGGTGTAGGCCTGCGCGTCGGGGTCCTTGGTGAGCACGGTCTGGCCGTCGGCGTTCACCGCGGTGCGGGCCACCTTGACCGTCTGGGCCCAGGCGGCGGTGTCGATCGAGCCGGCGCCCGCCGCGGGCGAGGGCCAGATCAGCTTGTTGACCTCGTTGATCTGCCACAGCTGGTGGCTCGCCCCGAGCTTCGATCCGGCCTTGACGACGATATCGCGGCACGCCTGCACGTTGTCACGGCAGTACACCCAGCCCTTGAGCGAGGCGGCGATGAACCTGGTCGTGGTGTCCTGGTAGACCGGGTCGGACAGCTTCTCGGTGTTGGCCCAGATCGCGTCCTGGAGCATCGCCGTGCCGACGTCGTTCCAGTTGATGACGTTGAAGTCCGACGGCTGGTAGAGCCGGCCGGTGGCAGGGTTCTTCGCCTCGAGTACCTGCGCGTACTCGTTGTAGGACATGGCCTGCGCGGCGTCGATGTCACCCGACAGCAGGCCCTGCATGTCGAACTGCTGCTGCACGAGCGTCACGCCGGTGGCGGGCACGATCCCGGCCTGGGACATGCCGGCGAACAGCTCGAACTCGTTGCCGAAGCCCCAGTTGCCGACCTTCTTCCCGGCGAGCTGCGCAGGGCCGGTGATGTTCTTCTCCTTGAACGACACCTGGCGCGTGCCGGAGCGCTGGTAGACCTGCGCGACGTCGGTGATGCCTGCGCCCTGCTCGCGCGACGCGAGTGCCTTGGGCACCCACGCGATGGCGTAGTCGGCCTGGCCCTGGGCCAGCACCGTCTGCGGGACGATGTCGACGCCACCCTCCTTGATCGTGACGTCGAGGCCCTGGTCGGAGTAGTAGCCCATCTCCTTCGCGGCGAGGTAGCCCGCGAACTGGCCCTGGGTGAACCACTGCAGCTGCAGCGACACCGGCGTCAGGCCGCCGGCGGCCGGGGTGGTGGAGCTGTCACCGGCCTGCGGTGTGGTGGAGCAGGCGGCGGTGACCGCCGCGGACAGGGCGGCCGCGACAGCGAGCAGTCGCAGGGATCGTCGGGACAACAGGGCCTCCGGGGGGTGGTGGTCAGATGGGACGACGGCGGGTGGCGAGCCGCTCGGCGAGCAGCCCGGCCAGGTGGAACACCAGCCCCAGCACGATCGAGGCGGCGACGAAGGCCCACGCGCGCGCGTAGGCGGTGTTGGCGGCGGCCGAGGAGATCCGGCTGCCCAGACCGTTCTGCAGTCCCCCGAAGTACTCGGCGACGATCGCGGCGATCACGGCGGCCGGAGCGGCGAGCCGCAGGCCGGTCGCGATGTACGGCACCGCGCCGGGCACCCGGACGAACCGCGCGAACTGTGCCGGGGTGGCCGCCAGCGCGGTCATCAGCTCGGCGTGCACGGGCGCCACCGCGCGCAGCCCCCGCGCCGTCGACACGAAGACGGGAACGACCACCACCACGGTGACCACGAGCCGCCGCGGGATCTCGGTGGTGGAGCCGAACATCGTGGTGAACACGGGCGCGAGTGCGACGATCGGCACGGCGCTCGCGGCCAGCACCACCGGTGTCGTCAGCTCCGCGATCAGCCGCGACGCCGACGCGAGCAGCGCGAGCAGGACCCCGACCAGGAACCCCGCCACGAGCCCGACCAGCGCGTTGCCGCCGGTGACGGACGTGGTCTCGAGGATGACGGGGAGCTGTGCCCCGATCTGCGCGCCGATGGCGGTGGGCGCGGGCAGCAGGAACGCGGGCACGCCGGCCGCGGTGACGCCGACCTGCCACCCGACGAGCACGAGCAGCCCCAGGACGACCGGCGGCCACACGCCCGAGAACCCCACCGCGCCCCGACGTGCGGCACGCCGGTCGGAACGGGGCGCGGTCACGACCCGTGGCCCTTGCGGAGGGCTTCGCGGACCGCCGTGATCGCCGCGAAGAACGCGCTCGACTCGCGGACGTCGTCGATGTGGTCCGGGGCGAGGTCGCCGGGACCGACACACGGACCGGCGCCGGGGCGACAGCCGTCCACGATCTCGGTGATCCGCCCCGGGCGCGGCGACATGACCACCACGCGGTCCGACAGCACGGCGGCCTCGGGGATCGAGTGCGTCACGAACAGTACGGCGGCGCCGGTCTCGCGGGCCAGCCGCAGCAGCTCGGCCTGCATGCGCTCGCGCGTCATCTCGTCCAGGGCGCCGAACGGCTCGTCCAGGAGCAGCAGCCGCGGGCTGGGCGCGAGCGCGCGGGCGATCGCCACCCGCTGCTGCATGCCGCCCGAGAGCTCGCCGGGGCGCGACCCGGCGAAGTCGGCGAGCCCCACCATCGCCAGCAGCTCCGCGACCCGCGCCCGGCGCTCCGCCTTGCCCATGCCGTGCACCTGCAGCGGCAGCTCGACGTTCTCCGCGACCGTGCGCCACTCCAGCAGCCCCGCCGCCTGGAACGCGATGCCGTACTCCTGGTCGAGCCGGGCCTGCCGCGGGTCCTTGCCCGCCACCAGCGCGGTGCCGCCCGTCGGCTCCTCGATGTCGGCCACCACCCGCAGCAGCGTCGACTTCCCGCAGCCCGACGGGCCGATGAGCGAGACGAACTCGCCGTCGGCGACGGTCAGGTCGATGCCGTCGAGGGCGTGGACTCCGCTGTCCTCGGGGCCGAAGCGCTTGTCCAGGCCCGCCAGCTCCACGGCACTCACCCGACACTCCCCCGGTACCGCTTCAGCCCGACGTCCAGCAGGGCCACCGCGGCGGCCGCGACGAGCCCGAGCACGGCGGCACCGAGGATCGCGGCGTACATCTGCGACGGGTCGCCCGTTGCGGCCTGGGCGTAGGAGATGATCAACCGGCCGATGCCGCCGCGCGTGCCCGTGGAGATCTCCGCGACGATCGCGCCCACCACCGCCGCGGCGGCCGCCAGCCGCACCGCGGGCACGACGTGCGGCACCGAGGCCGGCAGCCGCAGGCGCAGCAGCGTGGTCCACCAGCCGGCGGCGAGGGAGTGGAACAGCTCGACGTCGGCCGTCGCCGGCGAGCTGAGCCCCCGCAGCATGCCGACGGCGATCGGGAAGAACGCGAGGTAGGCGGAGATGACCATGACGCTGGTCCAGGGCTGCCACGCCATGCCCAGGATCTGGATCCTGCCTCCCCAGCCGGCGACGAGCGGCGCGACCGCGATGAGCGGCACCGTCTGCGACGCCACGACGTAGGGCAGCGCAGCCCGCTGCACGAGGCCGGAGCGCTGCATCACCAGGGCGAGCAGCACCCCGAACACTCCGCCGATCACGAGCCCGCCGAGCGCCAGTCCCAGCGTGAACAGCGCACCGGACGCGACCGCGACGCCGATCGGGCGGGCCCCGGGCGCCGCGACCTCCGGGTCGCCCAGGCGGCCCAGGACCGTCCACACGTGTGGCATCGCCGCGTCGTCGGTGCGGGGCAGCAGCCGGGTGCCCCCGACGAGCACGCCGTCGGCGGGCAGCACCAGCTTGGCCAGCTCCCACGCCACGGCCAGGAGGACGAACGCGGCGACGGCGGTCAGCACTGGGCGTGATCTGCTGATCATGCGCGCGACTCCTGACGTCGTCCCCTCACCCGATCGGGGCGAGAGTGCGATCCTGCGAGGAGTTCATGACTACGGCATCACCTGCCTGTTGCCAACAGGAGCAGCCGATCAGCGGGGCATCCGCCGCCACAACGCTCGCGGAGCGTGCCTGAGCAGCGCGAACACCGGCTGCAGGGCCGCCGGCACCCACACCTCGCTCCGTCCGGACCGCAGCGCGGCGACCGTGGCGTCCGCCACCTGGCCGGGGGTGGACGACAGCGGCGCGGGCGTCATGCCCTCGGTCATGCGGCCGATCACGAACCCGGGCCGGACGAGCAGCAGGCGCACGCCCGTGCCGTGCAGGGCGTCGGCCAGGCCGCTGGCGAAACCGTCCAGGCCTGCTTTCGCCGAGCCGTAGACGTAGTTGGCGCGGCGCACCCGGGCACCCGCGACCGAGGAGTACACGACGAGAGTGCCGTCTCCCTGGGCCCGCAGGAGCGTGGCCAGCCGGGTCAGGATCGCGACGTGCGCGACGTAGTCGGTGTGCACGATCTGCACGGCGTGCTCGGGGTCGGCCTCGGCGCGGGACTGCTCGCCGAGCAGCCCGAACGCGACCACCACGACGTCGAGCCGGCCGTGCCGGGCCACCAGGCCGTCGAGCAGCGGCTGGTGGGAGGCGAGATCGTCGGCGTCGAACTCGACGCGCTCGACCGCCACCGCACCCGCCTCGCGGACGGTCGTCTCCTCGGCGTCGAGGTCGCCGCTGCGCCGGGCCGCGAGCACCACCGTCGCGCCGGGCGCGAGCCGCCGCGCCACCGCCAGCCCGATCTCGCTGCGACCTCCGAGCACCACCACCGTCCGCGTCACGCGAGGGAGCGTGACACATGCCGGAAACAGCGTCGATCTAGCGTGGTGGGGTGCCCGAGATGCTCTTCGCCGTCCGCTGGCCCGACGGATCCCAGCAGGAGTTCTACTCCCCGTCCCTGATCGTGGAGGAGTACCTGGAACCCGGGGCCGCGTACCCGGTGGCCGAGTTCGTGGAACGCTGCCGGACGTCGCTGATGATCGCGAGCGACCGCGTCCGGGCCAAGTACGGAATGGGCTGCGCCGAGTCCGCGATCTCGCTGGCCACGATCGAGCGCACGGCGTCCGCATTCCCCGAGGGTGACGTGCGCGTGGAGCGCTTCAGGAGATAGCAGGGCCGCGCACGCGTGCCGTCGACCTCCAGTACGTGTGCACGCGGTGCAGGCCGACCGGGTCGGGCCGGTCGGGCGAGCGCGTGGCGAACACACCCGTCACCCGCCGCTGCGGGCCGTCACGCGGGCGGGTGCGCGGCACGGTGCGGTGGGCCCGGTGCGACCACCGATCGGGCGGACCCGGTACCCGCCGGTCATCGGGCCGCCTCGATGTGGGCCGCGACGTCGATCACGGCCGCGGCGAACTCCGCGGGGGCCTCCTGCGGCACGTTGTGCCCGGCGGCGACCCGGCGGTGCGCCACGAGGTCGGTGAAGTGGCGCTCGTGCTCGGCGGTGGTGCGGGACGCGTCTTCCTACCCGGTCACCAGGTGTCCACGACATCCGCCCGTTCCCCGACCGCGGCGGCGCCGAGTGCGGCGTCGATCACCGCGCGCGTGTCGGCCGGGTCGATCACGTCGTCGATCTCCAGCACCGTCGCCGTGCTGAGCGCCTTGCCGCGCTCGTACAGCTCGGCCACCAGCTCCCGGTAGCGCTCCTCGCGCGCCGCGTCGTCGGGCAACGCGTCGAGCTCGGCGCGGTAGCCCAGCCGCACGGCGCCCTCCAGACCCATCCCGCCGAACTCGCCGCTGGGCCAGGCCACGGTGATCACCGGCTCGGTCATCCCGCCGCCCGCCATCGCCATCGCGCCCAGCCCGTAGGCCTTGCGCAGCACCACGCACACCAGCGGGACGCGGGCGTTCGCCCCGGCCACGAACATCCGCGACACGTGCCGCACGGTGGCGGTGCGCTCGGCGTCGGGCCCGACCATGAAGCCCGGGGTGTCGCACAAGGAGACGACGCCGAGGCCGTGCGCGTCGCAGAGCTGCAGGAAGCGGGCGGCCTTGTCGGCGGCGTCGGCGTCGATCGCTCCGCCCAGGTGGCGCGGGTCGTTGGCCATGATCCCGACGGGGCGTCCGGCGATCCGGGCCAGCGCGGTGACGATCCCCGCCCCGAACGCCGGTCGCAGCTCCAGCACGGAACCGGTGTCGGCCAGGGTCTCGACGACCGCGCGCACGTCGTAGGCCCGGACGCGGTTCTCGGGCACGAGGTGGCGGAGCGTCCTTTGCTCTGCGCACCGATACGCGGCGGGGGCGACGGTGGCGGCCGCGGTGCTCCCTGGTGCGCAGAGCGGCTCTGCACACCCCGGCGCACCAGCCGCGTCCGCCACCAGCCCGAGGTAGTGCTTCGCCGCCACCACGGCCGCGGCCTCGTCGGGCACCAGGACGTCGACCACGCCGTTGCGGGTCTGCACGTCCATCGGGCCGACCTCGCCCGGCGCGAACTCCCCCAGCCCGCCACCGGAGATCATGGCCGGGCCGCCCATGCCCAGGCTCGCGCCCTCCGTCGCGATGATCAGGTCGGCGCACCCGGCCAGCGCGGCGTTGCCCGCGAAGCAGTGGCCCGACACGATCGCCACCACCGGCACCGTGCCCGACAGCCGCGCGAACCCGGCGAACGTCGTCAGCTCCAGGCCCGAGACCGTCACGTGGTCGGTGTCGCCCGGCCGCCCGCCGCCGCCCTCGGCGAACAGCACGAACGGCAGGCGGTGGCGCTGCGCGAGGTGGATGAGCCGGTCGGTCTTGCGGTGGCCCTGGAAGCCCTGCGTGCCGGCGAGCACCGTGTAGTCGTAGGCGGCCACCACGCAGCGCCGCCCGTCGATCTCGCCGATGCCGCCGACCAGGCCGTCGGCGGGGGTGCGGGCGATGAGGTCGTCGAGGGTGCGGCGGCGGCGCTGCCCGGCCACGACGAGGCCGCCGTACTCGCGGAACGTGGCCGGGTCACAGAGGTCCTCGACGTTCTCCCGGGCGGTGCGCTGCCCGGTGCGCCGGCGGCGGGCGACGGCCTCGGGGCGGGCGTCGTCGAGCAGGGCGGCGCGCCGCGCGAGGACCTCGGCGAGATCGGGGCGGACGTGATCGGGGTCGATCTCCTCGGTCCCGGCCGGGCCGTCCGGGGCGTCGGCGGGGTCGACGACGGCGAGCAGGTCGCCCTCCGCCACGACGTCGCCCACCGCGACCGCGACGCGCACCACCCGCCCCGAAGCGGCGACGGGATGCTCCATCTTCATCGACTCCAGCACGGCCACCGGCCCGGCGAGCAGCTCGCCCGCGGCGACGACCTCCACCACCACGCCCGCGAGCGGCGCGCGCACGCCGACCGAGCCCTCCGGGAGCGAGCCATCGGCCTGGTGCTCCGCGCGCGCGGAGGCGCCAGGCGGGGTCGCCCCGGGCGGCGGGGCGTCGCTGTGCCGTGCTTCGGCCGCAGCCAGGAGCTCCACCCGATGGTCGTCGACGAACGTCGTGGTCGCCGCCGAGAGGCCGGGACTGGCCAGGATCGCCGCGAGGAGGCCCCGGTTCGTGGCCACCCCGTCCAGCTCGAACGCCGCGAGGGCGCGGGCCGCGCGGGCGACCGCCGTGGGACGGTCCGCGCCGCTCACGACCAGCTTGGCCAGCAGCGGGTCGTACCGGGGGTCGACGACCGTGCCGACCCGGGCGGCCGTGTCGACCCGGATCCCGCGCCCGGACGGCGGCGCGAACCGCGTCAGCGTGCCCGCACCCGGGCGCACCTCGCCGTCGGCGGTGAGCGTCTCGGCGTTGACGCGCACCTGGACGGCGCTGCCGCGCGGTACGGGCGCGGCGTCCAGGACGAGGCCGGCGAGCGTCGCCCCGCCGGCGATCCGCAGCTGGGCCGCGACGAGGTCGACGCCGGTGACCTCCTCGGTGACGGTGTGCTCCACCTGGATCCGGGGGTTGACCTCGAGGAACACGAACCCGGCCGCATCCACCAGGAACTCCGCGGTGGCGACGCCGCGCAGGCCGGCGGCGAGCCGGACCGCGGCCTCGTGGAGCCCGGCGGGCACGTCACCGGCGGGGGCGATCTCGACGAGCTTCTGCCGGCGGCGCTGCACGCTGCAGTCGCGGTCGCCCATCGCCACGACGCGCTGACCGTCGCCGACTAGCTGCACCTCCACGTGGCGGGCCCCGACCCGCAGCTCCTCCACGAGGACGTCCCCGCCCACCTCCGACCGGCAGCGCTCGAACGCCGGCCCGATGTCCTCCCCGGGCGCCACCACCCGCATCCCGCGACCACCGCCGCCCCCGACGGCCTTCACCATCACCGGGCCCTCGATCCCGGCCGCGAACGCCCGTGCCCCGGCGAGGTCGACCGCCCCCGTTCCCGCGGCCACCGGCACCCCCAGCGCGACGGCGTGGGCGCGGGCGGCGGCCTTGTCGCCGAACAGGTCGAGCAGCTCCGGCGACGGCCCGACCCAGGTCAGCCCGGCCGCCACGCACGCTCGCGCGAACCCCGCGTCCTCCGCGAGGAAGCCGTAGCCGGGGTGGACGGCGTCGCAGCCGGTGGCGACCGCGGCGGCGACCAGCGCCTCCGCGTCGAGGTAGGCGGCGGGGCCGCGGCCGGGGAGCGCTCGGCCGTCCCCCGGCTCGTCGGCGGCCCGCACGACGACGGCGGCCAGCCCGAGGTCGGCGGCCGCGTCGAGCACCCGGACGGCGATCTCGCCACGGTTGGCCACCAGCAGACGGGCGAGCGGCATGATCCGCATCCTGCCTCAGCGGCGACGGCCATACTGACCCGATGCGTGCCGCCGTCCTGGGTTCCCCAGTCGCCCACTCGCTCTCCCCCGTCCTGCACACCGCCGCCTACCGGGCGCTCGGCCTCGACGGATGGAGCTACGACCTCCACGAGTGCGACGAGGCCGGGCTGGCCGGGTTCGTGGCCGGGCTGGGCTGCGGCTGGGCCGGGCTGTCGCTGACCATGCCGCTCAAGCGCGTCGTCCTCGGCGTCGCCGAGGAGGTCTCGTCGACGGCCGCGGCCGTCGGCGCCGCCAACACCCTCGTGCTCACCGACGGACGGCGCTTCGCCGACAACACCGACGTCATCGGCATCGTCGCCGCGCTTCGCGGGGCGGGGCTGGGCGGTCCGGGGCCGGGCGGTCCGGGCGCGGGCGGGCGCGCCGTCGTCCTCGGC